>QZIK01000082.1 GCA_003599015.1 Desulfobacteraceae bacterium | reverse complement strand
CCTTAGATTTAAAGTAGCCCCATTCAATGTCAGGAGTTTGCATTCTAATCGTATCACCAGACTTCACGGTAAGAATTGGTTCGTATTCATTACTAAATGAGCCGTGCAGATTTTCATTCTTAATTTCTAGATTATGGATCATTACGCAAGCTCCTTTGGGAATTAGATTGGAATAAATGGTAGAAAAATAATTGTTTCGTACAGTGAATTGCGAAAAAAAACATCCTTAATATTAAGGATGCAGGTCAGTCTGCAGATTATTTTGGATAGATTTTATCGCGTGATGCAGACTTCCGAAGGTTGAGATCCCATCCAGCCTAATCCCAATGTTGACGATGGTTTGTGCGATTTCCGGGCGAATTCCCGTTAAAATTACATTTATCCCAACTAATTTAAGTGCATCGATCACGTTTAACAGGTGGCTTGCCACCATCGTGTCAATGATGGGAACTCCGGATAAAGAATCCGACTGGCCAGAGATAGCCCGGCAGGCCATTTCAAGCTCTCCGACGATACGGACACCTCTTCCCCTTGCCAGGTTAAGGATGTTCATGTCATGCGGCACACCCGGACTTAAAACTATAAGGTCTGCATAGAGAAAGGTTTCAGTGCGGTGCCCTCCCGACTCCAGGGATGCTCCAAGGCTTGATATCTCGCGGCATAGATCTTCACCCAGCTCGGAGGACTCACGCTTATCACTCACTGTTATAAGGGCGCCTTGCGATGCCAGCCATCGGGCCGTCCAAAGTCCGGAGACACCCAGGCCCACCACAAGAACCCTTTTTCCCCGAAGATCAATCACTGTTACTCCTGAAAAATTGGAACATAAAGATCAGCAATAATCCTTACCTCAATTTAAGTGTGCTGAACGCCATAAGGGCTAAGATTATCGATATTATCCAAAATCTTACTATTACCTTTGGTTCCGGCCAGCCCTTCAATTCAAAGTGATGATGAATGGGCGCCATCTTGAAGATCCTCTGGCCGCCGGTGATCTTGAAGTAACCCACCTGAAAGATCACAGAAAGGGCCTCAAAGACAAACAGCCCTCCGACAAGGACAAGCATTATCTCCTGTTTGGTTATTATGGCCACAGTTCCGAGGATCGCCCCCAGAGAAAGGGAGCCCACATCCCCCATGAACACCTCTGCCGGATAGGCGTTGTACCATAGAAAACCAAGACCCGCGCCCACGACCGCCCCGCAGAAAACCGCAAGTTCACCAGAGCCTGCAACGTAAGGGATCTGAAGATAGGAGGCTATCTTTATGTGGCCGGACAGATAGGAAAAGATGAGATAGGTCCCGAAGGCCACTATGATCGGGCTTATTGCGAGGCCATCCAGGCCGTCTGTCAGGTTTACGGCATTGGAGGTCCCAACGATTATAAAGACCACCATCAGTGCGTACCCCCAGCCCAGGTCAGGTGCGACTCCCTTGAAAAAAGGCAGATTGAGCCGCGAGTCAAAGCCGGGGTACAGATAGAGTACTATTGCAACCAAAGCTGCGACCGTTATCTGCATCGCCAATTTGGTCTTTCCGCTCAGTCCCTGGTTTTTCTTTCTGCTGATCTTAAGATAATCGTCCGTAAATCCTATGGCGCCGAAAAGAAGGGCAACAGCAACCACAAGCCACACGTAGATGTTTGTCGGGTCCGCCCACAAAAGCACCGAAACGACCACAGCGGGTATTATCAGGCATCCTCCCATGGTTGGAGTTCCTTCCTTGGCCTTATGGCGGGCAGGGCCTTCTTCTCTAACATATTGCCTGGCCCGGAGCTCCTTGAGGGTTCTGATCACAAACCTGCCGAAAAGGAAACTTATGCTGAGTGCCGTAAGTGTAGACAGAACGGATCGAAAAGTGATGTATCTGAATACGTTAAACCAGTTTATATCCGACTGAAACATATAGAGAATTTTATAGAGCATGACCCTTTTTCTCAACCCCTTTAACCGGCTTCCGCTCCTTTAGAATCGCAGCAACCCTGTCCAAACCGACCTTGCGGGAGGCCTTAAGCAACACCAGGTCTTCTCCAGATACGACCCGACCAAGCCTTTCGGCCATCTCCTCAACCGTGGCAAAGTGTTCTATTTGTTCGGCGGCCATACCGCCCTCTGCTGCACCTTCAGCCATTTCTTCGGCATAGTCTCCTATGACCAGGAATAACCCGGCCCCAATACCGGCCACCATACGTCCTGCCTCCCGGTGGGCTTTTCGACTTTCGGAGCCAAGCTCCCTCATATCCCCGAGGCCTACAATGACCCTCCCTTTCCGTGAGGAGACGAATGCAGGAAGAGCATCCAGAGCAGCTCCCAGGGAAAGAGGATTGGCGTTGTATGTATCATCAATAAGAACGCTTCCTCCTGGAAGGGTAATGGCCGAAAGTCTACCTTTTATTGCCTTGAACCTCTCAAGTCCCTTGACAATATCCGAACAGGATATCCCCAGGGCCACTGCAGCGCCTGAAGCCGCAAGGGCATTCATAACGTTATGGACCCCGTGTGCCGGAAGAGTTACAGGCAGGCTTTCTTCCCCGGCAACGAGCCTGAAACGGATACCCTTTTCCGTCTCATGAACTTCCCGGGCATTGACCAGGTTTGAGGGGTTGATGCCGAAGGTGATCATCTTTCTTCCATATCCTTTTGCAGCCTTCATAAGCAGTGCATCATCCCCGTTTATGACTACGGGGTTCGAGGGATTAATCTTCCCGACCAGTTCTGTTTTGGCCCTTGCTACACCTTCCAGATCCCCGACCCCTTCAAGATGGGCCATGCCGACATTGGTGATTACCCCTACGTCCGGATCGGCTATCTCGGTTAGTCGTGCAATCTCTCCGGGTCTGTTCATCCCCATTTCTAGAACCGCAAAGGATTCCTTCGGGGAAATGCGAAAGACGGTCAATGGAAGCCCTATTAGATTGTTGAGGTTGCCCTCGGTCTTGATGGCCATTCCGCAAACTGTAAGGACCTCAAAGAGCATATCCTTTGTGCTGGTCTTGCCGGCACTGCCGGTTATGGCAACCACCCGGGCACCCCGATTTTTTCTCCACCAGCTGGCAAAATCCCCAAGGGCTTTAAGGGTGTCCTCCACAACTGCAAGAAAAAAACCCGGTAGAGAAGCCGGGCTGCCTTCTCTTCCCCTCCGGATAACCGCTCCGGCGGCACCTTTAGAAAAGGCGGTTTCAACAAAGTCATGACCGTCAAAGTTTTCACCTTGCAGCGCCCAGAATAAATCCCCCTTGGAGATCCTCCGGGAATCCGTGCTGAGACCCATCATTACCGTCATCGGATCTCCGGAGAACGATTTTCCTCCAATCGCCGAGATTATCTCCCTGCCTGTAACCTCACCCCAAACGGCGCTCATTGAAGTCTCCCGGTTGCTTCAAGAACAGCCTCGCGGTCATCAAAATGCCTTTTGGCGTTTCCAAGGATCTGATAGTCTTCATGGCCTTTCCCTGCTATTATTATAATATCGCCTGGAACCGCAATGCCCACCGCCTTGCTGATGGCCGATTTCCTGTCAAGCTCCAGCATGTATCCACGTCCTGATGCGCCATAAGGTCCCATTCCGGCCCCAACAACCCCATCCTCTATTTGCCTGGCTATTGCCTCGGGGTCCTCGGTCCTTGGATTGTCGGAGGTTATCACTACTACCTCGCTCATCTCGGCGGCGATTCTTCCCATCTGAGGCCTTTTCCCCCTGTCGCGGTCGCCACCGCATCCGAAAACGGTTATGAGACGTCCGGACTTCAAGGGCTGTAAGGTTTCAAGTATATTGTAAAGCGCATCGGGACTGTGGGCATAGTCCACCAGTATCGGGACTGCTGCCTTCGCCGGCACCCTCTCAAGCCGCCCGGGAACACCCTTAAGCAGGTTTATTCCTGAGGCGATCAAATTCAAATCTATATCCACAGCCATTGAGGCCGCGGTGGCCGCAAGGATGTTGTATATGTTGAATTTCCCTATCAGAGGCGATTCAATCGTCATAGTCCCTAGAGGAGTCCTGATGGAGGTCCTGATACCTTCCATGTTGACGTAGTAGGACTCAGGCCTAACCATGCATTCCTTACCGAGACCGTAGCTGATTATCTTCACGGATGAGCTTTCTTCCTTATCACCCCCCAGCATCACCATCAGCTCACATCCTCTGGGGTCATCGGCATTTATGACAGCAGCCGGTGCATTTTCACGGCCGAATCTTCCGAGATTTGTAAAAAGCCTGGTCTTGGCGAAAAAGTAGGAATCCATTGACTCGTGATAGTCAAGATGATCTCTTGAAAGATTAGTAAAGACGGCTGCTTTAAAAGGGCAGCCGTCCGCCCTCCCCTGGTCCAGGGCATGAGAAGAAACCTCCATGACCACATGGCTCACTCCGGCATCGGCCATCTCTCTCAAAAGGGCCATTATTGCAATGGAATCAGGGGTAGTATTGGCCCCTTTAAAGATCTTGCCGGGATAGCGATAGTTAACGGTGCCTATAACACCCGTTTTATGGCCCGAGGCTGCAAGTATGGACTCAATGAGATAGCTTGTAGTCGTCTTGCCGTTTGTACCTGTAATGCCGATAAGGGTCATACCCTGAAAGGGAGCACCATAGAAGTTTGTGGCTATATAGGTCAGGGCCGATCTGGAGTCAGAGACATGGACGGCACCCACGCCGGGCGGGACCGAAGAGATATCCTCCGCCACAATGCATGAGGCCCCTGCGGAAACGGCCGCCGGGATGTAGGCATGACCGTTCTCGGAAGCCCCCCTCACCGCCACAAAGAGCCATCCCGGACGAACCGAACGGGAATCCCTGGCAATCCCCTCAATCTCCGCATCATGCCTTGCCGAGCAATAATCAAAGACAACGCCTTTAAGGAGATCTTTAAGATGCATTCGTTCCTCCGGCAACCCTTTCACTTCTATGCTGCCTGATCGTTTCAAACAGGGCATTCGCTCCGGGATCATCCGAATTATTTCCAATCCGCATAACAGCTGTCATTTCTGACGGGAAGAAGGACCCTGGGATGTAAACTCCGGAGGGGGGCTGAAGCTAACTTTTACCGAGGCTACATCCCTAAGATCCGTTCCTGGCTCAGGCTCCTGAGCTACCGCAAACCCTGTACCCTCAAGGACCGTCTTCAATCCCAAGGCATATGCCTTGCTTATGACCTCACGAATTGGAAGAGCTCTGAAATCTGGCACTGTACCTGACTTGATCTCCATGGCCAGCTCGGCTACCATGGATCTCTCCGGTGTGGCGGCCTGCTTATCCATCATGGAAGGCCCCGGCAGACTGGTGACGCCAGATGCATTAACGGGGTATATACCCAGGTTATTGAGAGACCATTTGCCCACCTCTCTGAATACAGGCGCTGATACAACCCCTCCATAGGAGACCCCGCGAGGTTCATCTATCACCACGAGTATAACCAGACGAGCCGATTCGGTTAGAATGTAGCCTCCGAAAACAGCCACATGCTTTCTGTCTGAATACCTTTTTGTGACCGGGTCTACCTTCTGGGCGGTCCCGGTCTTGCCGGCAACCCTGAAGCCCTCTATAGCGGCAAGAGGTGCGGTCCCCTCCTTGCTCACAACTCTTTCAAGGATCCTGGTAACCTCTTCAGAAGTACGTGATGTAATGACCCGCCTCACAACGTGCGGATGGTTCTCCTGTATTACTTCACCATGCTCATTTATAATCTTCTTTACAATTATGGGCTTCATGAGCTTACCGCCATTGGCGAGGGCCGAAAGCCCCATTGCTAGCTGCAAGGATGTTACCGTCAATCCCTGTCCAAAAAACACTGTAGCCTGATCAATAGGTCTGGCCTTGGAGCTGACCCTTATAAAACCTTCTCTCTCGCCCACAAAATCCGAAGAAGCCTTTTCACCGAAACCGAATCTCTTAAGGTAGCGAACGAGCCTTTCGTGCCCCAGCCTCATTCCTACCTTTATGCAACCTATATTGCTCGATTTGGCCATAATATCGGCCACTGTAAGTACTCCGTATTTGTGGACGTCCCTTATGACGCTTCCACCCACCGAATAGTTTCCGTTCTCACAATCGAATGTCGTCTCCGGCGTAACAACCCCTTCTTCCAACGCCGCAGCCAGAAGAAAGGCCTTAAGGATGGATCCCGGTTCATAGCAGTCGGTCACAGTTCGGTTGCGCCATTGTTCGGCACTGAATGCATCCACCGAGTTGGGGTTGAAATCCGGCATAACCGCCATGGCCAGGATCTCTCCTGAATCAGGCGCTACAACAAGGCAGTGTCCGGCAGTGGCGTTTCTCTTGAGAACAGCCTCCCTGAGGGCCTGCTGTGCCTTGTACTGAAGGTTTTTATCAATGGTGAGAATCAGATCATGTGTCCCCTGCTCCATTCGGCTGGGGCCGAAAAGGGATATGGTCCTGGCGTGAGCATCTCTTACCTGAAGAAGGGTGCCCTGTTCCCCTTTCAGCAGTTCATCATAGCTTTTCTCAATGCCTTCAAGTGCCTGGGATTCTCTGCCAACAAAGCCAAGGACATGGGCAGCCACCTCCCTGCCCGGATAAAAACGTCCAGGCTCAGCCACCACTACAACGCCTTCAAGTCCGCTGGCCCTAACGGCATCAGCCATCCCGGAAGGGACTCTTCTCTTTATCCAGGCAAATCTTACATCCGGCTTGATGAGGCTGGCAATATCGTCCGACCTTTCCCCGAGTATGCCGGCAAGCTTTTCGGCAATCCCTTTTTTGTCTTTGATTTTATTGGGGTGGGCGTAAATGGACCACACCTGGACGGAAAGAGCAAGCTCACGTCCTTCACGGTCGTAAATGGCGCCCCGCATGGGAGGCAATTTTATTTTTCCAGTGTAGTCCTCCCTTGCTATTGCGCTCAACCGCCCGGCCTCAATGACCATAAGCTGAAAGGCACGGACCAGCACAATTGCCATGCCTACCCCCAGGAGGGCGGACACAACATGAATACGGAATCTAATCCATCTCTTGTCCCAGACCTTCATGGCAGGACAACTATCTGAGATGGAGAAGGCTGTCTTAGACCAAGCTTGGCCATGGCCATGGTCTCCAGGTGCTGCGTTGCTTTCAAGGTGGCAAGTTCAAGCCTCAGTTTCTTGTTCAGCTCTCTGAGCTTGAGCTCATCTCTTTTGAGTTCACTTAAGGAGTAGCTGACCTGCGTCCTCTCAAAGTTCGACCATACATATCCTATGCTGCTTCCTGTCAGGAATATGAGCAGGACAAAAATCAAAAAAACCTGTCTCTTCGTCAGACCTATTTCGCGTCTTCTGGCCCTTGTGTTTTTAACCCGGACACCCGTAACCTTATTCGGAGTAAGAGCAGATAATCTTGGTGGCACCTTTTTAGTCATGGATGCGCCTCTCAGTCACTCTCAATACAGCACTTCTTGCTCTCTTGTTATCTTTTATCTCTTCAATTGTCGGAACGATCCCGCGCTTATGAACCCGGAAAAAAACGGGTCTTTTACCGCACACGCAGGAAGGCAGACTTCGGGGGCAACTACAGGGATTTTCCCACGCCGCCATGGCATGCTTTATCATCCTGTCCTCTAGTGAATGATAGGAGATAACAGCCAATCTACCCCCCGGATTGATAAGGTCGGGAGCCTTTGACAAAAATTTCTCGAGCAGGCCAAGCTCGTTGTTCACAGCGATTCTGAACGCCTGAAAGGTCTTGGTTGCGGGATGAACGCCCTTCCGCCGCCTTGATAGCGGCATAACGGAACATACGATATCAGCCAATTGCATGGAGCTTTCAACAGGCGCTTTCTTCCTGGCCTCCACTATTGCCCTGGCTATTTGACCTGCCCTCTTTTCCTCCCCGTACACGCGAAGTATGCGCTCAAGGTCCTTCTGGGACAGACCGTTGACAAGGGCCTCCGCCGTAGTCTTCTCGTCGGGATCCATCCTCATATCCAGTGGCTCCTTCCTCAGAAAACTGAAACCTCTTCCCGAGCCCTCTATCTGAAGAGACGACATACCCAGGTCGAGCAGTACCCCATCAACCCCCATTAATCCCATTTCCACCAAAACCGACTCCAGCAGGGCGTAGTTTGCTTTCATCACGGTCGCCCTGGATCCAAATCGAGACAGCCTTTTTCTTGCGATGGAAACAGCCTCAGGGTCCCTGTCCAAACTGATCAGACGCCCTGCTCCCTTCAAAACAGATGCTATGGCTTCGCCGTGTCCTCCGGTTCCTGAAGTTCCGTCCACATAAACGCCCTCGTTATTGACAACAAGGAGCGAGACTACTTCCCTTAGAAGGACGGGTTTATGGGAGTATTCCAACCGGCAATCCCCTTAAAGACCCATTGCTGCCAGAGACTGACTGGCCTTCGGAAATTCCTCCTTTGCCCTGGCGAATGCCTCCTGCCACCTGTCCTTGTCCCAGATGGTAAATTTTTTCAGCTGACCGACCAAAACCACCTCTCTTTGCAGCTTGGCCTCTTCTCGGAGTTCAAGCGGAATGGTAACCCGGCCGTTCTTGAGAGGACATTCCTGCGCCCCTGATATGAAGAAATCAAAGTAGGCAATGGCGGCCAGATCATGCTCGGACAATTGCAGGGCCTTTTGCTCCACTATTTGCCAGTCCTTTCGAGTATAGGCCCAAAGGCAGTTTTTATGGCTGGTTATTACAAGGCAGTCGTCTTCCGCCTTATCCAGCACCTCCCTGAACCTGGCAGGTATTGCAAGGCGGCCCTTGGCATCCAACGTATGTCGCGATCGGCCTCTGAACATGGCATTTCACCCTTGGTGGACGGCCTTTTGTGCTCACTTGACAGACACTTTATGCACACTTTATGGCACTATGAGACAAAGAATAATCGTTGTCAAGGGAAAATTTAATAAAAATGGCCCTGATTCCGGGAAAATCATTTCCCCCAAACCAATAGAAAGGCATTTGATATCCCAAGGAGATTCATATAGGCACGGGCGGAAAATCCTTTGGACTTGACGCCCCATGCACATCGGTGAATAATACTCATCCTTCAGTGGGTGGTCGCTGCCTCGCTAGAAGATCATTTCAAGGCACTTTGACCTTTTGATAAGCCCCGCGGCGGGACGATTACAATACGCTAGGAGGAATTATATGTCACAACAGAGCAAGATGGACCCTGAAACCTTTTCCATGGTGCTTGACACCATAGCCAAACTTGAGCGGGAGAGGCTCCCCCTGGAAGTGAAACTTGAACTTGACAGAAAAGGGGATTTTCCCACTGAACTCATCCGCTTCATGCTGGGCCCCGAAATCGCCCTTCATCTCATTTTTATCCCTGAGGAGTTCGGGGGCCTTGGAGCCGGGACAGCGGATATCGCGGCCATATCTGAGAGGATGGCAAAGATGGATCTCGCCATTGCAACCTCTTTTCTAGCAATTTGCCTCGGAATGGATCCCTTGAGGGTGGGCGGCACGCCTGAGCAGAAAGAAAAATACTTCCGGAGGGTCGCCGAAGAAGGCCTGGTTGTTGCCTATGGAGTTACCGAGCCTGAAGCAGGCTCCAATGTCCAGTCACTCAAGACAAAGGCGGACAGGGTCCTGGCCGAGGACGGCACAGTGAAAGGATACAAAATCAACGGCCAGAAACAATTCATTACCAATGGAGGAGTGGCGGATCTCTATACCATACTTGCAGATGCTCCGGACGGCCCTTCCTTTTTTGTGGTTGAGGCGGGAACACCTGGTCTTACACCGGGAAGGCATGAAGACAAACACGGAATAAGGGCGTCGGATACCTGCCCTCTCACCCTTGAGGATCTCTATGTCCCTGCTGAAAACCTTGTAGGCGGAGTGGAAGGACAGGGCTTGAGACATGCAAACCAGGTATTTGGATACACAAGGCTAATGGTGGCGACCTTTGGACTGGGCGGGGGAGTGGCATCCCTGGAGCGGGCCATAAAATACTCCAAGGAGAGGGTCCAGTTCGGGACCACCTTGGCAGAAAAACAGGGATATACGCATCGCCTTCTGGTTCCCCATGCGGTCCGTCTGCAGGCGGCAAGGGCCTACATTGAAGAGACGGCCAGGCGACTTGATTCAGGAGAGGAGGACCTGCAGGTTGAGGGCTCCATTGCCAAATACTTTGCCACAGAGGCCGGAGACGCCATGGCCAACGACGGAATTCAGGCCTTTGGCGGCTATGGTTACATGCGTGAATATGAGGTGGAAAAGATTAAGAGGGACGTAAAGATCCTTACCATCTACGAAGGCACAAGCGAGATACAGAGAAATATTATCTCCACCTTCAGGATGAGGACAACCGTCCGATCCAAAGGTGAATATTACGCCAAGATGGGAGAAGGACTTGCAGCTCTCCCTGATGATTCAGCCGGGCCTTTGCTTTCGAGTGTCTTTTCCGTGCTCAACAAGGCCGTCATGGAGGCAAGAAATTATAAACTTACCAAATCCCAGCATGTGTTGTTTCTTCTGGCCGACATGATGACATGGTGCGAAGTTGCAGAAGCACTGTGTCGAAAGGCAACCGTTTCCGAAGGGCAAAAAGGCGATACCAAGGATTTCCTTAAGGCATGTGCACGTCTTTTTGCAATTGAAGCGATGGAAAGGGTATTTGCCAACGGCAACAAGATTGCCTATGGATGCGGACCCCGCATACAGGGACTTGCAGATATAATTGCCCGGCTTGAAATTGAAGCCTCAATGCGGAGCTACCTAAAGGACATGGACCTTGTAGCAGCAGGTATCTTGAGCTAAGGGAAAGGAAGGGTTTAAGAAGAGCTCGTTGAAGAAAATCAAAAGCGGTAAAGGATCGAGAAGGCTCCCCTTAAAAAATCAACATCCCTGCCGTGCCCGGAGGATAGATGTGAGGGCTGACAGGGGGCTTTCTACGATACTTAAAAAGATCGGAATCCCCGATTTCCAACCCTTTATCCCGGATCAGTTTCAATTGGAGGCGCTGCGGCTCGTCGAGAAAAACGACGTCCTGGTGAGCGCCCCCACCGGTTCGGGAAAAACCTGGATTGCCTCACAAGCCATAGGAACCTTGCTTTCAAAAGGAAGGCGCATCTGGTATGCATCACCTTTGAAAGCCCTTTCCAACTCAATATACAATCAGTTCTGTGAAGAATTCGGAACAGAGCGGTGCGGGATCATTACAGGGGACAGAAAAGAAAACCCCGGGGCACCTGTAATAGTAGGGACAACGGAGATACTTAGAAATCAGCTTTATGATGCGATGCATCAGGGTCTTAACATATCTGCAGACATGGTCGTACTGGATGAAGCCCATTATCTGAGCGACCCGGAAAGAGGGGTAGTCTGGGAAGAGGTACTTATCTATCTTCCATCCAGGGTAAGACTTCTCCTTCTTTCCGCAAGCATATCCAACCCCCGGGATCTGTGTGGATGGCTTGCAGAGATCCGGGGCACTGCCCCAAAGTTGGTATTATCCTGCGAACGTCCTGTACCTCTAGAGATGCTCTTTCTTTTTCCAGATGGGCTTGTGAGCATTCTTGGAGGAAAAAAGGGGCTGAACCCAAAGATTAAAAAATTCATGGAAGGCTGGAAGTCCCAAACTGGAAAAGGAACTTCGCCCGGATACCAGGATATTCTGGAATGCTTGAGAAAGTTGAATCTACTCCCCGCAATCTTCTTCCTTAAATCAAGGGCAGAATGTGACAGAGCAATAAGACTTTGCCGACCGCTGGAGTCTTGCCGTCTAAAAAGTAAAATAAGTAATGCCGTCAACGAGTTCACAAAACAGTATCCGCACCTTAAGTCACACAGGCAGACCGAGTTTTTGACAAGATCTGCTGTGGGCGCCCACCACGCCGGGCAGTTGCCTTTGTGGAAGGCACTGGTCGAGAAGATGATGGGGGAGGGACTTCTGGATGCCATCTTTTCCACATCCACTGTTGCTGCCGGAGTTAACTTTCCTGCAAGGACCGTTGTCCTTATGCAGAGTGACAGATACAACGGAAAGGGGTTTGTGGACCTGACGGCCACTGATCTGCATCAGATGATCGGGCGGGCGGGCAGAAGGGGAAAAGACAGGATAGGATTTGCCCTCGTAATTCCAGGGATGCATCAGGACCCGGAGCTGATACGCGCACTCAAGGAATCGGTTTCAGAGCCTCTTTTAAGCCGTATTCAGATCAATTTTTCCATGACCCTTAATCTCCTTCTCTCCCATAGGCCGTCGGAGATAAAAAATCTGTTGGAAAAATCCTTTGCCGCTTACCAAAAAAGGAAAACAAAAAATACCGGAGAGATAAGGATCAGGCAGATCCTGAAAGAGCTGCAGGAGGAGCTTTCCGATGGAAGATGCGACACGTCCGATCCACTTGAAGTAATTGAATTAATTGAAGGATATTCCAAATTAAAGCCGGCAATGGAAAAAGAAACGGGCGCCTCACGAAGACGGAGATTCCTCTCTGACATGGCAGAGCTTCTCACACCGGGAAGACTCTTTAGCCAGAGAAACGGAAAGATGTATGTTGCAGCAGGAGTTGAGACAAAAAGAGGCTGCCTCGTTTGCGCCGCATACAGAATACCGCAGTCAATACGAGTAAAGGGAGCCCCGAGAATAAAGTACATTGAATTGAGCCGTATCCGGGAGTTAATGGACTTCACCTTGGAGATAAAAGA
>QZIK01000070.1 GCA_003599015.1 Desulfobacteraceae bacterium | reverse complement strand
TTCCGCGAATCTGTCTGAAATTATATCCCTCTCCGTTATAAACAATAAGGACCTTGCCGTCATCGCTTCCCATAGGCTGGCGGCCGGCACCGCTTAAATCAAGGACGGAAAGCCGCCTGTGCCCCAGGCCTATCTTCAGTGGGGCATCAGGTGTCTTGAAAGGTTCATGGGCATGTTCGCCCTGGGCATACTGGATGAAAGGGATATGACCCTTTATCTGGCCAGGGACCGAATGGGGAAAAAACCCCTTTACTACCATGCAGGAAAAGGAATGCTCATGTTCGCCTCCGAGCTAAAGGCTATGATGCAATTTTCCTGTTTTGGAAGGAAGGTGGACAAAGAGGCCCTGGCGCTATATCTTCACTATCAGTATGTTCCTGCTCCCCATACGATATTTGAAGATACCTTTAAGCTGCTTCCCGGCCATTACATGAAATATGACGGAAGACAGTTGTCGCTGCATCCCTTCTGGAGCCTTCCTTGCGGCGAGTATGTTCCCATGGAGGAAGATGAGGCCCTCGATAAACTTGACGGCCTGCTTACCAGTTCCGTTTCCGACCGTCTTGTAAGCGATGTGCCTCTGGGGGCTCTCCTGAGCGGGGGAATTGATTCCTCTCTTGTCTCCGCCATACTTCAGAAGGTAAGCGAAAGGCCCGCTAAAACATTTACCATTGGATTCAAGGAGACAGGCTATGACGAGGCCCCCTGGGCTTCCAGGGTGGCAAAGCGTCTCGGGACGGAACACACTGAACTCTATGTTACCCCCGGTGAAGCCATGGAGGTCATTCCCAGGCTTCCCGAGATATATGATGAACCGTTCGCAGACACCTCCGCCATACCGACCTTCCTGGTCTCCCGGCTTGCAAGGACAAAGGTGACTGTGGCGCTTTCCGGAGATGGGGGGGATGAACAGTTCTGCGGTTATGTCCGATACTGGTCCACCCTTTCAATGGCCCGGGCCGTGGGTCGCACCCCGCCGGGAATAAGAAAGGCCGCCGGAAGCCTGCTGAATCTCTTTTCACCGGCGTGGGTTGAAAAAATTTATGTTCCATGGCGGGATTTGCTCCCCCAGAGGTTCCGCATGGCCAACTTCAGGGATAAGTGGCAGAAGCTGATCGCCCTTCTGGCAGAGGATACCCTTCAGGAGCTATACAGGGCGACTGTGTGTGTGTGGTCAAAGGAGGAGGTGAAAAATCTGTTCGGATTAACGGTCAAGTACGGCACTTTTGAAAGGGGGTTCGAAGCCGACCCGGCCGTTTCAATCCTTTCACGACTGATGAGGACGGATCTACTGACATATCTTCCAGATGCCATGTTGACGAAGGTTGACAGGGCGAGCATGGCAGTGGGGCTGGAGGTAAGGGTGCCTCTTCTGGATCAGCGGGTTGTTGAGTTTGCCGCCGGCATACCGGAAACCCTTAAGTACAGGGGAGGATCGGGCAAATATCTTTTGAAAAAACTTCTCGCCAGATACCTCCCGGAGGAACTTTTTGAAAGGCCTAAGATGGGGTTTGGAGTGCCTGTCGAGCTGTGGCTGAGAGGAGAGCTCCGCGAGATGATGCTTGACTATCTCGCCCCTCAACGGCTTGCATCAGAAGGACTTTTTTCTCCCAACCTCGTGAGCAGATATGTTAATGAGCATCTCAACGGAACCATAAGCCATCACCACCGGCTGTGGGCGCTTCTCATGTGGGAGATGTGGCGCGAACGGTGGCTGGAGGGGAAGTAAAAAACTATGCCCATCATGAGGGCCACCCTTTATCGCTACATTGCCAGGGAGATAATACCCACCTTTGCTGCGGGTATGTTTCTGGCCGTTTTTACCGTTGTTGCAACGAGGCTTCTTTCCATAACAGAACTTATAATCACCAGGGGCGTTGGAATAAAGAGCATTGCAGGAATGGTGGGCTATCTTCTTCCGGATGTGATCGGTTTCGCCCTGCCTGCCACCACCCTCATTGCTGTCGTAATGGCTTTTTTAAGGATGTCTGCCGACAGTGAGATAATAGCCCTGAGGGCATCCGGAGTGAGCCTCTACCAGATGCTTCCGCCGGTCGTCGTTTTTTCCCTGGCCGTAATGCTTGCAGGTTCCTGGATCGGGACGACGGCATCTCCCTGGGGGCAGAAATCCTTCAGGGATCTACTTTTCCGCATAGCCCAATCCCAGGCTGATGTGGCAATCAAGGAGAGGGTCTTTTCAGAGCCTTTCAACGGTATCGTCTTCTATGTTCACAGCTACGACAACAGGGACAGGGTCATGAAGGATGTCTTTGTCACCGACAGGAGGGAGAAGGCCGTAACAAGTACGATAGTGGCCAGAGAGGCAAGGTTTTTTCACCATCCGGGCAACAGGATCATAACAATACAGTTTGCGAACGGGACCGTATTTGTGACCGACAAAAATCTTTCCTCTTCCCG
Source organism: Desulfobacteraceae bacterium (assembly GCA_003599015.1). Classification (GTDB taxonomy): domain Bacteria; phylum Desulfobacterota; class DSM-4660; order Desulfatiglandales; family Desulfatiglandaceae; genus CG2-30-51-40. Next base: position 10,198 of record QZIK01000070.1, on the reverse strand, counting down.
CACCATCCGGTTTTCAAGCTATGATCTGACGATAGGCCTCAAGGAGGTTCTTGCTGCGCTGTCTTCCAGAGAAAGGAGTCCGGGGGAGATGACCGTCAGGGAGCTGCTGGTCGAGCTAAGGTCGGCCAAGAACCCGGAGATGCGATACAACGAAATGATAATTGCGCTCCTGGAAAAGGCGTCGATCCCCATGGCCATTTTTTTCATGGGTATAGCCGGGGTCCCTCTGGGTGTGCATATGAGGGGAAGGGGAAGGTACACGGGCGTGGGAGTGAGTCTTTGCGTTTTTCTTGCCTATTATCTTTGTCTTGTGGGTTCACGCAATATCGGGGAGTCCGGTTACATTCCGCCGGCCCTGGGGGTCTGGATTCCGGTTGTTTTTTTGGCTGCATCAGGACTTTACGCCCTTGGTAGGGTAGGGGCTGAAAGACCGCTGATTCCGGGTCTGGTGCAAGGAATATGGAGTAAGCTTTCATTGCGGTTTTCAAAGGGGGCCTGATGAAGGGATCTGGTTCAATAGTATTTCTGGCTGTCTTCGGGGCAGGCTTGATAATGTCTTTGATTCTGACCCCGCTAATGATGGTCCTGGCCAGAGCGACAGGACAGATCGCCGCACCCAAGGACGATCGCTGGCACAGGAAAGAGACCGCGATGCTGGGCGGGGTGGCTATATTCCTGTCAATGGTTTCCGTTTGGGGCCTCGCGGCATGGTTTTTTGGTTGGGGCGGGTATGGAGAGCCGATGCTGCCGGTTGTCCTGTGCGGCGGAGCCATGTTCCTGCTGGGACTTGGGGACGACATTGCCGGCATGGACCCACAGCATAAGCTGGCAGGGCAGATAATCGTATCTGCCGTGATTCTGTTCTTTGGTTACTCGCTTGCCTGGAGTTCTTATCTGACCGTCAACCTTTTTCTTTCGCTGCTCTGGCTGGTGGGTATAACAAACGCCTTCAACCTGCTGGACAACATGGACGGACTTTCGGCAGGAATTGCTGCCATAGCCTCGGCCTTTCTATGTGTGCACATATTCCTAGATGCTGGAGAGACAGGCCCGAGCGTACCGCTGCTGTTGCTCAATCTGGCCTTTCTGGGTTCTGTCCTCGGGTTTCTTTTCTATAACTTCAATCCTGCATCCATCTTCATGGGGGATGCAGGAAGCCTCTTTATAGGATTCATGCTGGCCTGTCAGACAATGGCGGGAACTGCATCCATAATCCGGACGGGCTTCTCCGTGCATATCCTTTCGGTTATAGCCATACCTGTTCTGATATTATTTGTTCCGATCCTGGATACCGGATTTGTAAGCCTCATGCGCAGGCTTTTCAGGCGCCCGATCTCCCGGGGAGGAAGGGATCATTCCTCGCACAGGATGGTAGCCATAGGTTTTTCGGAGAAAAAGGCCGTACTGGTTCTTTATCTCTTTGCCGCCATGTCGGGTCTTGTAACGGTTGCCATACGAGGTCTTTCCACGTGGACAAGTCTGGCTCTGGTCGCCTTCTATCTCCTCTTAGTGCTTTTTTTCTGGATATACCTGGGCAAGGTTAAGGTGTACCAGGAACCTTCCCTTCTTTCAGGCAAGAGTGCCGGAATAGTAAGCGTAATCCTGGTTGAAATCACTTACAAAAGAAGAATCCTGGAGGTATTGCTGGATCTTTTCCTCGTGACGGTCTCCTATTATACCTCCTACCTGCTTCGATTTGAGGGGGCGCTGGGAGGCAATTTTGAGTTTTTCCTCAAGTCCCTTCCTGTTCTGATAGCATGCCAGATTTTCAGCATGTATCTGTTTGGGGTGTACAAGGGAGTTTGGGAAAGCGCAGGCCTGAGGGACCTTGTGGGGTACATCAAGGCCGTTACAGCCGGTACGGTAATGGCCATGTTGATACCGCTGTTTCTTTACCGGTTTGAGAGTTTCTCCAGGGCTGTCTTTGTAATCCACTGGGTAATAATGATAATTCTGGTATCCCTTTCAAGGCTGTCCTTCAGGCTTCTTGACGAGGGAATAAGAAAGGCGAAAGGAAACGGAAGGCCGGCCCTGATATATGGGGCCGGGGTGGGAGGCCAGATGGCGCTTAAGGAGATTGAGACAAATAAGGAGATGGGTCTTGCCCTTGTGGGATTCATGGACGACAATTCCAGGCTCCACGGAAAAAACCTCCGGGGCTACCCGGTGCTTGGGGGACAGGATAAGCTGGAAGAAATCATTTTAAGATACAACATCAAAGAGATAATCGTATCCTTCAAGGAAAAGGGAGAGGACAAGAAGCGGGAGATCATTGAGATGTGCGCCCGAATGGGAAAGGACATCAAAGTAAGCCAGATGAAGCTCAGTTTAGTGTGAAATGCCTTTGAACCTTCTGAGCGGAAGGCTTTTGCGATTGACAACCTGTCGGGCTCAGCCTATAAACTAGGTGCCTTAAGAGGCGGCGGGTTTCTGGAACAGACCCTTTACCAGTTAAAGAAAACAGCGAGCAAAAGGAGAAGCTATGGACTTCAGCCTTTCCATGGAGCAGGAGATTCTTCGAAGGTCGGTTCGTGATTTTGCCGAGCGCGAGATCAGGCCGGTGGCAAGGGAACTGGATGAAAAAGAGGAGTTTTCATATGAGACCATGGAGAAAATGGCAGGCCTTGGTCTTTTCGGCATGTTTGTATCCGAGACTTACGGCGGCCAGGCAATGGATTACGTCTCCTACATCATTGCGACAGAGGAGATCGCCAGGGTTGATGGAAGCCATGCCGCAACCGTTGCGGCGGGCAATTCCCTCGGCATAGGCCCTCTTTATTATTTCGGAAACGAGGAACAAAAAAAGAAATATCTGCCCAAACTTTGCAGCGGTGAGGCCCTCTGGGGGTTTGGGTTGACGGAGCCCAATGCAGGCTCGGACGCAAGTAATTCCAAGACCACTGCCGTGCTGGAGGGAGATGAGTGGGTGATCAATGGAAGCAAGATTTTCATCACAAACGCCTCCACAGGGATAACCACAGGGGTTACAGCCCTTTGCCGTACGGGTGCCAGGGAGGACGGAAGGCCGGAGCTTTCCTGTATCCTCATAGAGAAAGGAACCCCCGGATTTGAGGCCAGGGAGATGCATGGAAAAATGATGTGGCGGGCCTCCAACACAAGCGAACTGTATTTTGATGACTGTCGCGTGCCAAAGGAGAATCTGCTCGGACCCAGAGGTCATGGCTTTTACCAGATGATGCAGACCCTTGACGGCGGAAGGCTTTCCATTGGAGCGATGGGACTGGGGGGCGCCCAGGGCTGTTTTGAACTGGGTCTTAAATACAGCAGGGAGAGGGTTCAGTTCGGAAAACCCATATCGTCGTTCCAGGTAAACGCCTTTAAGATAGCAGATATGGCCATGGAAATAGAATGCGCCAGGCTGATACTTTACAAGGCCTGCTGGCTGAGGGATAACGGCAAGCCCTTTTCCAAAGAGGCTGCCATGGCCAAGCTTTACTGCTCCGAGGTTATGTACCGCTGCGCCAACCACGCTGTTCAGCTCCACGGAGGCTACGGACTTATGAAGGAATATGACGTGGAGCGGTTCTATAGGGATCAGAAGCTTCTTGAGATAGGAGAGGGAACCTCGGAGGTACAGAGGATAGTCATCTCACGGCTTGTGGGGGCTATATAATCCGTGTTGGCTGCCTTTGAAGCCCTGGGAACGGGGGCGTGATGCTGGAAGTCGTCCTGGGCAAAGACATCGCCCGCTATGTGAAACGCCACAAGGGTCTTGTATTCTTATCCCTTGCACTTACGGCATGTGCGTCATTGCTGGTGGTAATACCCGCCTATCTTCTCAAACCCTTTGTGGACGAGGGCATGAAACTGGGATCTGAAATGGTAACATGGAAGATTCCGTGGATTGCCTTCACAGGGGAGTCGTGGTTTTCCTGGAAGATAACTGAAAAGGTCCTTGTGGAAGGGGTTTCGTCGAATCATCTGCTGGTCATTCTTACCCTTGTGGCCTTTTGCTCCACCCTTCTTATATCCATGACCACCTATGCCGGGGGACTTTGTGCTGCGGCATTTTCCAACAGGGCTGTAAAAGATCTTCGAATAGATCTCTACAGGAAGTTTGTATCCCTCCACCTGGGCTATTACCATGATAAAAAGGCGGGAGACCTCATTGCCCGCTCAACCGCTGATCTTACCGTGATGCAGGGTCTGATCGCAAACGTGCTGATGGGCCTGATTGAGCATCCTTTGACCGCCATGGTCTTTCTCACCTATCTTTTGATAATGAATTACAAGATCACGCTTCTGGTCTTTTTTCTCGGGCCGGCCCTGGTTGGGCTTGTGCGCCTGTTCGGAAGAAAGGTCAAGAAGCATTCCACAAAGGTGCAGGACGCCACAGCGGATGTGACCGCAAAGTACCACGAGACCCTTTCATGCCTCAGATTGATTCTGGGGTTTTTCACCAGCAAAAGGGAGGCCGCCTCCTTTGAAGCCCTTGCCGATAATCTGTACAGGAAGGTCATGCACTGGAACCGCTGGAATCTGGGCCTGGGACCCATGATGGATTCAGCGGTATTCCTGGTGCTGCCTGCGGTACTTATTGCAGGCAAGGTATATTTCAACCACACCCTTGGCGAACTGCTCTCGATTCTTTATGCCTTCTCCAAATTCTACAGTCCGGTTAAGAGGCTGGCGCTTGTAAATACCAATTTGAGAACCTTGCAGGGGGCGACAGAGAGGGTCTTCGGTATACTTGAGACCGAATCGGCCATCCCGGAGAGGCCTGGTGCAGTGGAGTTGCCCCGCCACCGCGAGACCATCTGTTTCAATGATGTATGCTTTGGATACGGCAAAAATGACACGGTCCTCAAGGATATATCGGTCAAGATAAATGCCGGAGAAATGGCGGCCTTCGTCGGCTCCACAGGCGCGGGCAAGAGCACTCTGCTTGATCTTATACCTCGTTTCTATGATGTTACAAAAGGGAGTATCACCATTGACGGAACGGATATAAGGGATGTAACGCTCGCTTCCCTGAGAAGGCAGATAGGTTACGTCAACCAGGAGGTGCTCCTGTTCCACGACACCATTGCAAACAACATCAGGTACGGAAATTTTGAAAAAGGGATGGAGGATGTGATAGCTGCTGCAAAAGCTGCCAATGCACATGAATTCATTCTGGCCCAGCCCCATGGATACGATACCGTGGTGGGAGACAGAGGGACCATGCTTTCAGGTGGTCAGCGTCAGAGAATTGCAATTGCCAGGGCCCTTTTTGTCAATCCTACCATTTTGATACTTGATGAAGCTGCCTCGGCCCTGGATGCCGAAAGCGAAAAACTTGTCCAGCAGACAATAGAAGGGCTGAGAGGCAGACTTACCGTCCTTGTGGTGGCCCATCGTCTGAGCACCGTTATGAAGTCGGACAAGATATATGTGATAGAGGGTGGCTCCATAGTGGAATCAGGCACGAGGGAAGAACTCTGTGCAAGCGGCGGGCGCTTTTCCACCCTCTACGCCCTTCAGTTCGGCCCCCAGAATTGACCTCAGCTGAATACTATCTCTCCGTTTTTGACGTCTATGGTCAGCGTATCTCCTTCTTTCACTGACCCGCCAAGTATCTTTATTGCAAGTGGGTCCTGGATAAGGTGCTGGAGGGTCCTTTTAAGGGGCCTTGCCCCGTATACAGGATCATAGCCCGTATTGGCAAGGAACTCCTTTGCCTTGTCCGAAAGCTTCAGTACTATCTTGCTTCCCTCAAGTCGCTTTGCCAGTATCCTGAACTGTATCTCCACAATCTTTTTTATCTCCGAGGGTCCGAGGGAATTGAAGATCACTATCTCATCAATACGGTTCAGGAATTCCGGTTTAAAGGTTGTCCTCAGGGCCTCGGTTACGCGTTTTTCCATCTCCTCGTTATTTCTGCCGCCAAGCTCCTGGATCCATTGACTTCCAACGTTGGAGGTCATTATGAGCACCGTGTTTTTGAAGTCCACGGTTCGTCCTTTGCCGTCCGTCATGCGGCCGTCATCCAGCACCTGCAAAAGGGCATTGAAGACCTCGGGATGGGCCTTTTCTATCTCATCGAATAGAACCACCGAATAGGGGTGCCTTCGTATGGCCTCAGTAAGCTGTCCGCCCTCCTCATAACCCACATACCCGGGCGGGGCGCCGATAAGCCGTGCCACAGAGTGTTTTTCCATGTATTCGGACATATCAATGCGTACCATGTATTGCTCGTCGTCAAAGAGGAACTCGGCCAGGGCCCGGGCAAGCTCTGTCTTTCCCACACCCGTCGGTCCCATGAATATAAAGGAACCTATGGGTCTGTTAGGGTCCTGGAGCCCTGAACGCGCCCTTCTCACGGCATTGGCAACCGCTATGACGGCCTTATCCTGCCCTACGACCCTCATGCTCAGGCGTTCCTCCATCTTGAGGAGTTTTTCCCTTTCTCCCTCCATAAGTCTGGATACGGGAATGCCTGTCCATTTGGCGACGATCTCGGCTATGTCTTCGCTATCCACCTCTTCCTTGAGCATCTTTTGCCCTGTTTGAAGCTCCTCAAGCCTGCTGTTTTCTTCGGCAAGACCCTTTTCAAGTTCGATCAGGGTACCGTATTTCAACCGGGCGGCCTTTCCCAGATCCCCCTGCCTTTCTGCAAGCTGGGCCTCTGACCTGGTCGCCTCAAGTCTTTCTTTGATGGATCTTATCCTGGATATGGCATCTTTTTCCCTTTGCCAGTGGGCCATCAGAGCCTCTTTTTGTGATGTTAATTCAAGGAGTTCCTTTTCAAGTTTTTCAAGGCGATCATGGGACGCCCTGTCTTTTTCCTTTTTAAGAGCCTCTCTTTCTATCTCCAGCTGGGTGATCTTCCGCTGGACATCGTCTATTTCAGCCGGCAGGCTGTCTATCTCTATCCTGAGGCGGGAGGTTGCCTCGTCAATGAGGTCAATGGCCTTGTCAGGAAGAAACCGGTCTGTTATGTACCGTTGGGAGAGGGTTGCTGCGGCTACCAGTGCCGAGTCCTTAATCCTGACTCCATGGTGCACCTCGTATTTTTCCTTAAGACCCCTCAATATCGAGATGGTATCTTCAACAGACGGCTCATCCACCATCACCGGCTGAAAACGTCTTTCAAGGGCAGCGTCCTTTTCTATGTATTTGCGGTATTCCTTTATGGTGGTGGCGCCCACGCACCTCAGCTCTCCCCTCGCAAGGGCAGGTTTAAGCATATTGGAAGCATCCACCGCCCCCTCTGCAGCGCCTGCTCCCACCAGGGTATGGAGTTCATCAATAAAAAGTATGATCCGCCCCTGGGCGTCCGTAACCTCTTTAAGGACCGCCTTGAGCCTGTCTTCAAACTCACCTCTGTATTTGGCTCCTGCTATAAGCGCTCCCATGTCAAGGGCGACCACCCTTTTCTCCTTAAGGGTTTCGGGTACATCACCCTGTACTATTCTCTGTGCAAGACCTTCCACGATGGCAGTCTTGCCCACACCGGGCTCTCCTATGAGAACGGGATTGTTTTTGGTTCTTCTTGAAAGTACCTGAACGACCCTGCGGATCTCATCGTCTCTGCCGATCACCGGATCAAGGGCTCCCTTTGCAGCAACTGCCGTCAGATCACGGCTGAATCGTTCCAGTGCCTGATATTTGTCTTCCGGGTTCTGATCCGTGATCCTCTGACCTCCTCTAATCTCGACAAGGGCCTTGAGGATGGAGTCTCTTGTAATTCCGGCGATGGAGAAGATCCTGGGAATCTCGCCGGACTTCTCCTCTGTTGCGGCAAGCAGCAGATGCTCCAGGCTTACATATTCGTCCTTCATCTGTTCCGCCTCGGCAAAGGCTTTTTCCAAAAGGGCCTTGGCGCGAGGCGAAATGTAGGCCTGTCCCGCTCCGGAGCCTGAGACCCTGGGGATCCTCTCAAGGGCCGAGTCTAACGCTGCAATCATCTGCTGGGCGTTTACGCCCATCTTCCCCAGAAGAGGAGGCATTACGCCTTCTTTCTGGCCTAGAATGATCCTTAGAATATGTTCGGGCTCTATCTGCTGTTGATTTAATCTGTCGGCAAGCTGCTGGGATGCCTGTACAGCCTCCTGAGCCTTGAGGGTGAGTTTGTCTAATCTCATATGGGTAAAGGCCTCCTGTAAAAAAAAAAGATCTGGCCTAATAGGCCGATTAGGTATTTTTTAAAAAAAATAAGTCGGTCTATGGGAAAGTCAACAAAGGTCCTGACTCGGGTTCAGGGCCGGAATTCAGGCCTGCGACCGAACAGGGTAAGGATTGGGGCGAATGTCGGGCGGGCGAAGGTATATGGGCGAAAGCAAATCGGGATCGTCGGGATCTCCCTTATCCAGCCTTTTAAGGGCAAGGTCTCCTACACAGGCGGCCCCTGGTTTCCAAAGGTGTCTGGGAGCGGGTATGGCGTTTTGGCCCGCCAACCTGCTCACAAGGGGCCACTGCCTTGAAAAATCGTTTCCAAGGACGATGGATTCCACTTCAAATAAGGAGGGAAGTTTTTCTGCAGGGAGGCATGTGTCCTCCATGAGCCTTTTGATTTCTCCACTGCCGTCGGGTAGAAAGCGTCCTGCGAAAAACTCATTCCTTCTTGAGTCTATCAGGACCACCACCGGCAGGTCGCGGGAGCCGCTCTGAAGCGCCATTGCATGCAGGGTTGGAATCCCGAAAATCGGGATGCCCAGCGCATGGGAGAATCCCTTTGCAGCCGAAAGGCCGGTCCTTAACCCGGTGAAGCTTCCCGGGCCGATAGCCGCTGCCACTGCCTCAATTTCTGCCGGGACGGACCCGCATGAGGTCAGGAGAAATTGAACTGCCGGCATAAGGCCTCCGAAATGACCCTTTCCCCTTGACACAAATATCTCCCCCGCCAGTGAACCGTCTCTTTCCAGAAGGGCTGTCGAGAACTGAAATGTGGAGCTGTTGAAGGCAAGTAGCATTTTTTCGACTATTCCACAAGTCTTACAAGGTCGTTATACATGACTATGGCCATGAGCAGGATCAAAAGGAAAAGTCCTGCCTTCTGTGCAAGCTCACGTTTTCTTAAGCTCAGGGTTTTTCCGGTTACAAGCTCGATCAACAGAAATATCAGAAGCCCGCCGTCCAGAATCGGGACCGGCAGGAGATTCAAGATCCCGAGGTTGATGCTTATAACGGCCATAAAGGGGAGAAGATTGGTCCAGCTTTCCTGGGCCAGTTGCCCGGTCATCTGCCCTATCATGATGGGCCCGCCGAGGGTTTTTATGGGGACAATGCGCTGGATGAGCTTTACCACCGTAAGACAGGTCAGTCGTATAATTTCCCATGTCTTTTTAAGCCCTTCCCCTATTGCCTCAAGGGGGCCCAGACTGATGGTTTTGTATTTGCCTGCTGCTACCACACCTATTATGCCGGAAGAGATCTCCTCTCCGAAGAGATTCCTTACGGTCGCCTGCTGCGGCACCACTGTCAACTGCGCTGCGGTTCCTGCCCTCATAACGGTAATCCTGAGAGGTATTCCGGCGCTTTTTTCAACGATGGCCTTTACCTCAGACCATGTTTCCGTAGGCATATCCCCTATGGCCACAATGGTGTCTCCCTTAAGGAATCCGGCCTTCTGTGCAGGGGATCCTTCGGTTATCTGACCGATCTCCGGAGTCATGACCTGGAGGCCCGACACCATATAGACAGGGCAAAAAATGAGGGCGGCCAGAAGAAGGTTGGCCATGGGGCCTGCTGCTACAATGGCCATCCGTTTTAAAGGGTGCTGGGCGGCAAAGGATCTCTGTAATTCCTTTTGTTCAACAGGCTCGTCTTCCTCTCCCTCTCCAAGCATCTTCACATAGCCTCCCAGGGGGAGGGCGGAGATGAGGTACTCGGTTTCGCCAATCTGTCTGCCCACGATCTTCGGCCCGAATCCGAGGGAAAATTTGAGGATCTTCACTCCAAAATACTTTGCAACCAGGAAGTGTCCCAGCTCATGAAAGAAAATTAGAATCCCCAATACAATGACAAATGGTATTACATAGTAAAGGAGTATGTTCATTAATGCCTCAGTACGTTTTGATTAAGGTTTTCAAAAGAAGATCTTAACACGCTCTCCTTTGTTGGGTATTGATCCATCCCTGACCCGGAGGCTCTCCACCAGTTCAAGGGCCTTATTCCTCGACCATTCGTCGGCCTTTATGACTGCGGAAATGTCTCTTATGGGGAAGGCGCTGTGTGATGCAAGGGTTTTCTCTAT
>QZIK01000097.1 GCA_003599015.1 Desulfobacteraceae bacterium | reverse complement strand
GGTAATATGCCATGCAGAGTTAAGGCATAGCACAGCCTGTCTAGAAATTAGTTTTCATGTGCCGGAGTCAATCTTTAGGAGGATGGCCGCCCTGGCCGGAAAGCCGGAGCATCCGTCCAACATAAACACAACCGTTTAATAAAAGGAGGAATTGCATGGAAAAGATCTTGCGGATTGACATGGGCGCGGAAGGCGGTCCCCGCACAAAAGAAACACCGGCCGGCGCATACGCCGGACTAGGCGGAAGGGCCATGACCTCGGGCATTGTTTCCAAAGAGGTGCCTCCTCTCTGCCATCCCCTCGGGGCCGACAACAAGCTGGTAATAGCTCCGGGGCTTCTGAGCGGGACAATAGCAGCCTCATCCGGGCGACTTTCAGTCGGCTGCAAAAGTCCCTTGACAGGCGGCATCAAAGAGGCCAACGCAGGCGGGCAGGCTGCACAGGTGCTTGCAAGACTCGGATACGCAGCCGTTGTCCTGGAAGGAAAACCCAAGGACTCAACCCTTTACAAAATCATTATCAACAAAGACGGCGTCAAGATCTCCCCTGCAACTGATTTAAAAGGTTTAGGAAACTATGATCTGATTGACAAGGTAAAGGCCCAGCACGGCGATAAGGTGGCCTGCATATCAATAGGACCTGCCGGAGAGATGAAACTTTCCGCCGCATCAATAGCCTGTACCGACATGGAGATGAGGCCCACCCGGCACGCTGGACGCGGGGGCGTCGGGGCTGTCATGGGCTCAAAAGGTGTGAAAGTAATAGTGCTGGATGACTCAGGCATGAAGATGAGGACAGCCAAAAATCCTGACAAATTCAAGGCTGCTGCAAAGGAGTTCGTGGAAGGACTAAAGAAAAATCCGGTTACCGGCCAGGGTCTTCCTGCTTATGGAACAAATGTGCTTACCAACGTAATCAACGAAGCCGGGGCCTATCCTACCCATAATTTCATGTGGGGTCGCTTTGAGGGGTGCGCAGCCATAAGCGGAGAAACCCAGGCGGAAACAGAGACGGCCCGGGGAGGTCTTGCCACCCACGGCTGTCACAGGGGCTGCGTCATAAGGTGCTCAGGCATCTACGTGAATAAAGACGGCCATTACCTCACCAAGCAGCCTGAATACGAAACCGTATGGGCTCACGGCGGCAACTGCGGCATAAACGATCTGGATGCCATAGCCATGCTGGACAGGCTGGACGATGACTACGGTCTGGACACCATAGAGATGGGCGCCACTATAGGAGTGGCCATGGAGGCAGGAATTGCAAGATTTGGAGACGCCCAGGCAGCCATCAGCCTGGTGAAGGAAGTTGGAAAGGGAACCCATCTGGGCCGGATACTCGGAAGCGGCGCGGCAGCCACTGGAAAGGTCTTCGGCGTTGAGCGCGTTCCAGTAGTAAAAAACCAATCAATGCCTGCCTATGACCCCCGAGGCGTTCAGGGAATAGGGGTTACTTACGCCACCAGCACCATGGGAGCAGACCATACCGCCGGTTACGCGGTAGCAACCAACATAATGAAGGTTGGCGGCTACGTTGATCCCCTTACGCCTCAGGGTCAGGTCGAACTCTCGCGAAATCTTCAGATAGCGACCGCTTTCATTGACTCAACCGGCATGTGTCTTTTCATTGCATTTGCCATAATGGATCAGCCTGAGACATTCCAGGCGCTGATTGATATGATCAACGCCTGTTACAGCCTCAACCTTTCGGCAAACGACGTAACAGACATGGGAAAGTCCGTGCTCAAGGCGGAAAGGGATTTTAACATTAAAGCCGGATTGACCAATGCCCACGATCGTCTGCCGGATTTCTTCAAGAAAGAACCCCTGCCTCCCCACAATGTCACCTTCATGGTAAAGGATGAGGAACTTGACACGGTCTTTAACTGGTAGCCCTTCAAATTCGATATCCAGCGGAGGGAAGGCAAATTGCCTACCCTCCGGCGGCACCTGTTCGCTCGCTCTCAACCCTTCCACCAGACCTTTTCTTTTCCGCCTTCTCCAGGAGGGAGTGTTCATAAGAACAAGATCCGGCATAAGCATAAAAGAATTCATAACGGAATATCTGAACGCTGAAAGCGATTACATTTCAAAGAGGATTTCAACGCTTTTCTTAAACGGCACGCCTGTTGACGATCTTGACTACGAGATCCTTACCGACGGATCTGTGCTGGCCCTTTCAGCCGCTATGCCGGGCCTGGCAGGCGCCATCTTGAGAAAAGGCGGGCATCTCGCGGGGTTGAGGACCAGAGTCGAAAAAAAACATTCCGCTGAAAAGGCCGCTTCAGGTGCATGGGTAAAGCTTAAGCTTTTTAATGCGCTTGTCCCTGAACTTGGCCCCGGCCTTTTGTCGCGTGGGATATGGGTAAAGGCTTCCTCAATTAGCTCATTTCCGGCAGAGAGTAATATACTTCCGCCTTATACCGACCCCGACAATCCCGACGAGATGGTTCATGTCATAGTCAAAGCCGTTTAAAAGTTACGAGATAGGCTGAAGCGGCACTTCCACAGGCAAATCCTGCTGGGAATTCAAACAAGATGTTTACTAATTTGGTTTAAACCTTTTTTCCTATATAGAAAACATACCCATAATATTCTTTGTATTTATAATATAGCTCCGCTTCATGCCGCTGGTTCTCCACGAGCTCTGCGGCAGTTTTATTGCCTGCATGCTTTTTTAGAAATTTATCCTGCGCAGAAACTTGCGGGGCATAAAAATTTTCGGTCCAGCAATTTTCAGGTAAGACAAAAGTAGCAACCGGTATATATCCGGCTTTTTGCATTTGTCCGACTTTATTTGAGATGATGTCAATTTCCGGATAAGCATCTTTCCAAAATATATCGATTTCGACAGGCCGCTTTTCGGTGAACCAAGACGCCTCTGAAACGGCAATAAAGCCTCCTGTTTTCAGGAGCTCACGCCATTCGTTTATGCCTCGCTCAAACCCGATATTATAGATAGCCCCCTCGGACCAGATTAAATCTAATTCTTCATTTTGAAAAGCAAGGTTATCCATTGAGCCAACCACGCCTTTCACCCTATCCTGGAGATTCAGTTTCCGGCTGTTTGCATTGAAGATATCTATAAAGTCGTCAAACAAATCAATGCCTGTAATATGCCCCGTCGTATGATTAGCCAGCGCCATCGTCTGACCGCCGGTCCCGCAACCGATATCGGCAATTTTCGATTCATCTGTCAGGTTGTCTATGAAGCTCAAAGCCTTAACAGTTACTTCGGGGCTCCCGGGCCCCTGTCGTTCCATGCTCGAAAAATATTCGCAGATTAATTTAAAATCAAAATCATTAATTGATTTATTTGCCTCACTCATTATTTCTTCTTATCTTCTATAAGCCAACAATTAGTAAGTAATTATGGTCCACTCATCGTCTTTGAGCAGCTTGGTGTACTCAACTCCGATGTAGTAGACTTTTATCCCCAGGGCCTTCAATTCATCAACGATGTTGTATAGTTCCGCACAGCGCTTGCAAGCGTGGACTTCCACCCCGGCCGCCAGCATTTCCGCAACGTGTTCCTGAAGCTCCTTGTCCTCGGTAAGCAGCCTGGCAGAAGGTCCCCATACAATCAACCGGACCCTGCCCCACCATTCCTTCAGTTTGGAGTTAAGAGTGTACATAAAGACCATCTTCAATGCCACCTCCCGATCCGCGGTGGTCCACATTACGCACAACTGCCCATCGGGTTTTAATTCTTGACTCATGTTCCCTCCTTCACTTGTTAAATTAAATATAGAAGCCTTATAGAGATCTGGATGCCTTCAGAACATTTTAAGGGACGGAGTTGTCTTCTCAAGAAAAACCGATCCGTTGCTTTTACTTGCCAAACGTCAGTTTCTGACCGGACGCTTTACAGCGATCGGCCAACCTCATTAAAACTTTACGATGGAACCACCTTCTATACAGGCACTTCCTTGCTTTTTGAGATGTGGGGCGGCGGCCGCCTGTCAAACCAGGGTTTTTCCTTTTCCAACTGCGCCGCTAGTCTGAACAAAGTCGCCTCATCCCCAAACCTCCCTATAAATTGAACACCGCATGGCAGTCCATCGGCGGTCCAGTGAAGGGGCACGGACATGGCAGGTTGGCCCGTGAAGTTTGCAAGCTGGGTAAACGGCGTTTTCGAAAGGCTTTCAACAGCAAGAACATCAATGATGCCTGATGCCTTCAATAACCTTCCCAATCCTAGCTTATTTACACCATTCATCAAGATCCGTTCTGCCGGTCTGGGTTTCAGCTCTCCTATTTTTACCGGAGGATACGCAGTGGTTGGTGTTAAATATAAATCGTATTTCTCATTGAACCTTCCCATTATTCTTGAGGCAATACCCCACTCCCGCATGGCCTTAACAAAGTAACCAGCGGAATACGTCCTCCCAAGCAGGCCCAGCGTCCAGGTAAGCATCTCGACATCCGACTGTCTGGCCTTTCTTCCTAGAACAGTTCTCAACTCGTCAATATCAGCAGCTATTTCGCCCAGATACATGGCAAGGTAGGAGCCGGCAAGTTTCTTGCCGTCTATTTCCGGCTCCGCAGGCTCTAATTTATGCCCGAGCTTTTGGAGTAGATCAACCGTATCCTCTACAGCCTTTATGCACTCAGGATGGACCTCTCTGTCAACGGGAGAATGCATGTTAAATGCAATTTTCAGGCTTCCCGGGCTTTGCTCAATCTCCTTAAGATAAGGCATGTCAGGATCGGGTAAGTAGTATGGCGCACCTATATCCCTGCCGCTTATTGCATCCAGGGCCGCAGCGCTGTCTCTTACAGAGCGGGTGATGACGTTTTCTATGACCGCCCCCTGCCATATAGCACCATATTGAGGGCCGGTGGGATTCCTTCCCCGCGTCACCTTAAGACCGAATAGTCCGCAATTTGATGCCGGGATTCGAATTGATCCCCCGCCATCTCCTCCTGAAGCAATAGGCACCATGCCGCTTGCAACCGCAGCCGCCGAGCCACCGCTCGATCCCCCCGGCGTATGATCAATGTTCCAAGGATTGCGCGTAGCACCATGAAGCTCAGGTTCAGTATAACCCAGCAGGCCGAATTCAGGCGTATTGGTTTTTCCCAGGAAAACAAGCCCGGCTTGTCTGAACCGCTTCACCAGCTCGCTGTCATGGTCAGGGATGTAGTTCTTGAATGCCTTTGAGCCGTTGGTCAAAGGCACACCGGCAACAGCAGCAATCAGATCCTTCAAAAGAAACGGCACGCCTGCAAAAGGCCCGTCAGGCAGTGGACGTCTGGCTGTCTCCCTGGCCTGATCATACATCTTGGTTACGACGGCATTCAGCCCGGGATTAAGAAGCTCGATCCGTTCTATGGCCTCCTCACAAATCTCTTCCGGTGAAACCTCCTTTTTCCTCACTAGCTCAGCCAGCCCAAGTCCGTCAAACTTATGGTATTCCTTGAATCGCCCCATGGCCTGACCCTCCCTGGATAAAAATTTACTGAAATATTAAACTTTTTACACAGGGATACTATAACAGAGATTCAAACTAATAACAGAGGGATATTGACTTCAGGCCCCTGGGGAATCAAGTTTTTCTCCTGCTGCTTACAGGATGTCGTAAGCCTTAGCTACAGGCATTGAGATCAATACCGGGCATTCGCCTCCTCTTGCAATATGCCCCGGCAGGGAGTATTAAGGATTGGGTATCACTTCGGGAAGGACTTATGGAACTTCCCGACCGGGCAATATTTTTAACAAAGAATGGCCTGATCGAATGGCTGAAGACGCGCTGAGTGCAAAAAACAATAGAATAGTCACATACCTGCGACTATCCGTAACGGACCGCTGCAACCTGAGGTGCCGGTACTGCATGCCCCAGGAGGGAGTAAGTTTTGTCCCCCATGAACGAATCCTCACCTATGAGGAAATGTTAAGGATCGTCAAGGTGGCGGTGCATCATGGAATAAGGAAAGTGCGGATCACAGGAGGCGAACCCCTTGTGCGAAAGGGGTTGGTTCCATTTTTAAAAGCCCTGGCACAAGCACAAGGCCTTGATGAGATAACCCTCACCACCAACGGAGTGCTCCTCGAAGAATTCGCCTCTGATCTCAAGGCCGCCGGAATAAAAAGGATAAACATAAGCCTTGATTCGCTTAAGCCCGAGAGATTCCAACTGATCACTGGACGCGATTATTTCCACAAAGTCATGGCAGGCATTGAGGCGGCCCAAAAAGTTGGTTTTTCCCCCATAAAGATAAACGTTGTCGTAATGAGAGGGGTAAACGAAGACGAAATCCTTGACTTTGCAAGGCTGGCTGTGGAAAGTCCCCTTTGTGTGCGCTTTATAGAGTTCATGCCGGTGGGCAGGGAAAACGGGTGGAGGCCGGAGGCATTTGTCTCAATAGAGGAAATGAAAAGAATCATTTACCCTTTCCGGCCCCTTGCAGCCCTTGAGACCGGGAGATTGGACGGGCCTGCCTTGAGGTACCGGCCGGGAGAAGGAGCCGGAGAGATAGGCTTTATAGGGGCTCTCAGCAACCATTTCTGCGACAGGTGCAACCGGCTTCGCCTTACGGCTGAAGGATGCCTCAGGGGATGCCTTTTCTCAGACCAGGAGATAGACCTAAAGGGTCCTTTGAGGAATGGAGCAGATGACGGCAGACTGCTGGATCTCATACGGTTGGCGGTTTCAACCAAACCTGATAATCACCTTGTCCTGCACAGGGGACCCAGAAAATGCGCCCGCATTATGTCAAGCATCGGCGGATGACAGAAAGGAAGGCAATATGACCACGCAAAACAGACCCAATGAGGCCAGGATTGATTTTCCCAAGGAACTTCTTGGGGGAGTGTATTCCAATAACATGGTGGTTGCACATACGAAGGAAGAGTTCATCATGGACTTTTTGATGCTGGCGCCTCCTTCAGGAACCGTTGCCGCCAGGATCATTGTAAGTCCAAGCCACATGAAGAGGATAATAAAAGCCCTCAATGAAAACTTGAGCAAGTACGAGGAGCAGTTCGGTCTGATCCAGGCCTTTGATGTGCCCCAGGCTGAGCCTACCATCCAGTAAAAGGCCTTTTAATGGAATTCTGTGATCTCACGTGCAGACATGCTTCCTGGCCCAGAGAAGAGGCCATGGACGGATCAGGAAGCTGCATGACTTTTAAGGCCCTTTACTGCTCCAGAAAGGCAATGCATGTATATAAAAACATGCCGTGCGCTGAAAAGGAAAAAAGAACCCCGAAACAGGACATGCAGGTCCGGGCGACCTAGCCTCTCGATCCTTTTCCATCCAGAAGCATCCCCAATACCTCAACCCCCCTCCCTATCTCGTTGTAAACCAACATGCCCTTTGCCTCCATCATCTCCCTCAGTCCGCGGAAGAGTCTGGTATCGCCTATCATCCATACCACCACCGGCTTTGTAACAGGGTCAAGCAAATCCAAAAACTTTTTATATTCACCTCCCGGGTCAGGGTCGGCGAAGAAATGGATGCAGATTCCATCAACACCGGGGTCCCTCAGCAGTGCGTTGACAGCAACGCTGTAGGTTTTCGACCTCGGGTGCTGCTCAAGGGAAGGCCATATGTCAACAGGGTTGTCCGGGCTCATCCAGGGAGGGAATACCGTCTTAAGGACCTCTGTTGTGTGTGCATTCAACTCGGCAAGCTCAAGGCCGGCCCCTGCGAAATGATCCGCCGTCACTATGCCGGCCGCACCGCTGAAGGTAACTACGGCAACCCTCCTTCCTCGGTTTTTTGTGTATCCTGCCCCATTGAGTCCCTTTACCATATCCATGAGCTCGATGATGTCATAGGCCCTGTGAATGCCCAACTGCCGGAAAAATTCTTCAGCGAGTCTCGTATCTCCGGCAAGGCTTCCCGTGTGGCTCACCGCCGCCTTTGCCCCTCCCGGGCTTATACCCCCTTTGAGAAGGACCACAGGCCGTCCCAGTTCGAGGACAGCCCTTCTGAACCTGGGGATGTCAACAATGGATTCAAGATACAAACCCACCACCCTTGTTGTTTCGTCCTCCTTCAGATACTCCAGGATATCGGACTCGTTTATGTCGCAGCGGTTTCCTATGGAGCATGCCTTGCTCAGGCCGAAATAGCCTTCGCTCAGAACCTGCATGAGAAATCCTGCGGAGAGCATTCCGCTTTGAACTATCACGGAAACACCACCAGGCGTGAGGTTTTTTTCCCAGACAAATGGTCTCATGAAAGAGGCCACAAAGCGGGTATGCCCATTGACGAGCCCCATGCAGTTGGGTCCCCATAGCCTTATGCCGCGGCTTTTGGCAATTTTCACGCAACGGTCCTGGAGGAGGCGGCCCTGTCCTCCTGTCTCTGCGAACCCTGCGCTCTGGATCATCACCCTTTTTATGCCTTTTTTCCCGCACTCATCAATTAGATCCGGAATTCCCGGTGCGGGGATAAATGCAATTACAAGATCAACTACCTCAGGAATCGAGGAAACATTTTCCCAGCATCTTACCCCGTCTATATCACGATATCGGGGATTGACAGGATAAAGTCCATTGGAAAAGGTCAGGTTTATATTCGAAAAAATGGCGTTTCCCCCTTTATATCTATCGGGAGTCGCGCCCACCACAGCCACGGTTGAAGGATAGAAAAATTTCTCCATGAATATTGCCAAAAACTCCTCTCAAAAATTATCCCCGTAACCCGGAACTGTCTCTATCCTATTTGACGGGGATTCTCCTATCAATGAAAATGTGGGCATTGGACCAACCACCCAGGCCACATCTGATTCTTTTCCATTGCCATACGGATTTCCCTGTGCCACTATCTGTGTGCCCAGAAAACAAAGGATTAATTGATTTTGGCAAGGGAAAGGGAAACATATAAAAAATTTGCCTACTGGCTCCATGAATCGAGCCTGGGACAACTCAGCGATGCCTTGGCGGCAAAGGGGATTAAAATCAGGGAGGCAAAGGGGATTGTATGCACTCCTCTTGATCCCATCAACAAGATCTCAGTGGTCTCGCCCGGCGTATGGAGCGAGACATGCAAAAGACCTGGAAGCTGGTACAGGGCTTCCGACAAAAAAAATCTATACCTGGTTGTAAGCTCCTTTGAATTGAGTGATTTTGAAGACCGACTCTGCTCAATAATAACCGAATCCGATTTTATCCCTGACCATCTTGCCTCCCTTGAAGAAAAATTGGCCCTTGTGTCGGACACTGTTTACCAGGCCCTTGCGCCAGGACAGTGGTCGGAGGTGGATGAGGTTGAGAAGCGCCTCTATATAAGATGGGCCAAGAGGCTAGGCTCCGACCTTGATGATTATGAACTCCTTTTCCTGACTCAGTCAGCCAACCATGCCAACTTTGTTTCTCCACAAATATACCTTGAGAATGAAAAAGGCATAATTCCCTATTCAATAGACTGTAGCGCCCACCTTTGCTCCTGCTGCCTGGAGATTTTTCAGGTCATTGGAGAAAAGTTCAAAGAAAAACTTGTTGCTCCGTGCCCTGGTGCAACCATCTTCGCAAGGCTCAAAAGGAACCGCTACCTTCTTGTGACAAAACCTGCCAGCAAGTCCCGGGGCGGTTGAAAACTTAGGCATTGGTGAGAGGCCGGGCGATGAAGCTTGACATTGGAGCGAGGCCTCGTCTATTTATTTTGAAACAAGGAGATTTTTAATACATGAGCCTTTCCGAATTCGGCCAGTTGATTCCCTGGATATTTCTTCTCGTGATCGTCTACATCCTGAGCCGCATGGCTATTCAGTGGCGGATGAAGCGTGCATTTCTGTACCTCCTCCGGGATCTTGAAAAAAAAGAGGCCTTTAATCCATCATCGGCGGTGAATCTTCCCTATGCCAAGAAAAGCCTTATGCAAATCGGTTTCAGGGATTTCAAGCCCAAGGTACTGGAGGATCTTGTTGCAAACGGCATAGTCGGTCGGACCTCTGAGGGAAAATATTACCTCATCAAGAGAATGAATAATATCCAGTAGACCCATAAGGAGGTCTTGGAAGATCATTTCGGTTTTCTCAGGAACAGAGAAAAAACCGCCCCTGAAAGAGATATCCCTCCGGCTACCAGGAATGGAATAGTAAAAGACTGAGTCATGTCGGCAAGATAACCCCCAAGGGCAGGCCCAAGGGCCTGTCCTATGCCGAAGAAAAGAGTGACAAACCCCAGCCCGGCGGGCGCAAGCCTTGGCCCCACCATGTCTCCTGCGGCTGCGGCCATGATGGTCGGTATGCTCCAGGCCGTGAGGCCGAAGAGTACGGCAGATATGTAAAATCCTATTTCCACCTTCACCGTGGCGTAAACAATATATGAAATGGCCAGAACCAGATAGGCAAGAGCCGCTCCGCGGCTTCGGCCCAGAAAGTCCGATATGCTTCCCCAGATAACCCCGCAAAAAACGCTCAGCCCCCCCACCATTGCCCAGAGGCTTCCGGCCCACGCCTGACTGTATCCCATCTCCTTTACCAGATAAGCTGCAAAAAAGACCATGTAAATGATATAGGACATGCCGTAGAAAAAATAAACAAGTCCTAGATACCAGACCTGTCCCATGCCGTATACCCTTCCCCAGGCAAGGGAAGAGGCCTTATCCTGCTGGGCCGGCTGGGGCGAGGAGCCTTCAGATTCGTTTTCTCCCACTGGCCTCAGCCCCTTCTCCTCTGGTCTGCTCCGAACAAAAAGACATACTATTCCTGCAATTACAAGCACCGCACCTCCCAGGACATACCAGGAAATGCGCCAGCCTTCAGTCCCGAAGGCCCCAAGAAGCGGCGGTACAATCAGACCTGATATAAGGGTCCCCGCCCCTATTCCAGCGGAAACAATGCCCGTTGCAAAGCCCCTGCGCCTGACCGCAAACCAGGCGGAACCAAGGGCCATGGCCGGAACATATGATGCACCGTTTCCAAGACCTGTCAAAAGACGCATCGCAAAGGCGAATCCGAAAGCCTGGCTGAGTCCTGTCAGAATCATGGTAACACCCATGAGCAAAAGGGCCAATGTAATGACTATACGGGTTCCGAACCTGGCCGCCAGAAACCCGCCTATTATGGCCATGGCCAGATATCCGATGAAATTGCCCGTGCCGAGCAGGCCAAGCTGCGTATAATCAAACTTGAGACCGTCTTTCATGGCAGGAAGAATAATCGTATATGCCATCCTTCCAAACCCATGAGCCGCAATTGTGGTGAGAAGCCCCATGGCGATTACTATCCAACCATAGTGGATTTTTTGCCTGGCCATGCCCTGTTTACCTCCCGTCTATTTGTTTTTGTAACAATTATGACATCAACACCCGTCTATTCAATATGTTTTTTGGTGGGCTCATTTCAAAAACCATTTTCTTGGGGCTTGTCATCTCCTTATTTCAACATTATGTTGCTCGCTAACGCCTTGATGGTGGAGGGAAGATAAAACCTTATGATCAAGTCAATGAACATAGCGTGGTGGGTTCAGAGGTGGAGCGAGCTTCATCCCCAGAAACCGGCAATCATATTCGAGGGACAGACAATCAGCTACAATGACCTCCATGAAAGGGCCAACCGAACCGGTTGTTGGCTGCAGTCCCTGGGCATCGAAAAGGGAGACAGGGTTGCGGTCATGCTTGAAAACTGCCCTGAGTTCGTGGAGATCTATCTCGCATGCGCCCGCCTCGGGGCTATCTTTGTCCCTGTAAATTTCCGTCTTGCAGCTCCTGAACTGGAGTATACCTTGAGAAACGCGGGCCCCAGGCTTTTTGTGTTCGGCCAGTCTCAAATGGAGGTCGTAATGCCTTTAAATCTCCATCGCCGAAAACCCGTCATTGAGCTTGCCTGCACAGGGGGAAGGCCTACTTGTGCGGCGGAGGTCCTGGACTATGCCGAGGGCGTCAGGGGATTTGAAGGCAAAAGACCTTTTCTGACCAGATCCCTCGGACCTGCCGATCCGGAAGAGCCCCACGTTATAATGTATACATCAGGAACAACAGGGCTCCCTAAAGGCGCGGTTCTCTCACACAGAAAGACCTTTTTCAACTGCCTCAACGCAGAGATCTTCTTCAAGCTCAACTTCGATGACATAATGCTTGTGATCCTCCCTCTTTTCCATTCAGGAGGGCTTTTCATCCAAGCCTCCCCTGTCATTTACAAGGGGGCGACCATGATCATCCATCCCAGATTTGATGCGGTCAGGACATACAAAGACATAGAACGATTTCGTGTCACCAAGCTACTTGGTGTACCGACTGTTTTCAGGGCGCTTCTTCAGGTCCCCAGGGAGGCTAGGGGGGATCTGTCCTCAATCCAGGTAGCTGCCATGGGAGGAGAAAAGGCTACCCCCGATCTTTTTGAGCGTTGTAAGGAGGCAGGATTCAGCCTCAGACAGATCATGGGACAGACTGAGACCTCCATTCTTCTATGGGCCTCGGAGGAGGCGTCTCTGAAGAAACCCGGCACAGTTGGCCGGCCGGTCTTCCATGCCGAAGTGGGAATTGTGGACCGCCAGGGAAGACCTGTGAAACCTGGAGAGATTGGAGAGATAGTGGTAAGGGGCTCCATCATGATGAAGGAATACTGGAAGGACCCTGTCAAGACAGAGGAGACGATAAAAAGCGGATGGCTTCATACTGGGGATCTGGCCCGGATGGATGAAGACGGATTCTTTTACCTTGTTGACCGTGCTAAGGACATGTACATATCTGGAGGAGAAAACGTATATCCTGCAGAGGTGGAAAAGGTGCTTCGCATGCACCCGTTCATAG
>QZIK01000119.1 GCA_003599015.1 Desulfobacteraceae bacterium | reverse complement strand
GACTGGAGGAAAGCCTCTCGCTGGAGGCTGAGGTCAACCTTGTTTATGGACTGTCGGTAGGAGGCTATCTCCAGCAGGACCTGTTCGAAAAACATAATATTTCAAATAGCTACTGGATAAGGTGGTTGAGCCAGTGCTGGGGCGTCAAGCTTGCCATGGAAAATGACGACGTGCGTACCAGGGTCATGCTTATCTTTGAGCTTGTCGGTCTTGGAGAGATTAAAGGTAAAGGTAGCATCGGCGCGGAAGACTAACTTCTTCTGCCCATCTTATCTATAACCAGGACCACCGCAAGACCTGATGCCATTAACGCCAGCGAAATTACCAGCTCATTGTTGATTTCTGCAGGCAAGACATTGAGAGAGCCCTGTTTCCAAGGCCATACCTTTCTCAGTGAGCCCAGCATGAGGCCCGTGAGAATGGCAATCATAAAATCATGGCAGTTTTTAAGGAGCCATGACAGAATTCTTGAAAATCCTGAGATACCCGCAGCCGCTCCTGCGGCAACAACAAATAACACGAGGAAGTCCTTCTGGTTCACCGCCTCGAGGACATACTGGTACTGTCCCAGGAGCACCATGACGAATGCTCCGGAGATCCCGGGCAGGATCATGGCGCAGATTGCAATTGCCCCGGATATGAATAAAAACCATAGGGTATGCGGCATGTTAACGGGAGCAAGGCCCAGAACCATATATATTCCGGTAATTCCGGCGAGAAGGGAGATAAAGACCAGGGGCCGCCAGGAGCCTATCCTGCGGCTTACACCCAGCACGGAAGCAAGGATTAAACCGAAGAAAAAAGACCAAACATAGATGGGCTGGTTTACGAGAAGCCACGTAAGGATTCTTGCGAGCGTAAATATTGCGGCGAGTATCCCTGTGCACAGGGCCAGAAGAAACTTCCATCTTACACGATCCAGGAAAAGTCTGAAATTAAATGTTGCTAAAAGGCGTACACTTTCAAGGTCAAATGATTTGATTGCAAGCAGGAGCTCCTCATAGATTCCCATTATAAAGGCCATGGTGCCGCCCGAGACGCCAGGTATAACGTCCGCTGCTCCCATGCAAAAACCTTTCCCCATTAGAAGCAGGTATTCGCTGAGGGATCTGCCGGTTTGTGATGTTTTTTCATCCATGTAGGTCCGGTGCCGCAGATACTATTCTAACCTGTTGTTCTCACTGCCAAGATGGTTATTATGCCTGCAAGCCAGCAATATGGGGCAAAATAATAAAGATGTCCTACCTTAACTATTTTCATCAGAAGCCTTAAGGCTAGCAGCCCTACTAAGGCTGCTGTTATGAAGCCTGCCGCTAGGGGCCCAACACCCACCCTCGCGATTTCCTCGCCTCCAAGCTGTAGAAATAGGGCCCCCAGTATGGCGGGAATTGAAAGTATAAATGAGAAACTTCCTGCAATTTCGCGCCTAAGCCCTAAAAGGAGGCCGCAGACTATGGTAGCTCCGGAACGGGATATACCGGGAGCAATTGCTATTCCCTGTGCCAGGCCTATTGTCAGGGCCGGAACCAGGCCGATTTTCAATTTCCTGCAAT
Source organism: Desulfobacteraceae bacterium (assembly GCA_003599015.1). GTDB lineage: Bacteria > Desulfobacterota > DSM-4660 > Desulfatiglandales > Desulfatiglandaceae > CG2-30-51-40. Next base: position 11,233 of record QZIK01000119.1, on the reverse strand, counting down.
ACTCAGACGGTATAAACCTTGTAATTATAAGGAAAAAACCGGTTGCAAGGAGCATGAAACCAACCTTGAAGGGATCACTGAAGAGCGCCTCAAGGGGGTCTTTTAAAAAAAATCCGATAAGCCCTGTAGGCACGGATGCCACAAGCACCCACATGAACATGTTGCCTTGCGGACTTTTGAGATCCATTTTGAAGATGTCAGATGCCATCTTTTTGAGATCACTATAGAAATAGATGCAAACTGCAAATAGGGTTCCCAGATGCAGGGTTACGTCCAGAAGCAGTTCGGTCTCCTTAAGCCCAAAAAGATGCTGAAAGAGTACGAGATGGCCGGAGCTGCTTACAGGAAGAAACTCCGTTAGTCCCTGTATGATTCCAAGGAAAGCGGCGGCGGCGGTATCCATAGGCTCGTGACCTTTCTGATAGCCGATTCCCTTAGCAGATACCAAGGAGTCCTGGCAAGTGGAATTTATTCAGAGAAGGTGTTTTCTTGACAGATAAGTCTTCGTTCTCTATAGTCTGTTGGAAAATTTGGTTTTACAGCGGTGTGATTCCAGTCTTAATTGTTTCTTTTCCTGATATTAAGTTTTGTTCAGTTCCGGGAGGGCCTCCATGAAGATTAGGATAGGTATTTTGAGCGCAGGCGGAGACTGCGCAGGCATTAACAGCGCAGTTCACTGGTTTGTCAACTCTGCCCTGGACAAGGATCTGGTCCCTTTACGCGGTGTGATGTTTGAGATTATCGGAATAGTGGACGGATATAAAGGACTTATCGAGGTAAAGCCAGACAAGAAGGACAGCATGAAGGCGTGGACCATCCCTCTGGATGCAGAGGCGGTGAGGACCTGGGATCGTTACGGAGGAACCCGTCTGGGCACCACCCGTATCAACCCTTTTGATCCCAAAAACGATGTCTCGGACCTGCTCATAGAGAACTACAAAAAACTTGGACTGGAGGCCCTTGTGATACTGGGCGGATTTGACAGCCTGGGTGCCGCATACCGTCTCTACAGAAAGGGCGTCAAGATAGTGGGTATCCCCAAGACTATAGACAGGGATCTTTCCGAGACAGACTATACCATTGGGTATGATTCAGCTCTTAATGCAATAACAGAGGATGTTGACAGGATAAGGATCACCGCAGGATCCCACAGCCGTATCTTTGTTGTGGAATGCATGGGCAGACGGGCCGGCTGGCTTGCCCTGGAGGGAGGTGAGGCGTCGGGAGCAGATGTCATCCTTATACCGGAGCATGATTTCCTGATCGAGCGTGTCTCAGAACTCCTTCAGACCCGTAAGAAGGCTGGCAAGCGTTACAGTATAGTCATGATTTCTGAGGGTGCCAAACCCCGGGGTATGGAAGAGATACACGAAAAGAGGGGTAGAGATGGGTTCGGCAATTACTATCTGGGCGGTGTCGGGGGATTTCTTGCGGAGGAGATCCAAAAGCAAACAGACCTGGAGGTTCGCTATGTTGCCTTAAGGCATCTCCAGAGGGGCGGCTCCCCTACCGCCTACGACAGGCGCATGGGTCGCAAATTCGGGATAGGGGCCTTAGACATGATAGTAAACGAAGACTTCGGTCGAATGGTCAGCCTCAAGCACGGCCAGATCACCTCGGTCCCGTTGAAAAAGGCCCTTGAGAAGCTTCGCCTTGTGGAAGTAGAGAAATTTTACAGCACAAAGGACTACAGAAGTCTGGATCATATAATGGAATAACTCAGGATCCGTTGTCTTTGCCCACTCCTTCAACCTGTATGCGGCTCCGAAAGGAATGGCCCAAGGTCATGCGGTCCGTATGTTTCAGGTCGCCTCCCATGGGAATTCCCAGGGCTATTCTGCTCACCTTTACGGAAGGGTACCCTGAGGCCACGGCTCTGGCGATGAACGAAGCGGTTGCCTCCCCCTCTGCAGTCGGGTTTGTTGCAAGGATAACTTCTTCGATGCCTTCGATATTCATTCGTTTCAGGAGTTCTCCTATCTTGAGATCTTCAGGACCGATGCCGTCCAGAGGAGACAATACTCCATGCAGAATGTGGTATCTTCCCTTGAAAAAGCCTGCATCTTCAACAGCAAGTTGATCGCCTGGGCCTTCGACTACGCAGATGGTCCCATCCTCCCTGCTGGGATTTCGGCAGATCGCGCATGGGTCAACGTCGGTGAAATTGAAGCATACAGAACAGAACCTGATCCTTTCCCTGACCTCCTTCAGTGCTTCGGCAAGGCGCATGGCAAGGTCTGTCTTATCCCTCAAAAGGAATAATGCAATTCTGGTGGCTGATTTCTGGCCTATCCCTGGAAGCTTGCACAGAAGCTCTATCAGCCTTTCGAGTACTTGCGGGTAGTATCCGTTCATGGCGCTTGGCTTAGAAAAGGTTCGGAAGTCCGGGTATGTTTATTCCCTTGGTCAGTTTCCCCATCTCTTCGTTGACCATGGCCTTGGCCCTTGACATGGCGTCATTGACTGCTGCAACAACCAGATCCTGAAGCATCTCTGTGTCTGAAGGGTCTATTACAACCGGGTCTATGGTTATGGATACAAGCTCCTGGTTTCCGTTTACCACAGCTGTGACCATGTTGCCTCCGGCAGTGGCTTCAACTGTCCTTTGTGCAAGTTCCTCCTGAACCTTGGCCATCTTGCTCTGGAATGCCTGGGCCTGCTTTAAAAGCTGCCCCATATTGGGTATGCCTTTCATTTCTAGTGTTCCTCCTTCTTGTTTGCGCTCTCCCTCATTATCTCCCCCTCGAACATGGCAATGACTCCCTGTACGGCAGGGGAAGAAGCCAGATCTCGTTTTTCCGTTGGCTTATCCTGCTCAGGAGTTGTTTTTAAATTGTTGGATGCAGGATTGGAGGGTGCTTTTTTCAACTCTATTTTTAATTTTTTTCCAAAGAAATCTTTTGTGTATGCAGAGATCTGCTCCAGTTTCTCAGGAGCTCCAAGATATTCTGTTGAGAATGATCCCGGGGCAACCTCCAATTGAATGCATTGGTTGTCAAATCCCTTGAATGCCGCCCCGTTCAGCATGCTGCACAGGAGTCTGTTTTTACCGGAAAGAAACTTCATGAAGCCGGCCCAGTTTATCTCCACCTCCGGAATGCTATCCTCTCTGATATCCCTTTCTGAATAACCTGCATCATGAAACCCTATCAAAGGTGGATCCTCCTGAATCTGCTTTGGTGAAGATTCTGCAGGGGCATTCATAAGTGCCTTTTCAATCTGAGCGATCTTAAGAAGTATATCTTTTACGGAAAGGAATTCACCCATCCTGCAAAGTTTGATAAGGGTCGCCTCCAGGATAAGGCGAGGATATGAAGTCTGCCTGATACTCTCCTCTCTGTGTATAAGAAAATCCAGGGCTGTTTGAAGCTTTGTTTCCCCGGCTTTCTTTGCCTGTTGCCTGAGATCATCAAGTTCGCTTTCCGTAAAATCCTGCGGTCTAAAATTTGGTACGATCAGGCAGAAGATAAGGTTTCGCAATTGATGCATCAGACTCCGGTAAAAATCTTTAAGGTCATGGCCGCTTGTATAAAGCTCCTCCACCATTTCAACGCATCTTACAACATCGTTTTCAATGACCGCCCTTGAGACATTGAGAAGGATATCCCTGTCTATTATCCCGAGGATTTCTCTGACCCGGCTTTCCTCAACAGTGGTTCCCGTAAAGGAGATGACTTGATCCAAAAGACTCTGGGCATCCCGCATGCTACCTTCGGCGGCTCTTGCAATAAGGCGCAGGGCGGATTCTCCTATAATCACTCCCTCGTTGCATGTGATAGTTTTCAGATGTTCTGCCAGTTGACTTAAAGGGATTCTTTTGAAATCAAAGCGCTGGCATCGTGAGAGTATGGTGATGGGAACTTTGTGGGATTCTGTGGTTGCAAAAACGAACTTGACGTGTGCCGGTGGCTCCTCAAGGGTTTTGAGCAGGGCGTTGAATGCCGGCAAAGTAAGCATGTGAACCTCGTCTATGATGTAGACGCGGTACCGGCTGGAAGAGGGGAGGTATCTTATGTTTTCCCTCAGCTCTCTTATCTCGTCTATTCCCCTGTTGCTGGCTCCGTCTATTTCCTGCACATCCACAGATGAGCCTTCGGTGATCTCAATACATGACCTGCACCGGTTGCAGGGGGTCCCGGGCTCTCCTTCAGTGCAGTTAATGGCCTTGGCGAATATGCGAGCCACGGAGGTCTTTCCGACTCCTCTCGGACCTCCGAAAAGGTATGCATGGGCAAGCCTGTCCGTCTTCATGGCGTTTATAAGGGTCTGCGTCACATGTTCCTGGCCGATTACATCCTGGAACACCTGGGGTCGCCATTTCCTGGCGATAACCTCATAGGCCATGACACACCCTGGAGTCACTCATGGGACATTTTGATGTAAGCCCCAGGATTAACTGGGAAACAAAAGGAGTTGTTTTGGATGGAAAAATATAATGAGGCCATTTCGAAATACAACATATGGCGGAGAGAGAGGGATTCGAACCCTCGGTACCACTTTTGAGTAGTACACGCGATTTCCAGTCGCGCTCCTTCGGCCAGCTCGGACATCTCTCCTCACGAAATATATACTTTTTTTCTGTCGGGCTCTTTATCTCCAGTCCTTCCAAGCGCCAGGCGGCAGCCGGGTTAGTTATCAGTCAATTTTCATAGCAGCCGCACTCAGGTTAAGTTAACTCTTCTACCATGAGATGGAAGCAGCGGTCAAGGACATGTTTAGTGAATTAGGGACTGGGCGTAATATGCTAAATGAGGTTTCACACATAGCCTGTGTTCACATGCAATATGTAAAGAATTTGGAGGTGAGTTATACCCAACATAAAAATATATTATTTAAGATTAAATTGATTTATTTTTGAACACAAAAAATATAACTGGCGGAGAGGGTGGGATTCGAACCCACGTGCCCCGCTATCAACGGGACAAGTCGATTTCGAGTCGACCCCGTTACGACCTCTTCGGTACCTCTCCGGGTTGCCTCATCGCTCACAGCTACCTGCGGGCCCTGAAAAAATCCTGCATCAAACCCCTGCATTCATCCTCCATAACCCCTGATATTATCTGAATCCGGTGGTTCAACCGGCTGTCAGAAGCAAGATTAAAAAGAGTGACAACCGCACCTCCCTTGGGATCGCAGGCGCCGAAGACAATTCTTTCAATTCTTGCATTCAGTGCCGCTCCCACACACATAATACAGGGCTCGATAGTTACCACCAGACAGGTGCCGGTGAGCCGGTAATTTCTGCGGCCAAGGCAGGCTTCCCTGATGGTGAGGATTTCCGCATGTGCTGTGGGATCGTGCCTCGCTATGGTCTGATTATAGGCCCGGCTGAGAATACCTCCATCCGGGCCTATCAGAACAGCCCCCACAGGCACCTCTCCTTGCGCAAAGGCCTTCTTTGCTTCAAGTACGGCCTGCTCCATCAAGGTTGAAAGATCCAGCTCCATTTATTCCATCTTTACACTTTCTAAGGTGCACAGTCAACCGGATACTTAGCAAAGCTGATATTGATTAAGCTGACCGGAATTATCTGTCAGCCTCCGGCTCTGTGTGATAAGCTGGAGGGTCATGCTCTTTGTTTTAAGTAACTTGCAGAAGGCCTTTACATCTTGACGTAGAGGGGAAAAGGAATTATTCATTTTAAAGCTGGCCCCTAGTCACTGTACGCCTGGAAGGAGGTGGGGGAGAGACTGATGGCGGGAGGGCATTATTTTAATCCAGTTTATAAGGAGATATGGAGATGAAGAGACTTTTTGTTCTAGGTTTATGCTTATTTTTTCTTGCTGGAGTAACCGGTTTTGCAGCTGCGGCTGAAAAAGAACTTACTCCACTCGAGGCAAAGGAAAAAGAGATATGGTCCAAGGCATGCGCCTCGGTTCCCAAGGACAGGCAATTGAATGTCGAGCAGTTCAAGAAACTTTATGATGACGTGGTAGCCGGCAAAGAAAAAGCCTATCTCATTGATACCAGGACCCATCCGGAGTTTTATGCATTTCATATTCCCTATACCGACCATGTGCATGCAGGCCATATGTATACAATTCCTTCCCTGATCAAGGACAAGGATGCCAAGATCGTTGTCTTTTGTAGAACTCACAAGCGTCAGTGCTATGTTGCAGAGAAACTTATTGCCTATGGATATACCAATGTCTGGGCATTCAACGACGGCATAGTCGGATGGATAAAGGCCGGTTATCCGGTATGCAACCAGTTCACCGGTCTTTTTAAGATTACAGAGTACTCGAAAGAATTTAAAGAGATGGATAAAGAAGGAAAGCCCATGTACAGAATCCGCGAGTTTCACCCCTATTGATCCTTCCAGCCGGGGTATGATGGGGGAGAAGAATGACTCCCCCACCATTTTTTCCTTATATGCTTTGACATTGTCCTACAAGATGTGAGAAAAATTAAAAAATTCTCCTGCCAATCCTTTTTTTGATGTGGGGTGGAACTGTTTGAATGAACGGTACAACTAATGGTGACAGCTATAGTTCCGAGGTTCGCGTCGAGGTGGATGCGAACCGGATAGCCAGGATACTTTCTTATCTCATCTCAAAAAAGATGGATGTGACAGTAAAAGGAAAGGCGGGAGAGATCCTTGGCCGCTTTAGGCTGCTCAACATGATTGCCCCGGCAATTGATTTGAAACCATCAGATGCTTACGATGGCAGGGGCAAAGTGGTTTTGGAGGCTGCCCTGCCGGATGTAAATAAGGATCTTGTTAATGGCTCCTCTGAGGTTAGAGTGGAGATTGTTTCAGGGGGGACATGCGTATTTTTTGATTCCTTGTATCTAAGGGTAGTTTCCCTTGGATTTCGTTCGGAGATTGAAATTGATTTTCCTCAAAAACTTTCGATAGTTGAAGGGAGAAAGAGCCCAAGGGAAGAACCTAAGATCCCGGAGTTCGTTTCCGTTGAGGTGAAATCAGGATCTGACAATAACAACAACGGACAGGTCTACACTTTCAGGGTGGTAAATACCTCCGAGCAGGGTCTGGGCGTACTTATCCCGGGGGAAGTGCATGACTTCATTAATAGAATTAAACCAGGTGATGTGCTTTCAGGCATCACCTTGTATGCAAGGGATTCATTGATAACCGTGGATGTCAGAGTTGTTCATATTACTCAAATCAAAGGAGGGAGAGAAAAGGGCAGTTATATGCTCGGCCTTGAATCAAAGGAACTTGTTGACAGCTCAAGAACTCCTGTTTGACAGGTGCTGCCCTGTATTTTCAGCAGCGGATGTTTTCCAGGGAACTATTGGTCTTCCGCAGAGTTGGATGGAGGAGAAGTCCTGTGGCTTTTGAGGTGCAAATGTTTTCGGATGAAACCGACAAAGATGTATGGGTCAGGAAAGAAAAAGAAAAGGCCAGGCTTTTGCGAAAAACTCACTGGTGGAACAACAGGGTAGCCCCAGGGGTTTGCCACTATTGCGGAAGGAATGTGGGACGGGAGAAACTTACCATGGATCATCTGGTCCCTTTAAGCAGGGGGGGACGAAGCACCAAAGGGAATATCGTTGCGGCATGCAAGGAGTGCAATACCAACAAGAAATATCTGCTTCCTGTGGAATGGGATCAGTACTTGAATTCCCTTTCAGAAAAGCCCACGGATCTTATTTGATTTCAAGAGGCAACCATGTGGTTTCAACTCTCTTGTACGGAGGGAGGGCGGCGAAGGGCGAAGGATTGCAGCATGGGAGATTTTGAGTGATTTGTTTTTCCTGTGCGTTCAGCAGATCTTTCTGAGCCTGCATGTAGCCCCAATAAGCGAATCTTTTGAAAGTCCGGTCATGTCACAGGCACGCCCCATGTTGGCTGCTATTTCCAGATAGCCGGAGCTTCCAATCAGAGTTGCCGGGGCATTGAGCGGAACATCGCTGTAAGTATTGCTTATTTTTTTTACAGTCAAGTTCCCTATTTCAATAAAGGGGATATCGCCCTCTTTCAGGAAACTCATAAGGTCTTCTTTCTTGATATTTGTTATTATATTTCCAAAATGATCTATCTTTATAACTTGCCCTTTAATTTCATTATTTAAAATGACCGCCTTTTTCAATACAAGAGACAGGGGATCGAAGATGGTTACTCCCATGGTGGATAGAGATACGCCCATGGAGAGGTGGCCTGCGACCGGGGCGAATATGTCTCTGCCGTGAAAGGTGCTGCTTAAATCTTTCAGGAAGTAAGAGGAATTCGTGAGATGATATACCCTGGCCTTGGGATTTCTTTGGATAATTGGCCAGAATATACCGTTGTCCGGGCCGACAAAGAAATGGTCGTCGGCTTCAATGGCTAAAGGACGCCTGTCACTCCCAACACCAGGATCTATTACTGCTATGTGAATAGTGCTCTTTGGGAAATAGCAATAAAAATCCTCCAGAACTCTAGCAGCTTCTGCAATGTCCCATGCCCCAATCTCATGGGTTACATCTATTATATTGGCTTTGGGGTTGATTGAAAGTATTACCCCTTTCATGGATGCCACATAGGTGTCGGCGGCTCCAAAATCAGTGGTCAGGGTTATTACTGCTGTTGGAAACGACTTAGATTGCATGGTAATAAACGTTACTTATGCCGGAACTGCAAGTCAAGCAGGAGTAGTTTGGGGAAAAGCAGTTGAAAGACAAGAGTGACTGTGGTATGGAGGGTCCCGAACACATGTGCAAGATTTGCCAGAGTCGTCCCGTCAATACTTATAATGCTTAGAAAGGAGAGAAGGTATGACAGCAAAACTTATAAAAGGAAGTGAGATCAGGGAGCAGATCCTTGCGGAAATCAAGGATGAGGTCAATAAGATCAAAAAAGATAAAGGTGTTGTCCCGGGGCTGGTAACCATCCTGGTTGGCAAGAACCCTGCGTCAGTGTCCTATGTGACCCTCAAGATTCAGACCGCTGAGCAATTGGGTTTTAAGGAGGTCCAGGACAACCAGCCTGAAACCATTTCAGAGGCTGAACTGCTTGCGTTGATAGATAAATATAACAAGGACGATTCAATCAATGGAATCCTTGTTCAGCTTCCGCTTCCCAAGCATATCAACGAGAAAAAAGTCCTGAATGCCATTGATCCCGATAAAGATGTGGATGGGTTCCATCCTGTTAATGTGGGAAGACTTATGATAGGCGGATCGGAGGTTAAGTTTCCACCGTGCACACCGGCTGGAATACAGGAACTGATTGTTCGCGCAGGCGTTCCCACAAGCGGAGCAGAGGTTGTTGTTGTCGGTCGTTCCAATATAGTCGGAAAGCCTATCGCAATGATGATGGTCCAGAAAGGCCAGGGAGCCAACTCTACGGTCACCATGGTTCACACAGCCACAAAAGACCTGGCAGCTCATTGCAAAAGAGCGGATATCCTTATTGTTGCTGCCGGTGTGCCCGGTCTTGTCAAGCCGGAATGGATCAAACCCGGCGCATGCGTCATTGATGTTGGGGTCAACAGGGTTGGAGAAAAGGTGAACGAAAAGACAGGAAAAAAGGTTGCAATACTGCGCGGGGATGTTGATTTTGATGAGGCTGTGAAGGTCGCAGGGTGGATCACTCCGGTGCCAGGAGGTGTGGGACCGATGACCATCACCATGCTCATGAAGAACACCTTGAAGTCTCTTAAGTTTAAGCTGGGTATCGCATAGAGATTAAAAAAGATCAGCAGGTTATTCCTGCTGATCTATAATTTTTTGGCTCCATCTAAGGGGCCATTTTTTTTGGAATCACCGTTGACCCCTGTGCCGGGTTGAATCATGCTAACAGGAAGTTGAAAAATGCCCATCTGCTGTGTTTTGCTCATCCCTCGCATGCCTGTGCACAATTACCTGTCTGCGTCGCGACCGCGCCAAGCAGGCGCAGAAAGGATGGGGCCCCTTGAGTGCAGGCCCTGCCTCTGAGCGTTTTTCCTCTGCCTGACAACAGCGGTTTTTCAACACGCTGTAAATAGGTTTATCGAGCCTAGTGGTGGGCAGCCTCATGTCCCTCCTGGCCGCCGAATTTCCCGCTCAAGATGGCCCAAAGCAATATGACCATCGCTATTTCAAGCCCCAGTATCGCAAGCCAGGAGTGGGAAAAAGACCATAGCAGTCCTCCGAAAACAAAACCTGGGACAATCATGACAATACCTATGCCGATTTTTCTAAAAAGGTCCATCAACAGCCTCCGAACGTTAATTTGAAAAACCGCAGGGAATCCTATTGAAACCTGAGACAAAGGTCAAGGGTTAACGGTGCTCATTCAACCTGTTGAATCCCGTCGAGCACCCAGAAAGACCGTGAATCGGATTTATTGCGTTTGAAATGCCATATCTCTTTTGCCTGCGTAGTATTTTCCTGGTTCATGTCTTCACGCATCATCACATCGAAATATACGGATGCGGTTCTTTCATCGCCATGATCTTGAACATCCATGAGCTGAGCCTGCACAAGAATAATCTCCACCGGAGCCGGAACCGGATCATTCTCAGCTTGGCTTTTCAGTTCTTGCAGGACCTCTGGAGACGTAAAATGTTTTATATCAGCAAAGTCTCTTTTTCCCCACGCCTCCTGGAGGCGGCTATAGGCGGCCTTTGCCCCGTTTAGGAATTCATCAGCATCGAATCCAGGCGGGAGCGACTGAGCAAGAGTTTTCTTTTCACTTAAAGGGTCTCTAACCCCACTGTCTCCGAAACCGGGGAACCGGCCCTGTCCGGGATTTCCAAAAGGGGAATCGCCTGCGGCCTGAGTCGCCGCAGTCCTTCTTGCCCGGAGAAGTCTGACAACAAAGAAAAGTATCCCTCCTATAACAAGAATATCAAGTAGACCAGGGCCTCCTGTTGCCCCTGCTCCGCCAAATAGAAGGGACCCGATGAGCCCTCCCATGAGCAATCCTCCAAACATCCCGCCGAGACCGCCAAATCTTCCTGGGGCCGTTGTCTGAGGGTTCACCCTCTGGGTTTGCCCCGAATTTATGTCCCTATTTGCGGGTTTTGGGGCGCTTTGCTGGTAGGAGGGCTTGCTGCCGAAGGATTTTCCTCCACCAAGCCTTCTTGCTTCAGCCTCGCGGGCAAAAGGCCATAAAATAAACGTGAACAGTGCCAATAAAAGTATTAAGTTTAAAGACTTACCGGTTACAGTTCTCATTTTACCCCTTAAATTTTAATTGAATGTTAATTTCCTGACCGCATTATGGATCCCAATATAAATATTATAGGGAATATCTCCCTTAGCGGTCAAGGATTTCCGGTTTCCAAATTCATTAGTGTATCTC
>QZIK01000139.1 GCA_003599015.1 Desulfobacteraceae bacterium | reverse complement strand
CATAGAATGCGCAGGGAGTTGCACCCATAACCCCTTCTGCAGCCTCACCCGCCAGGCGCGGCAGGTTTTCATCAAAACCCCAGTTGTTGACTATCCAGTCTGCGCCAAGACCCAATCCGAATGCATCGCGCAGCGTTGCCGAAACAGACATGGTTGTGTTGCCGTGCCAGCACAGGTCGGGTTTGAATTCCTTGAGCGCCATGATCTGGCTCTTGGTGTCCAGAGCAAAAAGGGACACATCCTGATCAGGTCCCACCTCAAAGCCCAGCAGCTCGGCCTGATTCTTTATGGCCTTTATCGGCGCGCTGCAGTAAGGAGAGGCAAACATGTAAACCGCTGCAAATCTTGGCTTTCTATTTTCCTTGTACCCGGCTTTACCCGGCCATTTCTTGTCGAACCAGGCCGTGATGGCAGCCCTTGCATTGGTGGAATAATCCGATGAGAAGAAAAGATTGTACGGGGTCTTCTTGGGATCGGTAAGGTGTGCGGAATAGGACGCCGACACATAGGGAATTTCGTCTTTGTTGACGGTCGGTGAAAGGGCCTCGGTGTCGCCTGTTCCCCATCCCATGATGACTATACTGCCAAGCCTTTTAAGAAGTTTGTACTTTGTTATGGCCTCCGGGATTCGATATCCATAATCGAACCAGGTGTATTTTATCAGTTTTCCGTTTACGCCCCCCTGTTCATTGATCCACTTGAAGGCCTCATCCATGCCGATGGCATAGTCCTTGCCCACGTCTGATGTGGCGCCGGTGGTGTCCATGATACCGCCGATCTTTATCTCTGCGGCGCCGGCAAAAGCCGAGAAGCCGGCCACCAGGATAACTGCCAAAAATGGAACCAAGATCCTCAAAAGTGTGCATTTTCGCATAAGTCTTTCCCCCCATTGGTCACTTGTTAACAAAACAGGTTCTCGCCAACACCGAAAAAGTCCTATTAAAACCCTCACCTCCTTTCTAATAGGAAAAAGGCCACAGGTTGAAATAATTCTTGATCTGCCACCAGCGGTATGCCAGCCCGTTCGGTTCGTAAATCACAAATCCGGCAATAGCCAGTCCGAAGGCGGCGTCCTTTATATAAGCAAAGTCAACCAGAAGCTTGGGGTAATAGGCGGCCAGGGGTATTACTGCCATCTGCAACAGCTCCATTATTACGACCATGAATATGGAGCCGAATATCGCCCCGTGGATGGAACCGACGCCCCCTATCAGAATGACCCCCACCAGCCACAGTGAGAGGAAAAACGGGAAGTGCTCAGGGCTCAGTGCCGCAGTATTGCTGACCCAGAAGGCGCCTGCGATTCCCGCCGTGAATCCGGCTACAAAAAAGGCCAGCAGCTTGTACCAGACAATATTAATTCCCAGGGCCTCGGCGGCTATGTCGTTATCCCTTATGGCCACCCAGGCCCTGCCGGGCTTTGAACGCAGGAGATTTGCCAGCCCTATCACAATCAGGGTAAGCAGCACCGCCATGAGGAAATAGATCTCCCTTTCTGTTTCCATCACAAAAGGCCCTATCTTGATGGTGCCCGGAGGAAGGGAAAATGCCTGGCCCCTGCCGCCTATCTGACTCACATACTGGGTGAGGATAAAATCAACTGTTATGAACTGGGCGGCCATGGTGGTAAGAATGAGGTAGAAGCCCTTGACCTTTGCCGACGGCAATCCGAAAAGCACCGACCAAAGGCCGGCAACAATCCCCGCCACCAATATGCTCACAGGGTATGCCAGCCCCAGGTCAACCATGAACTGGGGCCATGGAAACTGAAGGATCATCATGGTGCTGGTATAGGCTCCGACAGCAATAAATGCCGCATGCCCCAGGGTAACAAGGCCTGTATAACCTATGAGAAGCTGGACCCCGAGCGCCCCCATTGATGTATAGCCGACCATGGTGGCAACCCCGATCCAGTATTCAGGGGCTAAAAATGGAATGCCTAAGAATACAACAGCCAGGAGAAGGATCATCTTGACCTTTATGAAGCTCGATTGCCACCACCCCTGATCCTTAAGATAGTTCTCATGGTAGTCACCACACGGCAGCCACACACTGGACATGTCTGAATCCCCCTCTATGGTTTAGTGCTAACGTTCCTCTAATATTAAACCCTTTCGATGCGTTCCCATCCCCACAGTCCATATGGTTTGAACAGCAGGAATACCGCCATAAAGGCAAAGGGCACTATCTCCTTTACCCCCCCGGGGAAATACTGGTCAAGGTAGGTGCCGGAGAGGTTTTGCAGGAGCCCTATGATTATTCCTCCTGCTATTGCGCCAGGCACGGAGTTAAGGCCCCCCAGTACCACTGCAGGCAATACCAGGAGTCCCAGATACCCTACCGAGATATTTATCCCGTTTATATTTCCGAGGAGAGCGCCTCCCACCCCAGCGCTCATAAAGGCTATAGCCCATGCAGCGGCATATACAAACCGGGCGCTTACACCGAGAGAAAGGGCTGCGGTTTCGTCATCTGCGGTAGCCTGCATGGAAAGACCCCATCTGGTAAATTTGAAGAACGCAACAAAGATAAGCAACAGCAAAATTGAAAGTATAAAAGACCACAGATAGACCGAAGATACCTTTAGAAAACCTATCTCTATCGGCTTCAGGGCAAAGACCGGAGGATCAAAGACCCTGGTGTCGCTTCCCCATATAAACTGAACTACCCCCTTGAAGAAGAATGACATGCCCACCGTTACCATAATAACCGATAGTATCGGCTCCCCGATCAGTTTATCCAGGAATATCCTTTCGCATAAAATGCCCAGCAATATTCCCACCAGAAGTGTTCCGACAACTGCAAGGATAAACGGCACTCCCATCTGATAAAAGGTAAGCGTGACGTAGGCGCCTATGAGGGTGAGTTCGCCCATGGCAAGATTGAGGACCCCGGAACATTTGTATATGAGCACCCATCCAAGGGCGACAAGGGCATAAATGCCACCCACCATGAGGCCTGTGGTTACGGTCATTAAGAATAGCTCCATCGCGCCTGTCCTCCTAACCCTTGACCTTCCGAATCGCAAGATCCGTCTTTATGCGTTGCTCCCTTCCATCCTCATAGGTGATGGTAGTATCCATGTGAACCATTTCATTGTTCGAGTACAGAGCCGCAAGAATATCCTTATATCTGTTTTCAACAAAGGCGCGCCTAAGCTTGGAGGTCCTGGTAAGCTCCTCGTCGTCAGCATCGAAGGCCTTGTAGAGATTGACAAATTTATGAATGCGCGCAACCTCTGGAAGATCCCTGTTGGCCTCCTCGATCTGTTTCTGAACCAGATCATAAACCTGAGGTTTTTGTGAAAGCTCCTGGTAGCTGGTATAGTTTATCTTTCTTTCATCCGCCCACTTGCCGACCACCGAATAGTCAATGCACATTACCGCTGTCACATAGTCCCTTTTGTCCCCTACGACCCAGGCCTCCTGGATGTAAGGGCTGAATTTAAGTCTCGTCTCTAGATACTGCGGCGAAAAGGGCCTGCCGTCCCTGAGTGTCATGACATCCTTGGAACGGTCAAAGACCACCAGATGGCCGTCTTCGTCTATGAATCCCCTGTCGCCGGAGTAAAGCCATCCATTCACCAGGGTCTTGGCCGTAGCCTCATCGTTCTTGTAATATCCCTGAAAAACAGAGGGGCTTCTGGTTATTATCTCGCCTTCATCGGTTATCCTCACTTCCGTTTCGGGAATAGGGGTGCCGACGGTATCGAACTTCACCCCGCCGTCCCTGTGGACAATGGAGATACCGGCAATCTCAGTCTGGCCGTAGATCTGTTTGAGGTTGACCCCGAGGGCATGAAAAAATCTGAAATGGTCCGGTCCCATGGCGGCTCCGCCGGTGTAGCAGTGCCTGAGGCGCGACATCCCCAGATGGTCTTTCAGCTTTTTCTGCATGACGAGATACGCGATCCAATTGAGGATTCGCATGCCCGGCGACACCTTCTTTCCCTCAAACGAGAGATTTGCGACCCTGTATCCCACCCATGTTGCAAATTCATAGGCCTTTTTCTTGATCCAGGTGGAGTCAATGTATTTCACCTGGACCTGTCTTGTCATTCCCTCATATAGCCGGGGAGGAGCAAACATGACATGGGGGCCTATCTCTCTGATGTTCTCTCTGGCTGTACCCGGCTCTTCAGGAAAGTTCAGCGTATAGCCTATTTGAAGTCCGCAGGAGATCGACATCATCTGCTCCCCTATCCAGGCAAAGGGAAGGTATGAAACAAAATCATCCGTATCATAACAGGGATCAACCGACATGAGATTGTGCCCCATCGTAAGCATGTTCCAGTGGCTCAGGAGCGCCCCCTTGGGAAGGGAAGTGGTACCCGATGTGTAAAAAAGGAGGCATATATCGTCGCCGTGACCCTGACTTACCAGTTTCTCGAAAAGATCAGGCTGCTTTTTGTCCAGCTCTTTTCCCTTTTCCTGTACCTTTTTTATGCTCATGAGGAAATCTTGCTTGTAGTTCCTCATCCCCTTGGGATCATCCCATATGATCCACTTGAGCTTGGGGCAGGAGTCTTTGATGGCAAGGGCCTTGTCCACCTCCTCCTGGGTCTCGCCCACGAAAAAGGTGGTATCGGAGTGATCGATAATGTATTTAACCTCATCCATCATACAATCCTGGAAGAGCCACACACCTATTCCCCCGGCGCACATGGCTGCCATCTCGGCCCACAGGCCCTCAGGCCTGTTGTCTCCTATCATGGCGACCTTGTCCCCCTTCTTGAGGCCGAGGCTTACCATGCCCAGGCACAGGTACTTGACGTTGTCGTAGTAATCCTGCCAGGTAAAGGGGATCCAGATGCCGAACTCCTTTTCCCGCATGGCCACCTTATTCCTGCCGTATTTCTTGCATTGACTTACAAAGAGCTTTGGAATGGTGAGGTCCTTGGTGATTTCAATCCCGGATTGCTGCATTTCCTTCCTTACCTCCTTGTGGAATACAAATCCTCTTCACCCAGATATGCCTTTACGACCTCAGGATTCTTCTGGACCTCAGCCGGTGGTCCATCCATGATGGGATTACCGAAGTTTAGCACAAACACCCTGTTGGAAATGTCCATCACGACCCCCATATCATGCTCCACCAGGATGCAGGTAACCCTCCACCTTTCCTCTTCATTGATATCCAAAATAAACCTGGCCATATCCTCCACCTCTTCAAGGTTGAGGCCGGCGAGAGGTTCGTCAAGCAAAAGCAGTTCCGGCTGAAGCGCCAGGGCTCTTCCCAATTCCACGCGTTTTTGGAGACCATAGGGAAGCATGTGGACTGTCTTATCCCTTATATCTTCTATCTCCAGAAGATCAATAATCTCTTCCTCCAGGAACTTCCTGCACTCCAGCTCTTCCTTTCTGGTCTTTCCCACGTATATGGACCCGCTTACTATACCTGAGCGAAGCTGGATGTGCCTTCCAAGCCTTATGTTGTCGAGGACCGTCATTCCTCCAAAGAGCTCTATCTTCTGGAAGGTCCTGGACAGACCCAGTTCGGCTCTCTGATACGGCTTCAATTCGTTGATGCGCTGCCCTTTATAGAGGATGTCGCCTTTCTGGGGCCGGTAAAGACCGTTAATACAGTTCATCATCACGGTCTTGCCGGCGCCGTTCGGCCCTATGATGGAGTGGATCTCCCCCTTCTTCACCTCCAGACTTACTCCGGAAAGGGCTGCAACCTTCCCAAAGTGCATGTGGACGTCCACCAGCTCCAGGATAGTGTCACCCTCTTTAAGTGCTCCCCCTTGAACCATTTCACGGGCCTCCATATTAATTCTGAAATGAAGAACTTTTCTTTAGAAAGAAGTGAAAATCTTGACAGGTTTGCTCACGGCGTCCCCAGCCCAACGCGGTTATACCTTTACTAGCAGATTTCTTGTTTGTCAACCGGTTTTGTCTCGATAATATTTTCACAAGCTGAAATAATCTCTCTATCATCCGATATTGATCCAGCTTCCTTTATAAAGAAAAAAGAGGATCTTTGCTTTTTACCGGAAGCAGGAAGATATTGGCGCACCGACGGAAAAAGGTTTTTGTGACACTGTGTAAGAAAATAGTCGTCCGTCATTCCTGCGATAAAATCCCTTACCACGCCTGCCGGAGGCGTTTCAACGCAGTAGCGCTGCGCCATTCCATCCAGGAATTCCAGAAAAATATCTGAATCTTCCCTGCCCTTCATGTAGTCGTCGTAGTATTTTTCAAAAAGGAGTTCGAACATGAGTTTTATTTTATCCTGCTGGCTCTTTATCCTGGGGTTTTCATATATGCTTTTCCGGTTGAACTCCTTCAGGACCTTCAAGGCATCCGAGACCTTATCGCTGAATGATATACAGGGTTTGTCAATGCTGTAAGAGACAAGGTCCTCCACCAGTGTATAGACGATTGTGCCGTTGGTTTCACCGAAGACATCCCTGCACTCATCGGGTATTTCATCCCTTCTTATTATCTCAAGCCTTATGGCATCCTCTATGTCCCGGCCTATATAACTTATGGTATCCGCGAACCTTACGACGCATCCCTCAAGTGTCATGGGCCATATCTCAACACCCGGGTCCCTGCCCTTGGCCAGCATCTCTTCTTCCAGGGTTTTAAAATCCTTTGCTTTGTTGGGGGCCAGGCTCTGCTCATGTATTTCGCCGTCGTGACACAGTATCCCGTCCAGCACCTGGAGCGTGAGGTTCCAGCCCCTTCCTTTTCTTTCTATGTACTGTAGAAACTTAACGCTTTGCACATTGTGCAGAAAACAGCCTATGCCGTGGGCGCTGCAGATATCCGACAGAAACCTTTCACCGTCGTGGCCGAACGGCGTGTGGCCTATGTCGTGTCCAAGCGCTATGGCCTCTATGAGGTCCTCGTTAAGCCTGAGAAGCCGACCTATTGTCCTTGCTATCTTGCTTACGAACTGGACGTGAAGCACCCTGTGGGTTATGTGATCGTTTTTGATGAGATAAAATACCTGTGTCTTGTCAATATATCTGGAATATGCAAGCGAATGGAGTATTCGGTCACTGTCTATGGAGAACTGCTGTCTGTGTCCGGCCACAATGGAAGGCTCATCTTCCTTCCTCACGGCATCGCAGCTCTTGCAGGCCCATTGGGAAAGCCTCAATTTCTCCTCGGTATCAAGGCTTAACCTGACCTTGATCAGGGCCTCACTGTTTTTCATTGTGCTCCTCATCTCCTTTGCCCGGGCCTCCCCTGCAGGCCTTTTTTATTTCTTTCCAGATCCCTGCTCCTGCCTTTACAGCCGCTTCATTGAGACGACCCGCTACCTCCCTTGACTGATCCTCAAGCACACCCTCAGGGGGAACATCCATTTCCCTGCGGCGATATCTCCACCTGAGAAATGATCCCACAGCCTTTTTTTCTGCGTCGAGCGCCATCCGCTTAATTGCGTCCCTCGTTGTCTCTTCCATGTCTCATCCAACTTGAAGCAGTCTTACAGGTAATTTTATAGTTGCATTTCAGAATGCATGGTGCTAGTAAGATATTTTTGCCAAAACTCGTAGCATTGCCTTCCATCCTGAGATGGCGGGGAAGGACCTTCCTCAAGACAGCCTATTCCGCATTTTAGCAGAGCAAGGCCCGTTCATCAAGACACGAGTATCGGCAGCAAAGACACACGCTCAGGAACGAGTCAGGGTGCCCTTAAAAGGGTTATTATTGGCCTGAGCAGAGGATCAACCGTGGCCGAGACATGGATCGAGGCCTCCAAAGAAAAGGAGGAGATTTAAATGGTAGCAATCAGCATGAAGGAGCTTCTGGAAGCAGGCGTCCATTTCGGACACCAGACAAGACGATGGAACCCCAAGATGAAGCCTTACATCTTCGGGGCAAGGAATGGGATACACATAATTGATCTTCAGAAGACCGTAAGGCTTTTCAAGACCGCCTATGAGTTCGTTGTCAAGACTGTTTCAGAAGGTTATTCGGTCCTTTTCATAGGGACAAAGAAACAGGCTCATGAGTCAATAGTGGAGGAAAGCGAACGGTGCGGCATGTTTTTCGTGGTAAACAGATGGCTGGGAGGAACCCTCACCAATTTTCAGACCATCAAAAAGAGCATCGCGAGACTTAAGGAACTTGAGGCAATGAAAAGAGATGGTACCATAGAAAGGTACACCAAAAAAGAAATCCTCAAGATGGAGAAGGAGATTGTCAAACTTGAAAGGAACCTCGGCGGCATAAAGAATATGGACGAACTTCCGGGGGCCATATTCGTGGTTGATCCCAAGAGGGAGCGCATAGCCGTTAAGGAGGGGAAAAGAATGGGGATCCCCGTAATAGCAATAGCCGATACCAACTGCGATCCGGATGAAATAGACCTGGTCATCCCTGGAAACGATGATGCCATTCGCGCCATCCGCCTTATCTGCTCCAAAATGGCCGATGCATGCACAGAAGGACACAATATGGCAGAGGAGCGTTTGAGGGCCGAGGCAGACGCCCGGAAGGAACAGCAGGAAGCCGAGGCTGTCCAGCCCGTAGGTTCATCGCTTGATGAAAAAGGGCCTGAGGTTATCGTTCTTCCAAGGAGGGACGATGCGACCATAAGGTCACAGGCCGCTCAGCCGCTGGAGGGTCTCCAGGCGGAGGAATAATTGCCGGTTTTTTCTAAAAGGTTACAATCTTAGACACAGGGGGTATACTACGGTGGATATTTCTGCTGCACTAATAAAGCAACTCAGAGAGAAGACAGGCGTGGGAATAATGGACTGCAAAGAGGCCCTTGCCAATTCTGAAGGGGATATCTCAAAGGCGGTTGATTACCTGCGGAAAAAGGGAATTGCCACTGCACAGAAGCGCAGTGCAAGGGTGACTTCCCAGGGTCAAATACAATCATATATACATGCAGGGGGGAAAATAGGAGTCCTGGTGGAGGTTAACTGTGAAACCGATTTCTCTGCCAGAACCGATGATTTCTCTGTCTTTGTAAAGGACCTGGCCATGCAGATAGCTGCTACCAGCCCCATCTCGGTGGATAAAGACAGCATTCCTCATGATATCCTTGCAAGAGAAAAAGAGATCTATGCCACCCAGGCCCGGGAATCTGGAAAACCCGAAAAGGTCATAGAAAAAATGGTGGAAGGAAAACTGAGCAAGTTCTATACAGAGGCGTGTTTAATGGAACAGCCTTTTGTCAAGAACCCGGATATCAAGATTAAGGATCTTTTAAATGAAATAATGGCCAAGACAGGCGAGAAAGTCGTCATTAGACGATTTGTCAGGTATCAGCTTGGAGAGGCCAATGAATGATATCCGCCCAGGCTTTAAGCGGATACTTCTCAAATTAAGCGGAGAGGCCCTTTCAGGGGACAAGGGATTTGGAATAGATCCTTCCCTTCTCCTCGCCCTGGCATCAGAGATCGCTGAAGTAAGCAGAAGCGGGGTAGAAATGGCCATAGTGGTGGGAGGCGGGAACATATTCAGAGGGCTCAGGTCAGACAATTACGGCCTGGACAGGGTCGTAGGTGACCATATGGGAATGCTAGCCACCGTCATAAACTCCCTTGCCCTGGCGCAGGCAATTGAATCAAAGGGCTGCAAGACTGCAGTCATGTCTGCAATTCAAATGCCGGGGATAGCCGGACTATATGTAAGGGAAAGGGCGCTGGAATTGATTGCCGACGGTCGCGTAGTGCTACCGGCGGCTGGTACGGGAAATCCCTTTTTTACCACTGACACCGCTGCGGCCCTGAGGGCCCTTGAGCTGAGTGCAGATGCGCTTTTTAAGGCAACAAAGGTAGACGGGGTATATGATTCAGATCCGGAATCAAACCCGTCTGCCAGACCTTACGCTCAACTGAGCTACCGGGATGTAATAGCCGGGAACCTCAAGGTAATGGATCTTACTGCGGTATCGCTTGCCATGGAAAACAAGCTACCCATAGTTGTATTCAATATCAGAAGACCTGGAAGCATCCTGAGTGCCGTCAAAGGAGAGAATATAGGAACATTCATCAAGGGGGATGTGCCATGAAAGAGGAAGTCCTTTCGGAATTGCGCGAAAAAATGACAAAGACGGTTGATTCCTTAAGGAAGGATTTCAAGAGAATAAGGACCGGCAGGGCATCAACGGCCCTGCTTGACGGAATAAGGGTTGACTGTTACGAGACCCAGATGCCCCTTGAACAGGTGGCATCCATCTCTGTGCCTGAAAGCCGTCTCATAACCATTCAGCCGTGGGATAAGTCCATTATCGGAAGCATAGAAAAGGCCATACTCAAATCTGAACTTGGGCTTACACCCATGAACGACGGCAAGATTCTCCGTATCTCCATACCCCCTCTCACCGAGGAACGCAGGAAGGAACTGGTCAAGGTCGCCAGAAAAATGGCTGAAGAAAGTAAAATTGCCATACGCAACCAGAGACGGGAGGCAAATGAGCTTTTCAAGGAACTGAAGAACGAAAAGGAGATCTCTGAAGACGAACTGTTCAGGTGCCAGGAGGAGGTCCAGGAGATCACCGATGACTTCATAAAGAAGATAGACGGAGTAACAGCGGAAAAGGAAAAGGAAATTCTTTCCTTTTAGCCTTCCTTAGAGGATTTGTCTCAAAATACTTAAATGGTCAATCTCAATCCAGAAAAACTCCCCAGACATGTAGCCGTCATAATGGATGGCAACGGCCGCTGGGCCAAACAAAGGGGCCTGAGCAGGATCAAGGGGCATCACAAAGGCGCTGACGCGGTAAGGGATGTTGTAAAAACAACCAGGGAACTCGGAATACCCTGGTTGACGCTGTACGCCTTTTCAGAAGAAAACTGGAAGAGATCCGCATTTGAGGTAAAGACCCTAATGGAACTTCTGGAGCGATTCTTAAAGGAAGAATTGCATGAAATGCTGGAACATAAGATAAGGCTTCAGTGCGTTGGCAGGATCTCAAGGCTTCCCCAAAGGACAAGGGAGGCCCTTGAGGTTTCCATTGAAAAGACAAAAGACAACACTGCCATGACATTGACACTGGCACTCAGTTACGGCGGGAGGCAGGAATTAACAGACGCGGCAAGGGCCGTCGGGGCTTTAATTGCTGCGGGCAGGTTGAGCCCTGACGACATCTCGGAGCAGACCATATCGCGCTATCTCTATACTTATCCCATGCCGGACCCTGATCTGCTAATAAGGACAGGGGGTGAGTACCGGGTAAGCAATTTTCTCCTCTGGCAGATAGCCTATACCGAGTTATACGTCACATCAATCTTTTGGCCTGACTTTGGGAAGAGCGATTATTTAGCGGCCCTGGAAAATTACCAGCAAAGAGAAAGGCGATTCGGGGCAGTCTTTGACTGATAAAGATCCTTCAATTCCCATGCAGGGAAAGGCTGCGCATCTTAAAAGATGGGTTACGGCGGTTATGGCCCTTCCTGTTGTCTTTTTTGTGGTAGGGCCGGGCCCGGAGTGGCTTTTTACCGTCTTTATACTGGTTGTTGCCCTTCTGGGGATCGAGGAATTCTATAGCAATCTAATCCCGGATCTCCCCAGGTTTATCAAGCTGAGCGGACACGTTTTAACGGTCTTTTTTTTCGGCGCCATATTCATCAGGCAGATTATGATCCTCCCCTTGATCACCCTGCTCTGGGCCTTTATCCCCATGACATATCTGATGCTGGCTAAGCCTTCCCACAGCCCTCAATGGACCGCAATGACAGCAAGGGCAACTCTCGGTCCCATTTACGTGGCCTTCCCCCTGGCAATGCTGACAGCGATCCGAATGAGACCAAACGGGCATATCTGGATCTTTTTTTTGCTGGCTGTTGTCTTTGCGACCGACACCGGGGCATTTTACTGCGGCCGCATCTTCGGCCGTCACAGGCTGTATGAGGCAATAAGTCCTAAAAAGACCTGGGAAGGAGCCATAGGAGGCACGGTTTTAAGCCTCCTTGTATCCGGTTTTTTTATCAGGCTGTTTCCTGTCCTAAATCTTTTCCCCGCCCTTGTTATTGCCATGGGAATATCCATCGCCGGGCAGATAGGAGATCTGGCGGAATCCATGCTGAAGCGCCACCACGGGGTCAAAGACTCCGGAAGTCTCCTCCCGGGCCACGGCGGTATCCTGGATCGCATTGACAGCATCCTCTTTGCATCACCCATGCTTTACCTTGCCCTGGTATTCCTGTAAGATGTATCCAGGAACAGACACATGAAACAAATCGCACTGCTGGGATCAACCGGCTCAATTGGAGTAACGGCCTTAAGGGTGATGGAGTCGGCCCCGGATGACTATCGCGTAATTGCACTGGGAGCAGGCAGGAATATTGAACTGCTGGTCCGACAGATTCACAGACTGCGTCCCAGGGCCGTTGCCGTAATGGATAAAGAGATGGCGGTACTCCTTGAATCGCGCCTTGAGGACGGATGCCGGCCTGCCGTATACCATGGAACAGAGGGGCTGACGAAACTGGCGACAATGCCCGAAGCGGATACCGTCATATCGGCCCTGGCAGGCTCGGCAGGTCTTTTGCCGACCTTTGAGGCAGTAAAGGCGGGAAAAAACCTTGCCCTGGCCAACAAGGAGACAATGGTGATGGCAGGACCGCTCGTCATGGAAGAGGCTGCAAGAAAAGGAGTGACCATCCTCCCCATAGACAGCGAACACAGCGCCATACTCCAATCCCTGCGGGGACATCCGCGAGAGGACCTCAGGAGGGTTGTCCTTACCGCATCCGGGGGTCCTTTCAGGGATTACAGCCTTGAACAGATGCGCCGTGTCACTCCTGCACAGGCCCTCAATCATCCCACCTGGGAGATGGGCCCCAAGATCACCATTGATTCCGCCACCCTAATGAATAAAGGCCTGGAGGTGATAGAGGCCAAATGGCTCTTTGATCTGGACACAAGCCAGATAGATATCCTCATACA
>QZIK01000017.1 GCA_003599015.1 Desulfobacteraceae bacterium | reverse complement strand
TCTGGTCTCATCGGAAGTGACCGGACCTCGGACCACCTCAACGAGTGGCGTCAATGCGGCTGGAATCAGAAAATGCGTTCCAATACATTTTCCCGGACGATTTGTGGCCGCGGCAATCTCCGCAATCCAGAGGGTCGAGGTATTGCTGGCGAAAATGGCATGCTCCGGACCGGCCTCATCCATTTTTCTGAAAATCTCCATTTTTACCTCTATATCCTCGTAGACCGCTTCAATGACCAGATCGGCGTTTTCACACCCTTTCGGGATATCCGTGCCTGAGGTGATAAGAGAAAGTATACTGCCCATTTTTTCCTGATCGATCTTTCCCTTTTTCTCCTGGCCATGCAAAAATGACTGTATATTTTTCAGACCCCTTTCCACCTGATCGGAACTTGTATCCACCATCGCTGTCTCACAGCCGCCTCCAGCGCAGACAATCCCGATCTGGCTCCCCATGGTTCCCATGCCTATGACGCACACTTTCTTGATTTCCATCTTCTTCACCTTTCAATTATTGCGGCTATTCCCAGGCCGCCGCCGCCGCAGATTGTCTCCAATCCATACCGGGAACCGCGCCTTTTCATTTCATGGAGCAATGTGACCAATCTCATGACGCCGGTCGCGCCAATGGGGTGGCCGAGAGAAATGCCCGAACCATTGACATTTATCTTTTTATCAAAATCTTCCTCCCTGATTCCCATCATGCGTGCGTCCGCTAATGCCTGCACCGCAAAGGCCTCCTGTATCTCGATGAGATCTATTTCATCGATAGTCAGCCCCGCCTTTTCGAGGGCCTTATTTACAGATGCGGGCACCGCGGGATACGTGAGGGTAGGATCAGCCCCTGCCACGGCGCAGGACCTGAAAAGAGCCATGGGCTCAACGCCCAATTCCTTGGCCTTGGCCCTTGTCATCAACACCACGGCCCCAGCGCCGTCGTTCTCGGTGGATGAATTTCCGGCAGTGCACACGCCATCGGGATACACGGGCGGCAATCGATTGAGCTTTTCCAAGGTCGTCTCCCTCCTGGGGGTTTCATCGGTATCAAAGGTCAAGGGTTCCCCTTTTCTCTGTGGTATCGGGATTGGAACAATTTCTTCGCGGAATTTTCCCGAATCAATAGCGGCAACAGCTTTTTGGTGGCTTCTTAAAGCCCATTGGTCTGCTTCCTTGCGTGTGATATGTTCATTTTCAGCCGCTTTTTCCGCCCAGCTCATCATGGAATTGAGTTCACCGAACCTTTCAACAGGCTGGGACATGACCCGTGCGCGCTGTATTCTGTCATAGAAAGGCATGCCCCACATGGAAAGGGTGCCGTGTCCTTTCGGCATAAACCCCCATTTATCGTCCACTTTTCCGCCCAGCCCCCACCTGATATGACCCGGAACATACAATTCCGCCTGGCTCATACTGTCCATTCCGCCGGCAACGATAATGTCCGCATTATCGGTCTGGATCTTCATGGCGCCAAAAAAGACGGCATCCAGACCCGTGCAACAGCGACGATCTATGGTGACTCCCGGAACTTCAACCGGCCATCCGGCCTCAAGAAGCGCCATGCGGGCCCCGTTTGCACATTCCCCGTTCTGGTAAGACTGTCCCATGATCACGTCATCCACGTCCGCAGGCTTCACCCCGGCCCTTCTGGCCGCCTCGTTCAAGACCAGACCGGCCAGTTTGTATGCAGGCACGTCTCTCAGCGTCCCTCCAAATCTTCCGATGGGAGTCCGCACCCCGCTGACAATCACAACGTCTTTCAATTTTTCACCTCCTCATCCGGCAAGTGGAACTCCTGTCAATGTCCTCACTCACAAATTCCTCGGGGATCGCCAAAACCGCCAGATCCACAGGCCCTTCCACATCCCTCAGGTCTTTGTAGGACTTGAGGCCGAAGACCTGGTCTGCCTGCCGGTTTACGGGGTAGATCTTCCCTGGATAGTTCAGGGAGCGAAGTCCTCCCATGATGAATGACCCCCATGCCCCCGGCCTCTCGGTGGCGCCGACCACTGCTACGGACTCTGGATTGAGAAAGATCTTCAGGTTAGGTTCTGTTTCCACGGCCTATTTTTGCTCCTTACCAATCCTTTGCCCGTATCGGTACATGGCGGAAAAGGCTTTTACGGCCCTTTCAGAGGATTGAAACACAGGCAGTGATCCGGCCTCAAGCATCTCAACAAGTTCCATCTCTTGTCTATCCATCGCTGAACACCACAGGGCAAAGGGTTTCCCATATTCCTTAACGCTTATGAGCCACTGAACGAACTGTTCCCTCAGAGTCGCCGTCATATCCTCCGGGAGATCCATGTTTTTGGATAAGGAAGCAAAGAGGTTTGGGGGCATCTGCATAATGGTACAATCCACATTTTCATCTTGGGCAATGGCAGTGAGGGTCTGGAAAAACGATATAAGATCAGAGAGGTGGAATTCCATACAGACGCCGGCATCAAAGGGGTTCAGCGGTATTTCCCACGGCGGAAAGATACTCTTGAGCCTCTGATAGGTGTCTGGGCCTAAAGCAGCCAGCTCAAGACCGTGCATGCCGCAGGAATCCGTGGCCATGACGCCTTCTCCCCCGGAAAGGGTAATAATGGCGAGCTGTTTTCCCTTCGGCAACGTCAGAAACTCGAACGATTTTGCCAGGTCAAAAAACTCATCCATATTTTGGGCCCTGACGGCGCAGGTCTGTTGGACCATCCCGTCGAAGATCAGGTCGTTTTCCCCGGCCAGGGACCCGGTGTGCGATGCCGCGGCCTTGGAACCCGCAGGGGTTCTGCCCGTCTTCAGGATGATGGTGGGTTTTTCCCGGGAGACGGATTTGAGGAGCGCAAAAAACTCGTGGGTGTCTCCCTTCAGGCTCTCCATATGCATGGCGATGACCTTTGTGTCTTCATCCTCGGAAAAATACGCCAGGGCGTCCACCTCATTGATATCCATCTTGTTGCCCATATCGAGCATCTTATTGACCCCCATGTGCGAGAGGATCCAGTTTATTTTGGGTTCGTAAAAACCGGACTGAAACGCAAAGGAGAGGCCCCCGCGGCGCATCTTCTTGATGGGATTGAAGCTGATCGCCAGGCGGTTTGCCGTATTGACAGGGCTTAGCGTATTGGGGCCCAGGACCCGAATCCCCTTTTCCTTGGTAAAGGCCGCCATACGGTCGTGAAGCGCACGGCCTTCAGCGCCGCCCTCTGAAAAGCCGCCCGTAATGATAACGAGATGCTTGACCCCAATGTCGGCGCAGTCTTTGACAATATCCATGGTCTTGGAGGCCGGAACAGCAGAGACGACCAGGTCCACTTTGTCCGGAATATCCCGCAGCCCGGCGAATGCCCTGATCCCGGATATTTCCTTAGCAGCAGGGTTGACCGGATAGATCCGCCCCTTAAAGTCGAGATCCATCAGGTTCTGCAAGATGCGGAAATTCATCTTAAAGGTGTTGTTGGTGGCCCCCACCACGGCAACCGACCCGGGGTGGAAGAAATGTTCCAAAAAATGATCCGTTTTTTTCATGATTTTCACCAAAGGTTTTATCCCTTCCTGCTTTCCCTCCCCTTCCAGTAATCCCTCAGCAAGCGCAAGCCATAGACGCTCTCCACCGGGTCGTTGAAAACGGGAAATGTGTTTGTTCTCTTGAAATCCTCGACATATCTCCTCTCGCCAAGAAAACTGAGGGCTATGGGTTTGTTGTACTCCTGCGAGAGTCTCTTGATGAAATTCAGGATCTGCTCGGGGGTACCGATCTGCTCTCCAAAGATCTTCGCTATTTCAGGCTCATACATGAAGGATAAAACCGCGCCGTCGATGTCATCCAATGCCAGACAGCGCCTCAGGATGAATGCCAGTGCCTTGAGGTCATGGACATCGCCGAAATCCATGGGATTGGACATGTGGATGACGCCCGCCCGCCTGAAACCCTCTATTTGGTCCAGGAGTTCACGGGGCAAGGAAGGACATTCAAAGCCGTATCGCTCACACGCATCTCCCAATATCACGGAAAACCCTCCTGACATGGATATGACGGCCAACCGGTTTCCCCTTAGGGCGGGGAGCTGAAGCGCCTCGGCAGCCACTGTCATCTGGTGAATGGCTTCCACCCGCACGATCCCCGCCTGCTTGAGGGCGCAATCTATGATCCGGTCGTCATTTGAAAGGGCCGCCGTGTGGGAGTAAGCGATTTTGGATGCCGTTTTGCTCACGTTTGACTTGAAAACGACAATCGGCTTTTCGGATGTTTTGGCCAGCCTTGTCAGGGCCCTTCCGTCTTCAATGCTTTCCAGGTACATATGAATCTGTTGGGTATCCTCGTCATAAAGGAGATAATTCAAGAAATCGATCTCGTTTAAGTCCAGTTTGTTGCCCACACTGATAATTTTTGAAAACCCCACCTGTTCTTCGGAAAAGCGATAACAGCACTGGGTGGTTACCCCTCCGCTCTGAACGATCAGGCCTACGGGTCCTCTCTTGAACCTCCCCGCCTGCAGGGGATTGAAGGGCGTGCAAAGCCCTGATCCGGGACATATGACGCCGATGCAGTTGGGGCCGATAAAGCGGATGCCATATCGCCGGGCGACGTTGACCACATCCGTTTCCGCCGGATTGTCCTGATCGTTGAATTCCCTGAATCCCCCTGTGGAAATGATGGCCTGGCCGATGCCCTTCTGCCCGCAGATTTCAAGCGTCTCAGCCACAAACCTGGCGGGGACCAGGATCACCGCCAGATCGATACCCGGAGGCAGGGACCGGGGATCTGTTATGATCCTTCGGCCGTGCACCTTGCCCGGTTCTCTGCCGACCGGATAAATCTCGCCTGTAACCCATGTTCCGGATTCAAGGCGTAAAAACGAATGATAGCAACTAGTTGGCCAATTTTTTTCTGTGACTACACGCATTGGAGCGCTCATTTTTGATGGTCTATGGCAACTTGCCGCAGTGAAAGTTTCTCCAACAGGGCCTTTGTACTGGCTGGCAGCTTGACTGCCTTTTTGAACCTGTAGCCGCTTTTGGAGTCCTCAAGAGTTGCAATGTCAATGTCTTTGAATGGAGCATACAGCTCCTTGGAGTTTAGATAATCCTTCTCGCCTATCGATCTTCGTTGGTTGGCAAGATATCGGTTAATGAAATAAGCCAGGATGCAGATTGTGTAAACCGCTTTGACATGGGCCTCGGTGTTTACAAAGAAAGGCCTTAGCTTCAGGAATGATTTCACATTTTTGAAGACATCCTCAATCTTTGTTTTCTCCCGATAGGCCTTGATAATGGATTGCGGCTTTACTTTGAAACCACGACCTTGCGTTTCAGTATGGTTGGTTACGAAGACGCACACGCCATCTAACAGCTTGTCGGCTTCGATAACCTCAGTTTTCTTGTTGATCTGTACCTGAAAGCTTTTGACGTCCTTGACGGTCCCATTTTTGAGTTTTGCCTGAACGGTCATGGGACTCAGAACAGGCGGATCGAAATATTTCTTGATCTTGAGTCTCTTGAGTTCTTTGACTACCCGGCTCTTGGTTGCTTCAACATCTCTGTCTCTTTGGGCTGTTTTGAGATCCTTGTTCTCCTTTTTGAGGTAGCTTAGAAAAAGGGCAATTTTCTCATTGCGATTGTTGCGATCTTCTTTGAAAAACATAGGATTAAAACCGACAACATAGCGCTTGCCGGCTATGATGCCGGCATCTTCAAAGTATAGTTGGTCATCGTATTTTTTAAACCCAGTTGGCAATGGTTCAGTGCCTTGATCTATCTCCAGTTCTTTGAAAGACTCCAAGCTGACACCACAACCGGGGATCTGGTTGCGGTCAAGGGCAGAGATGTATTTCATTTGGGCATCTTCGATCAAATTCGCATTGTCCTCGGAAATGATGCCCCTGTCGAAGACCAAGGTGACATTTTTCTGGCCCAAACCAAACCTGGTCTTACAGGCGTTGATATTTGTTTCGAGTGTCTTGACTTCAGCGGTATTACCGGGAAATACATCCCACTTAAACGGATAACCATCATCATTGATAAGGACGCCAAGCAGGACCTGCCGCCTGCCGTGACATTCGACCTTCCCTTTGCCGAAGGCTGAAAGGTTGCACTTGAAACCAATGAAATAGGTGGTCGTTAGATCGTAGTTCAGAAAATCAAATGACCCGGGATTGTCACTATACATCCTCTTGAAAAGGTAATTCTCAATAGACGCTTTGTTGTTGTGGATCTTATCCAGTTCATAATAGATCTTGTCGTCGTTTAGGCCCGAGAGGTCAATGCCAAGCACCTCCCTCAAGGCGGTCTTTTCGGCCCACATGGGAACGGGATAATGAGAGCAAGGGTCGGTACATCTGTTAATCGTCAAAATCCTGGACATGGTGTGCGTAGGAAGGGCGCTGTCGGTAACGTCATAATTAAACGCCCCATCGAGTTGCCATTGATCCCACAGGTCGTTGACCACAGCAATATCGAGATAGGCCCTGGTTTCCTGGACTACAATGTCTTTGAGTCTGGTAACGACTTGATCGTCGCTCTTCATAACCTCCAAGATCAATTTGATCTGCTCTGCCTGCTGCTCCGTCAGTTTCCCAAGACGCCAAATGGTCCGCTTTCTTACGCTTTTCCCGTCCCGTTGGGATTCAGCGATGGTGTAAGACTTATATGTTCGTCCCTTATATGTGGAGGTACTGTAGCCCAGGTGCATGATATCTCCTCAAGCAGTTCTGTGACTACAATACCATTTGCGAATGACTTTGTCAAGCCCTTTTTGATGCGCATTTCGATATTCAAAGCCATTTTCTGTATCTTTTTTCTGCGACTACAATATTGCCCGGTGCTGCCGAAATCCTCTATTCATAGGCGTTTCGGCAAAACCTTTCCGGAATACGGGCTGTAAAGCCCAACTCCAGGGAGTTGGCGATAATGTTCTTGCCCAGATTTTTGGAATTGGCCGCCACACCGAAGACAGCCAGACTGGAAGGATGGAAAAACTTTCTCATCTTGACCTCCCCATCCCGTGTGAAATCCGTTTGGCCGTTTCAATGACCTGTGCGGCCAGATCCTCTTGTTGATCCATTTCAAGACTGAAAATGGTGGCGGCAACCCCGACGCAGCCCGCCAGGCGGTTTGCGTGATCATAGATGGGGGCCACGAGCCTCCGGACCCCAGCCCGCAACTCCTGGTCCTCAAATGCATAGCCCTTTTCCTGGATTCGCCGGATCTCCTCTTCGAGCACATCCGGGTCGGTTATGGTGTGTTCGGTCACGGGGGGAAGGCCGATGGCCGCAAGCGCCTTATGTCTCTTTTCAGGCGTCATATCCGCCAAATAGATCTTTCCCGCGGCCACCGCATGAAAATAGGGATAGGCGCTTCCGACCCGGCTGTAGAGCCGGATGCCCTCTGAGCCCTCAACCTGTTCGATCAAGATAAGCTGATCCCGGTCCAGGGTGGAGAGCTCCACGGTCTTGCGGGTCTTTTCCGCCAAATCCCGCATCAGGGGCCGTCCGATGGAACGGAGCTTGATTTTATCCTGAAGCCTGTCGCCAAAATAGAGCAGCTTCATCCCGAGGCGATAAAAGCCCCTTTGGCCCGTCCTCTCCACAACGCCCCGGTCACACAGGGTATTCAATATCCTGATCAGGGATTGCCTCGGGATTGAGAGTTTCGCCAGGATCTCCGCAAGGGACATGGGATTTTCGCTCCCCGCCAGGAGTCCAATGACGTCAAGGGCCCGCTCTACGGAAGGGGCATGGTTGGCGTTATGCATTTTCATGTTAAAATATCATATATGATTCTAAGAAAATCATATACGATGTTACGCCGCCACGCTCTGGATGTCAAGGAGTAATTTCCATGTCCGGATGCAGGCCGGAACAGCGACGATCCCAAAGGCCGGCGGAATAATGGCCTAGTCGCAGACAAGGCTTACGGAAAAAAGCATGGAGATAACATCTCCGACCGCGGCATGGACCACGATCTTATCCGAGGCCACAATGCTCAGAATGAACTGATTCACGGCATTGAACATCCTGTGGCATGCCATGGTATCCGAGAATCCCGAGGATCGGTTGTATTTTTTCATTTTTTTCTTGACAAGATAGTTTTTGTGGGGTAAAGAACCAACCAAACGGTAGTTTTTGTGGCAATACCTCGACTCCAAGATCTCTGGCGCTGGAGAGTATGATCGGCGATTTGAGGTCTATACTTCGCCGCATGTTTATAGATTAAAGGATTCGTTGTTGTGACAGAGATGAAGGCCAAAAAACGAAGGACAGATACTCACCGGTTCAAGGATATTCTTGACTCGGCCGCAAGGATCTTCAGGCAGAAGGGATATCACCATGCCAATATTTCTGATATCGCAAAGGAAGTAGGCTTACAAAAGGGGAGCCTTTATCATTACATTAAGGGGAAGGAAGAACTGCTCTACGAGATAATCATGACGGCCCTCAGTCTTTATGTGAAATCCCTCAGGGGTATCGTCATTTACGGAAGACCTGCCGATGAGGCTATCAGGGAGGCTATTGTTGCCCACATGGAGCCGATAAGTATCCAGTTTGATTATATCTACGTTTTTATAAACGAAATGAGAAATCTCCCGGAAAAATACAGAAAAGAAGCTGACCGAGAACTGGAAAACTACGAAAGGCTGTGGATAAAAATGCTGGAGGAAGGGAAGGCCTCCGGGGTGTTGAGGCCTGATGTTGACAGCAAAATGACAATGCTGTCTATATTTGGAATGTGTAACTGGACAGTCAGATGGTACGATCCTCAAGGGAAATACAGCATTACTGAGCTTGCACAGATGTACGGGAGAAACCTCGTCTCCGGAATCAAGGCAACGGACTGACCAAAGAAAAATGCTAAGTTAGCATAATATGATAGGATTTTAGTATAATATTTAATCTACCAATCGTTTGGTTGAGTTAAACCAATTTTGGGATAAGGGCATGAATGATAAGAACCTTAATGAAGAAGAGGCATTGCTCAGGCTTGAAGACATTCATCTCTCATTTGGCGGGGTGACTGCTCTATATGACGTCTCAATTGAGGTAGAGAGCGAAGGGATATTTGCAATCATTGGACCTAATGGTGCGGGCAAAACATGCATTTTTAATGTGATAAACGGATTTTATCGTCCTCAGAGGGGACAGGTGATTTTCGATGGTATTGATATTACGAGGTTGAGATCGGCAAAAATTGCTCGTCTAGGAATCGCTAGAACATTTCAGAATATCGAACTTTATACGGGATTGACCACAGTAGAAAATCTAATGGCTGCCAGGCATATGCTTTTTAAAGACACCATTATAGAAGGTGCGTGGTATTTCGGGCGTACATTAAATCAGGAGGTTGCTCACCGAAAGGTCGTGGAAGAAGTCATTGATTTTCTTGAAATCGAGAATATACGAAAGGTTGAGGCAGGTCTTCTCCCATACGGGCTCCGCAAACGGGTCGAGTTGGGAAGGGCGCTGGCAATGGAACCTAAGTTGCTGCTCCTTGATGAACCAATGGCGGGCATGAATATGGAAGAGAAAGAGGACATGGCAAGGTTTGTTGTGGATATCTCACAAGAAAAAAAGATCCCAATTATCCTTGTAGAGCATGAAATGGATGTGGTTATGGACATTGCGGACAAGGTGATGGCCCTTGATTTCGGCACAAAGATAGCCGAAGGGCTGCCCGAAGACATCAAGACAAACGAGGCCGTGATAAAGGCGTATCTGGGTGATGAGATATAAATTCGATTTTGGGGTATAAGATGTCGATCGACACGCTTCCTAAGTTGCTGATGGAAAAGTATAGGGAATACGGTGAGAAGAAAATCAGTATGCGACGGAAGGATTATGGTATTTGGATCCAATATACTTGGAAGGACTATTATGAATATGCAAAATATTTTTCTCTCGGACTAATAAAATTGGGGTTAGCGCCTGGTGATAAGGTAGCAATCCTTGGCGAGAATGATCCCGAATGGTATTGGTCAGCTCTTGCTGCACAAAGTGCAAGAGCGACTTGCGTGGGTATATTTCCCGATTCTGTTCCTTCCGAAGTGGAATATATTATTCAAAATTCTGATACGGTTTTCGCTGTGGCCGAAGATCAGGAGCAGGTAGATAAGATGCTGGAGATCAAGGAGAGAGTTCCCCAGGTAAAAAACGTTATCTACTGGGATCCTAAAGGGATGTATGCCTATCGGAAAGACCCATTCGTGATAGATTTTTACTATGTGGTCGCACTGGGAAGGGAGTATGAAAACGAAGCTCCGGGACTTTTTGAAAAAAATGTGAATGAAGGAACGTCAGATGACATAGGCGTTATCTGTTACACCTCAGGTACCACAGGTGAAAGGCAGAAAGGGGCCATGGGCTCACAGAAATATCTCGTGGCCGCGGGTGAGAGCTGGTGCGCGGTCGATAAATGGTCTCCAGAGGATGACTATGTCTCTTACCTGTCTCCGGCGTGGGCAACGGAGTGGGAGCTTGGCGTTTCCAGCGGCCTGAGATCCGGCGCCACTGTCTGCTTTCCTGAAAAGCCTGAGACGGTACAGACAGACATCAGAGAGATAGGACCAAAGGTAGTTTTTTACAGCGCAAGGATGTGGGAAAGCCTGAATTCAACGATTCATGCAAAGATTGCCGATACCATTGCGCCTTTCAGATTCATATTCAATTCATGTCTCAAGATCGCCTACAAGGTTATCGATGCCCGTTTTGAAAAAAAGCAGGCAGGTCTTCCATGGGAGGTCCTTTACAAATTGTCGGACTGGGTTCTTTTCAGATATGTGCGGGATCGAATCGGTCTGTCAAACATAAAGTGGGCATATACGGCCGGCGCAAGCATAAGTCCTGATATCCTGCGGTTTTTTCATGGCATCGGTGTTAATCTCAAACAAATCTACGGCCTCACGGAAGCCCTTATGAACGCTGTTCATCGCGATGGCGACATAAAGCCTGAATCGTGCGGGGTTGCCTTACCCGGCAATGAATTGAAGATATCTGAGGACGGTGAACTTTTGGTGAAGCCTCCCGCCTGTTTTTCGGGGTACTACAAAGACCCTGAAAATACCAAAAAGCAGTTTGACGAGGATGGGTGGATAAAAACAGGCGACGCGGCCTACATCACCTCTGACAACCATCTGGTGGTACTGGGAAGGATAAAGGAACTCATTGATCTTGGTGATGGAAACAAGTTCTCTCCGGAGTTCATAGAAACCCGGCTCAGATTCAGCCCTTATATCAAAGATGTCATGGCATTCCGGGAAACGGGCAGACCTTTTGTGATCGGCATAATCGTGATTGATTATGATAATGTGGGGAAGTGGGCTGAAGATAACCGAATTAATTATACGACTTTCGCTGACCTTTCGCAAAAGCCTGAAGTGTCTCAACTCATACTCAAAGAGGTGGCGAGAATCAACTCGGTAGTCCCTGACTGGAGCAAAATCAAGAGATATGTCCTGCTGCACAAGGAATTTGATGCGGATGAAGCAGAGTTGACCAGAAGCAGAAAATTGCGACGTGCTTTTATGGCAAAGAAATACAGGGTTCTCATAGATGCCATCTATTCCGATACCGATGAAGTTGTGGTGGAAGTCCCTGTAACCTACAGGGATGGCAGAAAAGGGGTTTCAAAAGGCGTAATCAAGATCAGAGAGGTTTCTGGAGCATAGAAAATGTTTGGATCCGTCGTAGAAGGAGTTATTGCAGGCATACTGATCGGAGGAGTTTACTCGCTCGTCGCTGTGGGCATCGTGGTAGTGTTCAAATCCACTAAGGTGATCACCTTTGCACAGGGAGGCATTCTGCTTATTGGGGCGATAATAGGATGGGCATTCATGGGGCCGGCAGGTCTTCCCGTTGGCCTCGGAATTGTTCTGACCCTGGCAGCCTGCTCGTTTCTTGGGATATGCATTGACCGATTTACCCTCAGGCCGATTATCGGACAGCCGATTCTGGCCTCCATTATGGTGACTATTGCGTTGGCCTGGCTTTTTGATTCCGTCGGCACCCTGATCATTGGAGGCGGCGAGCGGCCGTACCCGCCGCTCCTTCCGCAGGCGACCTACAAATGGGGGCAGATCTATATTTCCCAGTCCCTATTGCTGCAATTCATCATTGCCATCGTCATGTTCATCGCCTTTGTGCTCTTTTACAAATACGGACGACTAGGCCTCGCCATGAGAGGCACGGCCGAAGATCATGAGGTGGTGCAGAGCTTAGGGATTAAGGTAACAAATATCTTTGGCTATTCATGGGTAATTGCCGCCCTTACAGGCGGTGTCTCTGGGATGCTTCTCGCGAGCACATTGGGCGCAACTGTAGGTCTGTCGGAGATAGGGATGAAGGCATTGATCGTTGTCCTGATAGGAGGAATGGAGTCAGTCACCGGGGTTATCCTGATGGGTCCAATTATCGGTATTTTAGAAAATCTTACCATCCAGTTTCTGGACCCTTTGGTAGGCGGGGGCTTAGGCGAAGTGGTCCCTTACGCTGTCATGCTCATTATGCTGTTGCTCAAACCTTATGGTCTTTTCGGTCTGAAAAGAATAGAGAGGATATGAAAGATGCACTGGGTGCCATGCGGAACATACAACGTTAATTACAGGCAGGACTTTGCGATATTCAGGACAAAACCCCACTGGATAGCACTTGTTGTCTTTGTCATTATTTTGTTCACTCTCCCCTTCTACTGCAGCCGCTACATGCTTACCCTGCTTTTAACGATCGGGATCACAATTATTGCGGTGCAGGGTCTCGGGATTCTT
>QZIK01000100.1 GCA_003599015.1 Desulfobacteraceae bacterium | reverse complement strand
ATGTAATGAATGTAACAGACCTGGATGATCGCACAATACAGGGCGCTGAAAATACAGGACTTACCCTTAAGGATTATACTGAACATTACTACGAAGCGTTCCTCGAGGACCTGGAGACACTGAGAATAAAAAGAGCAGCCCAGTATCCCAAGGCAAGCGAGCATGTGGAAGACATGATAGCCATGACTGAAAAACTCCTGGAAAAAGGATATGCCTACGAGAAATTTCGGTCCATCTACTTTGACATCTCACGTCTCAAGGATTATGGAAAGCTGTCAAAAATAGATCTGGATAAGATAAAAATCGGAAAAACAGTTGATCTGGATCAGTATGAGAAGGAAAATCCCAGGGATTTTACTCTCCTAAAGAGGTCTACTCTTGCAGAACTTAAGAAGGGTGTCTTTTTCCAGACCAAATGGGGCAACCTTCGTCCCGGCTGGCACATAGAGTGCTCTGCGATGGCAATGAAACACCTTGGAGCTGTATATGACATCCACACAAGCGGAGTGGATCTTATATTCCCTCACCATGAAAATGCTGTGGCAGTAAGCCAGGCACTTACAGGAAGGCCTCCTGCCAACTATTGGCTTCATAACGAACTGGTACTCATAAACGGAAAAAAACGCCGTATCCCGTCAGGAGAGGATGCCGCAACCTTTCGCGATCTGCTTGTCAAAGGGTACTCCGGAAGGGTAGTAAGATACTGGCTCCTGGGTCGCCATTATCGAAAGCCAATCGTGTTTTCCCTGCCCAGACTGGATGCCGCAAAAAAAACCCTTGCTCACATGGACAGTCTGGTGAGGAAGCTGCACGCAGTAAAAGAAGGCGCCTCCAATACGGATATTGATCAGATATGCTATGACCTGCGCCAGTCGTTTACAGAGGCAATGGACGATGACCTTAACATCTCTGCAGCCCTGTCGGCGATCTTTAAAACAGCCACAAGAATCAACGCTGTCATTGATAAAAAAGGTATCTCCCGGTCCGATGCTGCCAAGGTGCTGCAAGCCCTTGAGCGGGTGGATTCCGTTTTGGGTATCTTTGATCTCAAACCTGCTTCAATAGAGGAATCGGCCGAAGCGCTTATCAATAAAAGAGAAGATGCCAGAAGAGCAAAGGACTGGCACACAGCTGATCAAATAAGGGAAGAACTCAGGCTAAAAGGCATCGAGGTAATAGACACCAAAAGTGGACCTGTCGTTAAAAACATTTAAGATCCCTTCCCGGTGTCAACCGCACTCTTTTCGGAAACCGGTGGGATGAATGCCTTGCAGGGATGAAAAAGCACGGGCCACTGCCCTCTGTTTCCGTCCCAGGGCTCGCCTGTGCAGATGCCGAGGGCGGAGGGGCTGTTGTGGCCCAGCTTGTTTTCAAAATATCTGAAACGACCGCATGCTATGCATCTTACTGAAACAGCTTTTTCCTGCATTCTTCTTTTTACTCCGTGCGTTTAATAGGTTTCACCGACTCAGTTTTCAAAAAAGGCCATAAAAGTCTTTTGCCCGGCAGCCCCATCAGGCCGAAGATCAGAAGAAGCGTCCTGAAGTCAAAGGGAAAAAATGCCCCGCGATACGCAGCAACGGCCGCGCATCCGCATCTGGAACAATCGGCCCGGTCGCCGTAGGTGCACATCTTTCTCCTTCCCTCCGGCCCGAAACACAGGACCCTTTTTGAAACAGGGCACATTTCCTTCTGGTTCCAGGCGAAAAAATCTCCCTCTGCAAGAAATTGTCTGGCCATCGCTGCTGTAATCCCGACTCTGGGGCCGAACCTTCTCCTTAGATCAAGAAGCTCAAGCACAAGCAGGTCCCTTTCCTCAAGGGAAAGAGCACAGACGGAATCATCTCCATCGAGGCTGGGAGTAAAAAATGAAAAACCAATGCCCTCTATGGGAAGCTCCATCATCTCCCTCACGAAATGATCAAGGAATTTCATGTTAAGGCGAGATATGGTCATATGGACTATAGGAGGCCTTTTTGCGCTTTTGATTCCGCTTATCGCTCTTGTATATACACCGTCTCCCCTTATCTCATCGTTTACTTTTTCGGGACCGTCCAGGGATACAATCCACTTTCCTCTGTTTAAATACGGGAACCCGTTTGTGCCGTTTGTAAATATCAGACAGGCGTCAAAGATCTCACAGGCAGCATGACATATCCCGGGTCTCAGCGTGGGCTCACCTCCGTAGATAATCACTGCCCTGAGTCCCCGTGCCTTGAGGGACTTCATCATGGATGTCATTTCAACATCAGAGAGTTCACCTGAATGCTCCTCCCTCCAGAAATAACAGTGTCGGCATTTGAGATTGCATCTATGGGTTATATCAATTGCCGCACTTGTCGGCTGCCCGGTGAAAATCCATTTTCCAAGGACAATTGCCTTTCCCGCAAGCGCCAGGATATTGTTTCCGTTAAAAAACATCCAGTTCCCCAACCAGAAAAGATGCTGACAGATTAAATTATCACCTCTCTCAAAGGCAAGCGCCCTGTGGGATCATTCCCATTTTTCCTTGCCTTGATACAGCAGGAAGTGTAACTTTTTTATTTATGCTTTCAAGTCTTCTGCGTCAACTGGTCTACTACCCCGTGCGCTCCGGTATGACCCAGCTCGAGACCCTTGCAGAAAGAGCCGGGCTGGAACCATGGAGTCACTCTTTTGCCGGCCCTATGGGTTGGAGAAGGCCCGACGGCATCATGGGCTTAAGACCTCCCAGGTGCCTTCTGGTATTTCATGGAAATGCAGGCTATGCCCTTGACAGGACCTATTTCGTGGAGGGTTTTGAAGCCCTTGAGACGCCCAGGTCGTGGGATGTCTACCTTTTTGAATACCCAGGGTACGGGGCAAGGCCAGGAACGCCTTCAGAAAAAGAATTCAAGAGAGCCGCAGAACTGGGAGCCAGGGCACTTTTATCGGATGGACGGCTCCTTTACCTGCTGGGCGAATCACTCGGAAGCGGACTGGCTGCATATCTGGCAGGACTTCTTGGAAACGATGTGGCAGGCATCGTTATGGTAACTCCCTTTACAAGCCTTGTTGATGTGGCGCGACATCACTATCCGTTCCTTCCTATGGATCTGCTGCTTTCGGAAAAATATAATTCGGATGAGGCATTGAGATTCTATAGCGGACCCGCTGCCTTTATCATTGCTGAAAAAGATGAAATCGTTCCGGCCAGGCTGGGAAAGACCCTGTACGATCATTACCGGGGACCCAAGAGGCTCTGGATACAGCAGGGGAAATCCCACAATACCCTCGATTACCATCCCCGGGCATCCTGGTGGAGGGAGGTTTCGGATTTTATAACCTCTTCAAGGCCATGAGCCCATTTCTATCACCGCTTGGACTTTCCATGGATGTCGCTCAGTTTGAAACTCTCGTGGCGGAGGCAATGGACCGTCTCCCCCGCAGATACAGGCGCCTCATACGCAACGTGGTTGTTCTCACCGAACAGGAGCCCAGCCGAGAGATCAAAGATGAATTGGGCATCCCTTACAACCACGATCTGCTGGGCGTATATACAGGGGTGCCCATGGGCCAGGAGTCTTTCTTCGACATGGGGGGAAGGCTTCCTCCGCGCATAATCATCTTCCGAGGCCCTATCCTCAGACGCTGCTCCAGTTACGAAGAGGCAAGGGATGAGATCCTCAAGACGGTCATACACGAAATCGGCCACCACTTCGGGCTCAATGATTCGCAGATGCCTTACTGAGATTTATGGCTGAATTCCATCAGGAAAATACTAGAGGGCGCCTCGGCATGGCGCCCTCTAAAGCTCACATCATTTTCCAAGCTTGGCGGTAAGATCTGAGGCAACCTCCTTGACACCAGGCCTGCCGTCAATTTCCAGAACCTTCGGCGAGCCTCCGGACTTCTTGGAGAGATCCTTGAAATAATTGCATCCGGCCAAGGTTCCACTTTTTGTGTCATAATATATATTGTGGCGTTGATCAATGGCCGCCTCGTCCTGATCATCGGATCTTGTCTTGAGGGCGCCGCCGCAGACCCTGCATTTGTCTCCGTTGGGTTTTATGGCATCAATGAATATATTGTTGGGATGATTGTTGTCATTAACGCAAAGGCGCCGCCCCATAATGCGGTTCTTTGCTATTTCCCTGGGAAGGACTATCTCAATTATATAATCAAGGGTCATGCCTTCCTTTTTAAGGGCCTTGTCGAGTTCCTGCGCCTGGGTTAGATTTCTGGGAAATCCATCCAGCAGCCAGCCTTTTTTGCAGTCATCTGCCTTGAGGCGGTCAAGGATCATGGGTATGGTTATGGAATCGGGCACCAGCTCACCCCTGTCGATATAACCTTTTGCCTCTTTTCCCAGGCTCGTTCCTTTTGAGATGTTCTCCCGAAAGATAACACCCGTCTCAATGTGAGGTATCTTGAACTTATCCTTTACAATGGCACCCTGGGTACCCTTCCCGCTCCCGTTCGGGCCAAAAAGCAGTATCTTCATTACTCAGTCTCCTTTAAGGGTTTTTTGAGGCCAGAGGCAAAGCGCCTCTGCCGCCTGAGCCTTGGCCCGGGACGCTTAATCCCTGGTCAATGGTGGCCGGCAGAGGCAAAATAGGTTAAAAAAAAACTCCTGTCAAGTAATCCGGATCATTGCAGTAATTCAGACAGGTTCAAATCCTTCCCAGAAAAGAGGATATGAACTGCATGGGGTCACTGAAAAAAAGTCCTGACTCCTCTGCGGCCTTTTCGTTGAATCCTCTTTTTTCAACTCTTAAGGCCAGCTCTTCGGTGCTTGCCCAGCCAAACGGGGTGGGCTCAGGTGAGTGCGTCCTTTTGATTATGGGGGTAAGATGGTCGCTCACCACCATGATCCGGCAACCGGGAATATCCCTTACGCCTTCAAGCACGATACCCACCACCATGCGGTCAAAATTTTCAATGGCCTGGATCTTCTCCCTCCAGTTTCCGTTATGGGATGCCTCGTCAGGGGCTTCGACATGCACGAAGACAAAATCCATGTCCTCAAGGGCGGCAACGGCCGCCTCTCCCTTTCCCAGGTAATTTGTGTCAAGGTAGCCTGTAGCCCCTTCAACATGAATGGGTTTTAAGCCCGCATAAACCCCTATGCCCTTGAGCAGGTCAACGGCTGAAATCACACCGCCTGAAATTCCGAAGCGCTCGGTCAAGGGGATCATTTTGGGGGCCTTTCCCTGACCCCATAGCCATGCGGAATTGGCCTCCTTGAGTCCAGCGGCCTTTCTTTTTCTGTTAATAGGGTGATCCTTCAAAATCTCCCAGGAATCCCTCATGAAGGCTGTTACAGGATCGTTCCTTTCAGCAGCCAAATATTCCGCCATATTTCTTCCCAGTACGTCATGAGGCGGAATGGTCCTGTTCTCACAGGGGCCTTTGTCCCACACAAGAAGGTGTCTGTAAGCAACCCCCGAATACATACTTATGCCGGGAAGGATAAGATGCCCCTTTAATTCCTCCACCAGTTCCCTTCCTTCAGGCGTGGAGATATCGCCGGAGCTGTGGCTTACCATTAAAATTTCAGCAGGAGACCTGAAATCCAGAGTTACTAGGTTCATCCTGAATGCCACTTCATCAGGCCCCAGGCTGACCCCCAGGCTTGCGGCCTCAAGCGGTCCTCTACCGGTGACGCATTGCCCAGGGTTATAACCTAGCAGGGAAAGGTTTGCCACGTCGCTTCCGGGCTGCATCCCCTCAGGAATTGTCTGAACAAGCCCTATGCGGCATGCCGCAATTCTGTCCATATTCGGAGTTTCAGCGGCCTCAAGCGGGGTTTTGCCGCCCAGTTCGGAAAGTGGATAGTCGGCCATGCCGTCTCCCACCATGAAAACATATTTACCCATTAAAACATTTTCCTCAAATCTTTCTATCCTCGCTCGACCCTCACCATCACTATCTTGTCGGTGAGCACATCAAGTCCGCCCAGAACCGCCATGGCCTTCCGCACATTGCTTTCCATTGCCTCATGGGTAACCATCACGATGGGGACGGAGCCGTTCAAATCCCTTCCCTTCTGGATAACCGATGAAATGCTGATGTCATGATCCCCCAGCACCCCTGATATCCTGGAAAGCACACCGGGACGGTCAACCGCCGAAACCCTGAAATAATAGTCGGTCCTGAGCTGATCCATGGGCCGCAGCCTTATTGCCTCGCCGGGGGTGTGGACATGGGCAAGGGGCGGCATAAGTCTTTTTGCTCCGCTTCTTATCTGGCGAGCTATCTCAATGATGTCCGATACGACTGCGCTGCCTGTAGGTCTTCTTCCGGCGCCGAGCCCGTAGTAAAGATTTGGGCCGACAAAGTCCCCTTCGATGTAGATGGCGTTAAACACATCGTTTACGTTGGCCATTATGTGATTCTTCGGGACCATCGCAGGATGCACCCTTGCCTCCAGACCGTCTCCTGTGTTTCTGGCCAAAGCAAGAAGTTTTACTCCGTAGCCGAAGTCTGCCGCATACTGGATGTCGTCGGGAGTAAGATTTGCTATTCCCTCACGGTATATGTCGGACATGGCGATAGGCGAGCCGAAGACAATGGAGGTTAAAACAGCCAGCTTATGAGCAGCGTCCGTCCCATCCACATCCAGAGTCGGAGGATCTTCCGCATAGCCGAGACGAACGGCGTCTTCAACTACCCTGGCGTATGGGAGGTTTTCCCTGGTCATACGGGTCAGTATGTAGTTGGAGGTGCCGTTCAGTATGCCCATTATGCTCCTGATCCTGTTGGCGGCAAGCCCTCTTCTGAGCGCGCCTATAATGGGAATGCCTCCCCCTACGCTTGCCTCAAAGGCCAGATTTACTCCAGCCGCATCCGCCGCAGCATAGATCTCTCTTCCGTGCTCCGCCAGAAGTGCCTTGTTTGCTGTAACCACATGCTTTCCTTTTTCAAGGGCCGAAAGGATGAATTCCTTTGCCTTTACAAGACCTCCTATTAGTTCAACCACAATGGATATATCCCTGTCCTCGATAATCTCCATTGCATTTGTGGTCAGAAGCCCCCTCTCCACAGAAATGCCTCTGTCTGATTCAATGTCCAGGTCTGCTATTTTCTTGACCACTATATCCGCACCGACACGTGCAGCTATCACATCCCTGTTGGCCCTAAGGACCTCAACGGTT
The DNA here is from genome assembly GCA_003599015.1 of Desulfobacteraceae bacterium. GTDB lineage: Bacteria > Desulfobacterota > DSM-4660 > Desulfatiglandales > Desulfatiglandaceae > CG2-30-51-40. Next base: position 5,854 of record QZIK01000100.1, on the reverse strand, counting down.
CCTGCACCTACGGTGCCGAACCCGATGACGCCCACGTTTATTGTGGCCATGACTCCTCCTTACAATACCTGTTTTATCCCCTTTAGGGCCTGTCTGATGCGATGGGGGTTTTCCACAAGGGCAAATCTTACGTATTCATCACCGTAATCTCCGAAGCCGGCCCCTGGGGAGACCGCAACCTTGGCCTTCTCCACGAGCATGGTGGAAAAAGCCACAGACCCCATCTTGATATAAGGCTCAGGGATCTTGGACCAGACAAACATCGTTCCCCTGGGTTTCTCGGTTGTCCATCCTATGCGGTTAAGACCGTCCACCAGGACGTCCCTTCGCTCCCTGTAAATATCCACTATCTTTTCCACGCAATCATAGGGACCGTTGAGGGCAATAATGGATGCGATCTGTATGGGCTGAAACACTCCGTAGTCAAGATAGCTCTTAATGCGCTTCAGAGCAGAGGTCATCTCACGGTTTCCCACGCAAAAACCCACACGCCATCCTGCCATGGAATAGCTTTTGGAAAGGCTGAAAAGCTCAACACCTATCTCCTTGGCACCCGGTACCTGTAAAAAGCTGGGGGGTTTATAGCCGTCAAATACAAGGTCCGCATAGGCGAAGTCGTGTATCACCATCATTTTGTGTTCTCTACAGAAATCCACTATCTTTTCAAAAAAGGCCAGATCCACCACCTGTGTTGTAGGGTTGTGGGGATAGGAAATGATTAGCATCCTTGGCTTAGGCCATGTCTGCTTTGTAGCTGTAAGCAGATCTTCGAAAAAGTCCCTTCCCGGTCCTATGGGAATGCTGCGCAGATCACCGCCCGCTATTATAACCGAGTAGGGATGTATCGGATATGTGGGGCTGGGGGCAAAGGCAACATCCCCGGGGCTTATCGTTGCAAGAACCAGATGGGCGCAACCTTCCTTGGCGCCCATGGTAACAATGGCCTCCTCATCCGGATCAAGTTCGACCTCAAATCTCCTTTTATACCAGTCGCAGATGGCGTGTCTGAGCTTGGTAATGCCCATGGAGGCGGAATATCTATGGTTATGTCCCTTCTGGGCTGCCTCGATGAGTTTGTCAACAATATGCTTTGGAGTAGGAATGTCGGGGTTTCCCATTCCCAGGTCTATGACGTCCTCATTCCTGTGCCTTGCCTCCATCTTGATCTTGTTGACCGTTGCAAATACATAAGGCGGCAATCTCGTCATTCTGCGAAACTCGTGCATGCTTCCCACCTCCTATCTAAGTGCCCTCGATATGCCAGGGCCATTTTGTTTTTCAAATCTTGAAGACACATCCCCTATTTGTGAGCTGGTTATCTTATTGCCGGCCATTAAAAAAGGCAACCTCTATTTGGCGAAACCATCAATGATATCTCTCAAAAAACGGTGATCGTACCTTTCCAACAAAGGGTCCTCTGAGATGATCCTTTCCGCCCAATTCTTTGCTGATTTTAGAAGCTCCGGTTCCCTGAGCATCTCCTTTATATCAAGCTCTCCTTCCCCCGCCTGCCTTACCCCGGCAAGCTCCCCATGCCCTCTTGTCTTAAGGTCCTTTAATGATATCTCAAATCCATCCGAGCACTCTTCAAGAACCTCTAGTCTCCTTACGGCAGCCTCGGCAAGTCCCTCTGAGACCATAAGATAACAAACCGCCTCCAGACCTCCCCTTCCGACCCTTCCTCTGAGCTGATGCAACTGAGCTAGGCCAAACCGTTCTGGATGTTCGATTATCATTACTGTTGCCCCCGGAACATGGATTCCCACCTCCACCACAGTGGTCCCCACCAGCAGATTGGTCTCTCCCTTTCTGAACCTCTCCATAATCAGATCTTTTTCATCAACCCCCATCCGGCCATGAATAAGCGCCACTTTCAGAGGGGGAGGAAAAAGTTTTTTAAGCCTCTCAGCCATCTCGACCGCCCCCTTAAGGTCCTGATCTTCGGTCTCATCAATAACCGGACAAATCACAATTGCCTGCTCTCCCCTTGCCAGGGCATCCTTGAGGGCGACAAAAACCTCCTGCCTTCTCTCACGCCGAACCAAAACCGTCCTTACAGGCTTTCTTGCGGAAGGAAGTTCTCTGATTATGGAGATTTCCCTTTCTGCGTAGAGGATCAAAGCCAGGGTCCTTGGTATAGGGGTTGCGGTCATAACAAGCACGTGTGGGTTTTCTCCCTTTGATGATAACTCCCATCGTTGCCTAACCCCGAACCTGTGCTGTTCGTCAAAGATCACCAGTCCAAGCCGGTGGAATCGCAGAGACTCGTTTATAAGGGCGTGGGTTCCTATTACCAGATTGCACTGACCTAGGCTGATGAGATCAGAACTGACTTTCTGAGCCTTACTGGAGCCCCCAAGAACAAGCAGGGGACGAAATCCCATCGCTCCCACAAGTCCCATGAAATACTCATAGTGCTGCCTCGCAAGGATTTGTGTGGGCACCATCAATGCAACCTGCCACCCGCTCATGACAGCTATACAGGCAGCTGCAGCAGCCACCGCAGTCTTGCCGCATCCCACATCCCCTTCAAGTAGCCTGTGCATCTGAAAGCCGCTCCTTAGATCCCCCGCTATGGCCTCAATGGCTGCCTTCTGGTCAAAGGTGAGATTGAAAGCTAAGGCTGACTCAATTCGCTCAGGCAGATCAGCCGGGGTTTTCATTACAGGCGCATTTCCCCTCCGGGCAGGGCTTCTTTTTCTTGCCAGCGCCAGCATGACAAAGAAAAAGCGATCAAACTGCAGGCGGCGATGATAGGACGTTGAGCCTGAGTTGAAATCCTCAAAGGAATGTTTCTTTGAGTCAGGGAGATGAACTCCCCTGAGAGACTCAAACAGACTGGGAAGTCCTGTTTCACGAAGCATCTCAGCAGGAAGCGGATCTGCCGCAAACTTACCGTTGGCTTCCAAAAGACTATAAATCCACCTCCTTATAAGGCGGCTTGTCAAACCTGAAAAAGATCCATAAACAGGAACAATCCCTTCCGGTTTACAATCAACCAATGGGGAAGTCTTTGATATTTCCGGATGGATCATTTCGACTCTGCCGGTTCTTTTATGTAGTCTGCCGTATGCGGTTATAAGGGACCCTTTGCGGGCCATCCCGATAAGATGCGGCCTTCTATAGTTAAACCAGACAAGGTCAAGCTCCCCTGTCCCGTCATTAACCTTTATCTTGAAAACAGGTCTGCCCCGCCTCGTCCTTTCTTCCTCCGCCCAGGAGATCACCCTGCCCTTTACCAGGGCTTCCGTCCTCTCGGACAACTGAGCAATCTGCACAAAGTCAGTCCTGTCCTGATATCCGACAGGCAGATGGAAAAGCAGATCAAAGGTTGTCACAAGACCATGTCCGGCAAGTATGGCCGCTCTTTTTGGGCCTATGCCCCGGCATGAAATCAGGGAAACTCCCAGTTCAGGGATTCCTTCAAAATGATAAGGTATATTTAAAGACATTCCTACCAAGTAGCAGAAGCCCTGTTGTCCGGGCAAGAGAAAAGAATTGACAAGAAATCCTGCGCCTTAATAAAATCAGTAAATATGGCTGAAGATAATGTATTTTTGGATCTGTTACGGGAAAAGGATATCTTAAGATATGAATCATAAAGGGAGATATGCTGAGGCAGGGGTTGATATTGACGTTGGCAACAAGTTCATCGACATCATCAAGCCCATAGTAAGTGAGACATTTAAGCCTGGGGTGATGACCGAGATCGGCGGCTTTGCAGGTCTCTTTTCCCTTAATGTCCAGCACATGAAGAAACCGGTGCTGGTCGCCTCAACAGACGGGGTCGGAACAAAACTGAAGGTCGCATTCATGATGGATAAACACGACACTGTCGGCATTGATCTGGTTGCGATGTGTGTAAATGATATAGTGGTGCAGGGGGCATCTCCTCTTTTCTTTCTCGATTACCTTGCAATGGGCAGGCTGGACCTTGACAAGGCAAAGGATATCCTAAAAGGCATTGCAGCAGGGTGTCTGGAGGCCGGCTGCTCCCTCATAGGCGGAGAGACAGCGGAGATGCCGGGCATGTACGCCCAGGGAGAATACGACCTGGCAGGGTTTGTCGTTGGTCTTGCCGACAACTCCGAACTCCTTGAAGGATCGGAGATCGCCGTGGGCCACCAGTTGGTTGGAATAGCATCCAGTGGACTCCACAGTAACGGCTTTTCCCTTGTCAGAAAGATATGTTTTGAAGAACTCAAGATGTCGGTTAATGATTTTGTTCCGGAATTCGGGAGGACCCTCGGGGAAGAACTCCTTGAGCCCACAAGGATTTATGTCAAGGCGATATCTTCGCTCAGAAGGGATTTCAAGATTTTCGGCATATCACACATCACAGGAGGAGGATTTACGGACAATATCCCCCGCATTCTCCCCTCAAGATGCAAAGCAGTCATTAACAGGGCCGGGTGGACTCCTCCTCCTGTTTTCAAGTTCCTAAAGGAGGCAGGAAGAATCTCCGATGATGAAATGATGCGCACCTTTAATAACGGACTGGGCCTTATTATCGTTGTAAGGGGAGAGGACGTATCCGATGTAATATTGCGTCTGAATGCCATGGATCTGAATGCCTACCACGTTGGAGAAATCAAAGAGCGCCCTGAAGAGGCGCCCGCAGTGGAGTTTGCAGGCCTTTAATAGGTCTTAAAAAGGAGCAGGGATATGTTTGGATTCGGAGGATCTGAGCTTGCCATAATAGCGATTATTGTGCTGCTCATTTTTGGAGCAAGGCGTCTGCCTGAGATCGGAAAGGGTCTCGGAGGAGCAATAAGAGAGCTTAAGAACATAAAAAATGAAACAGCCAAAAGCGGAGCCCCTGAAACCAAATCAGATACAAGGACTGCAGAAGGGCAAAGCAAGGATACACTCTCGCTTGAAAGCCGGATGGCCAAAAAGGCAATCGAGCAGGTCCCCGGCTTGAAAAAAGCCGTACAGATCAAAGAAAAAGCAGATCAGCTAAAGAGCATAATCCAATAAAACAAGCCTGAGAATGGAAGAAAAACAACAAAAAGCAATGCGCCAGGGAGATCATACTGCCTGCGAAATTCCGTCATCTTCGAGCTCCAGGGAAGATATCATAGAGATTCTGGGAAGCTGCAGATCCATAGCTATTGTTGGAATATCACCAAAGGCTGAAAGAGACAGCAACAAGGTCGCCCGATACCTCATCTCCCAGGGTTATGAGGTCGTACCGGTCAATCCGGGCCAAAGGGAAATTCTGGGAAGGCAGTGTTACAGGAACCTCAACGAAATACCTTTCAAGGTGGACGCCGCAAACCTGTTTTTAAATAACTCAAGGGTCCCGCAGGTTGTTGATGAGGCGATAGAAAAGGGTGTAAATGCAATATGGATGCAGCTAGGGGTCGTGCATAATGATGCAGCGGAAAAGGCCCGTAATGCAGGCATCCGGGTAATCATGAACATGTGTATAATGAGGGAGCACCGTTTCCTTTCCGACCATATTCAGCGGCCGCAAGTTCAGACAGTTTGAATTTCTGTACCTTTCCGCTCCTGGTCGTGGGAAAGCTTGAGACGATCTTAAAATAGTGCGGCACCTTTTCAGATGCCACATGTTTCCTGGCATATTCACACAGCTCCTCAACTGTTAGGTCGGCTCCCTCCCTTGCCTTAACCCATGCAGCAACCTCCTGCCCTGACTTAGGATCCGGAAATCCAAAGACCTGAACCTCTGAGATCTTTGGAAAGCCGTAAAGCAGCTCTTCTATCTCCACAGGAAATATCTCAATATCATTTCTCTTTATAACCTCTTTAAGCCTGCCTGTTATCCTTACATAGCCGTCCGAATCCATATCTCCAAGGTCGCCCGTATGAAACCATCCTTCCCTGTCTA
>QZIK01000062.1 GCA_003599015.1 Desulfobacteraceae bacterium | reverse complement strand
TGAAGTATCAGTTTTTCTATGGCAAGCAGCACCTCGCTTGTGGGGACACCAGGCTCCTCGTCACGGCTGTCAATGATTTCCAGTTTAATGGGTCTCATCTTGCCGGCAACCTTGACGCCACCCGCAGCGTTTATCTCCTCCACAGCCATTATCATGCCGCGTTCGCCGTTCTGACCGTAAGCGCTTGCCCTTGGAATAGGCGCGCCTACTATTATAGGTTTCTCTTTACCGTAGGAAACTCCCGTAGTGAAGTTAAATGTTGAGGTGAAAAAAAGGGTAAGAACCAGGCTAAGGATAACTTTAAAAACTCTCTTGTCCATAACATCCTCCTTAACATTTGAGTGTGGCGTTGTTACAAACAAAATCCTTAATACAATCACCTTCAGGATGAGTGCTTAACACCTCAACCCTGTATCTGACCGGTTTCACCTCCCAAGAAAAAGATGGAAAAGTTTCAGGGATCAGGGAATACCTGAGAAGGTCTTCCATGTCAAGTTGTTTAAGAAAGCCGACAGGCATTCCCGTGACATCAGTTCACAAGGCTTTGAATAGGTGCCGGAATCCTTCCTCCCATGCGTACGAACCCTCCTGAACCGCCGTCGCGCACAGGGATTATGGTTGCCTCACCCAGAAGACCTCCAAAAAAGACCTTATCACCTGCCCTCTTTCCAGGAACAGGGATCAATCTGGCAGCCGTGGTTTTCTTGTTGATTACTCCTATTGCCATTTCGTCGGCTATTATTGCGGCTATGGTCTCGGCGGATGTCTCTCCGGGGATAGCGACCATGTCAAGGCCAACCGAGCACACACTTGTTAAGGCCTCCAGCTTTTCAATGCTCAAAATACCTTCTTTTGCAGCCGTTGCAATATTCAGATCTTCGCTCACCGGTATGAATGCCCCGCTCAGCCCTCCAACATAGGAGCTTGCAAAAGCCCCGCCTTTTTTCACTGCATCGTTAAGCATGGCAAGCAAAGCTGTGGACCCAGGCATGCCTATGCTGCCGAGCCCGAGGCTTTGAAAAATCTCTCCTACACTGTCGCCCACATTGGGCGTGGGAGCCAGCGAAAGATCCACTACGCCGAAGGGAACTCCAAGATTTCCTGCCACCTCTCTTCCTATAAGCTCACCTACACGTGTTACCCTATATGCCGTCCTTTTTATGATCTCTGATAGCCTTCCCAGATCCAGACTCTTTTCGGAGGCCAGGGCCCTGTCAATGGCTTTTTTAACCACTCCAGGGCCGCTTACCCCAACATTTATTACAGCGTCAGGCTCGCCGACACCCAGGTAGGCGCCTGCCATAAAAGGAATATCCTGCGGGATATTGGCAAAAATACACAGCTTGGCGCATGCAAGACCACCCGCGGACGCCGTGGCCTCTGCTGCGCGTCTGATGGTATTTCCCATCATGTATACGGCATCCATGTTAATGCCTGCCCTGGTGGAGGCGACATTTATGGATGAACAGACCCGTTCCGTTGTGGCCAGAGCCTCTGGGACAGCCTCGATCAACGATAGGTCTCCCCTTGCAATCCCCTTTTCCACGAGGGCGCTGAATCCTCCGATAAAATCAATACCTACTTCACCTGCAACCTCATCCATGATCATTGCCGTTTTTACAAGCTCAGACGATGACGATCCTGCTGCGGCGACAGCGATCGGACTTACCGAAATACGTTTATTGACTACCGGAATACCGTATTTGTCCCCAACCTCGTCACATATTCTCACCAGGTCTTTGGCATGGCTAAGTATCCTTTTTCGCAACCTCTCCCGGAAGATGTCAGGGATGTGGCTAGCACACTCCAGGAGACTTATCCCAAGGGTTACAGTACGGACATCCAGGTGTTCGTTTTTAAGCATCTCAATTGTTGAAAGAACTTCTCTTTCCGTAAGCATCTGCTATTCCTTTGATCTGTCTAAAGCCTGTTGATTTCCTCGAATATGTCCCTGTGCTGCATACTCAGATCCAACTCCAGTTCCCTGGCCCTTCTCGCCAGAGCTTCCCTGAAGGTCCTCTGATCCAATCCGACAGGCACATTTACCTCGTAGATCATTATATTGTTCGTAGGATCATTTCCTCCCCTGAAAATAGCCTTGAGGTTCATTATATTAACTCCAAAACCTGCCATTACCTCTGTTATTCCTGCCACAAGCCCCATCCGGTCGGGCCCCATGGTCGTTACCACAAAAGGTTCCCCTTTAGGGAGGACCTCTTCCTGCGCGCCCTGAGTAATTGGTTTAAGAAATACGGCGAGCCCCTGTACACCAAGGGATTGCCGAAGGCTTTGTTGAAGTCTTTCAAAGTCCGTTTCGCCTCTCATGGACACAACGAATATGCCGGCAAACTCATTCTGCAGTATGGTCTGGCTGACATCCCTGACATCACAGCCGTTGTCAAAAAGAGCCTTTGAAACCGATGCCACTATGCCCGGTCTGTCTGTTCCAAGCACCGATATAACGATATTTTTGATTTGATTTTCCGTATTCATTCCAATCCTTCCTTATAATCTGCTGACCCGGGAATTTTTCCCCGCATAAGGGCACGGGACTTAATTATGTCTACCTCCTCCAGAACTCAGGCGTCAGCAAGACCAGCACAGTATAAATCTCAAGCCTTCCGACAAGCATGCAGAACACCAGTATCCATTTTCCGGCAACAGGCACTTCCACGTAATTCAAAGCAGGACCGACGACGCCCAGTCCCGGGCCTATGTTGCCGATTGCAGAGGCAACTGAGGAGAACGCACTGGTCATATCCATCCCCAGGATACACATCATTAACGTGCCGACAATAAAAAGAAGGAAGTACAAAATCGAAAAACCCCAGATGCTGCTCATAACATCCGGAGGAACCGGCCTGCCTCCAAGTTTTACTGTGCTCACGGCGTGCGGATGAGCAAGCCTGAAGAGCTCCTGGAAGGCATGTTTGACCAGAAGCACTATCCTCATTACCTTCATGCCTCCCCCTGTGGATCCTGCCATTGCGCCCACAAACATACATCCCAGCAGGATCTGTTTGGATAATGAAGGCCACCTGTCAAAATCCTCCGTCGCAAAACCTGTGGTAGTGATAATTGAACTTACCTGAAAAGCCGCTGCCCTCAGGGATTTCCAAAAAGACTCAAATACCGTTCCATAAAGATCGAAGGCTACGAGGGCTATAAGAGACGCCGTCAGTATTAGAAAAACCCTGCACTCAGGGTCTTTGGCGAATACCCCTAGATCTCCATTAAGAAAACGATAATGCAGAGAAAAATTGATCCCGGCAAGCAGCATAAAAACTACTATGATGACATCAAAATAAGCGCTGTTAAAATAGGCCACACTTGTATTTTTGGTTGAGAACCCCCCGGTGGGCATGGTGCAGAATGCGTGGTTTACCGCATCGAACATATCCATGCCGCCCGCCATAAGAAGACCTATCTGGGCAAGGGTCAGAGCCAGATATACCTTCCAGAGAACCCTTGCAGTCTCAGATATTCTGGGTTTAAGTTTGTCAACAACCGGGCTCGGCGTTTCAGCACGGTAAAGCTGCATGCCCCCAACCCCGATGAAAGGAAGTACTGCAATGGACAACACAATAATCCCCATCCCTCCCAGCCACTGGGTCATGCTCCTCCACATCAGGATAGCCTTGGGCATGGACTCTATGTCATTGATTATTGATGCCCCGGTCGTGGAAAACCCTGAAATTGATTCAAAGTAGGCATCCGTGAAATCAGGGATGGCGCCTGAAAACAGATACGGCAAGGTACCGATAAGTCCTGCTCCAATCCAACCCAAGGCCACGATGGCCATGCCGTCCCTGTGATTGAGCGGCTCGTTTTTTTCCCCTGATGTAAGCAGAACGCAACTCAGCCCGGCGGCAAATGTAATGCCCATGGAAAGCAGGATGGCATAAAAATCTGTTTCACCGTAAATCAAAGATACGGCCAGGGGAAGAAACATGGTGCCGGAGATAAAGACAGCCAGCAGGGCCGTAAACCTCAATATGACAAGCCAGTGCATTAGAAATATTCCAGCTTGACCGTCAGAAGTTTTTCAAGCTTTGGAATGACGTTTCGCAACGCCATTATTATCAAGCGGTCACCCGGAAGAACGACCGTATCGCCCCTTGGTATTATTACCTGTTCTCCCCTGACTACAGTTCCAAGAATGGCTCCCTTTGGAAAACCAACCTTGGACAGAGGCACATTGACAATATCAGAGGTATCAAGGGCCTCAGCCTCAATGGCTTCAGCGTATTCCCCTTTCAGGGGGGCAACAGAAATGACCTTTCCCTTTCTTATATTCTGAAGGATGGCCCTTACTGCTGAAAGCCTTGTATTTACAACCATGTCTATGCCCAGGGTTGATACTATGGGCAGATAGCTCAGCTTACTTATACGGGTGATGGTCCTGCCGGCCCCAAGGGCCTTTGCCAGCAATGAAACAAAGACATTGTTTTCTTCATCCTCTGTAAGCGCTACAACGAAGTCCATCTCGCCTATATTTTCCTCAAGGAGCAGGTCTCTGTCCGTACCATCGCCGTTTATGACGATAGTCCTTTCCAAGGTTTCTGCAAGAGCGGAACATTTCTCCGCATCCTTGTCCACGATCTTTACAGTTATCTTTTTCTTTTCAAGGGCTTTGGCAAGCTCTGTGCCCGCCTGTCCTGCGCCGACGATGAGAACCCTGCTTACGGGGTCCTGCTTGAGTTTGAAGACATTGCTTAATACGGAACGCACATCCTCCCTGCGCAGGACAAGGTACACAAGGTCACCCTCGTGGATGGTATCCTGTCCCCTTGGAATAAATACAGTGTTTCCGCGAACTATGGCGCCGACCAAAAAGATTTCCTCAAGACTAGGGAGGGAGCTCAGACGGACCCCCTTCAAAGGGGAATCCTTGGAAACGGTCAATCCGATGAGCTTTACCCTCCCCTCGACAAAATCAATAACCTCCGATGCCCCCGGCACCTCCAAAAGATCAATGATGGTCCTTACCATAACCAGTTCGGGACTGATTATATGGTCAATTCCAAGCAATTCACGGTCGAATAGATTGGAGTCGAGGTATTCGTCGTTTCGGACACGGGCCACCTTGGTCATGACAGGGTTGAGCTTCCTGGCTATCATGCATGCAACCAGATTTACCTCATCGCTGTCCGTAACGGCAACAAGCATACTCGCCGCCGTTATCCCTGCCTCTTTAAGAAGGTGAGCGCTCGTACCAGGACCCAGCAGGGCCTGAATGTCCAGATTCTCGTTTACCCTTTTTATCTTGTTGGGGTCCTTATCAATAAGGATGACGTCGTGTCTCTCCTCCGAAAGCCTCTGTGCTATATGAAAACCTACTTCACCCGCTCCCACAATGATCGTCTTCAAGGCTCAACTCCTCAAGGCCCTGGACCGCAGCCCCGGACCTGATAAATTTCGGACAATTTCGTGCTTCCGTTTGATCATATTCCAAGCACCGAAAAAGTCAACACGGGAGCCCCCTGAGATTCATATGCCGATGCTCCTTTGATTTATACCCTGGAACCCAGGCTTCGGAAAATGAACTTGTTGCTATGGCCTTTGAACATGAGTTGAGGATGTGATATTATTGTTGCACTAATTGTGTTATTAAAAAAGGCCAAAAGCCCGAGAAGGAGATTAAAATAATGGACAGGAAGGCTCCTGATGGCGACATGATGAGACGAATTGAACAGATTGAAAGTGTCTTGTCAAAGCAAAACTTGCAGGGCCGGACAACTTGGGAAGGGCTCCTTTTTATTGACGCCCTGCTCCATTCTTCTCCGGACAGGATACTTCTTTTGGATGCCGAGGGAAGGATCCTAACCCTCAATTCCGCTGCAGCGGCGGCGTTCGGAAAACCACTCGAAGAGCTCATGGGCAAGGATGCCTTCAGTATGTTTCCGCCTGCAATTAGAGAGAAAAGAAAGGCCCACCATGACGAGGTGGTCGCCTCGGCCAGACCCCTTACCTATCAGGATGAACGAAAGGGCGTTTATCTCAGCACGACATTGCATCCAATTAAGGCCGGCCCGGGAGAGGGCTGCAAAGTGCTTGTGGTGAGTCGTGATTACACTGTTTTCAAAGAAAGAGAGGAGGTTCTTAGAGGATATAGGGACAGGGCCCAGGTCCTTATCCAGGAGAGAACAAGAGAGCTTGAAGAGGCAAATGCAAAGCTATCCGCCATGATATCAGGCATGGAGGAGGGAGTGGTTTTTGCCGACGCAAAAGATGTGGTCGTCGAGGTCAATGAATACTTTTGCAATTTCGTGGGCAAGAGCCGTGAGGAGATATTAGGAAAAAATATAAGGGAATTTCACACAGAAGAAATCAACACAAGGGTTCTTGGTTTCATCAAGGAGTTTCGTGAAAAACCGGGGCTTCCTCACGTGGTTATACAAAAACCAATAGGGAAAGATGAGGTCATCTTGAGACTTCAGCCCATATATACCGGTATCACTTATGAGGGCATTCTCCTGAATGTTATCAATGTAACGCCTCTTGTACAGGCCAGACAGCAGGCTGAGGAGGCCAACCGGGCGAAGAGTGAGTTTCTGGCAAACATGAGCCACGAGATCCGAACACCCCTTAACGGCGTTATTGGAATGACGGATCTCGCCCTTGGCACAGAACTCAATAAGGAGCAGAGGGAATATCTTGAAATTGTCAAGAACTCTGCAGAATCTCTTCTTACGATTCTCAACGACATCCTTGATTTCTCCAAGATAGAAGCACGCAAGCTTGAACTTGAGAAGATTGATTTTGATCTGCGAACGACCCTTGAAAATGTAGCAGGAACCCTGGCCGTAAAGGCTCATGCGAAAGGCGTTGAACTGACCTGCCACATCAAGCCTGATGTTCCTACCGCCCTTATTGGAGATCCTACAAGGCTGCGCCAGGTGCTCATGAACCTTACCGGAAACTCGGTGAAATTCACCAACAGCGGAGAGATAGGGATCAGCGTTGAAGTGGCTGAGGAATACGATGATTCAGCAGTACTTCAGTTCTCGGTGACGGATACTGGCATCGGCATAGCACCCGGAAAAATATCCTCAATATTTGAGTCCTTCCAACAGGCGGACGGATCAATAACCAGGACCTATGGGGGAACCGGACTGGGTCTAACCATATCAAAACAGCTTGTGGAACTTATGGGCGGAAAGATCTGGGTGGAAAGCGAGCAGGGAAAAGGAAGCACCTTTCGATTTACTGCAATGTTTCCATTAAGCAGGACGTCTGTCCGACTTAAACCCCGCAAAGCGATTCAGGATCTGACAGGCACAAGGGTCCTCATTGTGGATGACAACGAAACAAACCGTATCATCTTCAGGGAAATGACCACGTCATGGGGACTCAAGGCCTCGGAAGCCCGCAATGCGGAAGAGGCGATTGCCAAACTGGAATCGGCATGGAAAAATTCCCAGGCATTTGATCTAATGCTACTGGATTACTGTATGCCTGTCACAGACGGTTTTTCCCTTGCCAAGAAGGTTAAGGAACACCAGGCAGCCCAATCCCTGAAGATTATAGTTCTTACTTCCATGGGCGAAAAGGGAGATGCCTCCCGGTGTAGAGAGCTTGGAATCTCAGGTTATCTCCTCAAGCCGGTCAGGCAGTCCGAACTCCTTGAAGCCATCGCCCTGGCACTCGGATATGAGCCCATAGAAAAGAAACAGGTAATCACAAGGCATCTGATCCGAGATGAAAGAAAGAGGCTGGCGATACTTTTGACAGAAGACAACCCTGTCAACCAGAAACTGGCTGTGCGGCTTCTGGAAAAGAGAGGCCACAGGGTTGTGGTTGCGGGAAACGGCAGAGAGGCTCTTGATGAACTGGAGAAGAGTATTTTTGATCTTGTACTGATGGACGTTCAAATGCCTGAGATGGACGGCTTTGAGGCAACCAGACTCATAAGGGAAAAGGAACGTAAGGTTGGCGGACATATTCCCATAATCGCCATGACCGCTCATGCCATGAAGGGGGACAGGGAACGCTGCCTTGAGGCAGGGATGGATGATTACATCTCCAAGCCTTTGAAGCCGGATGACATGTTTGCGGCCATAGAGAGGTTCAGCTCAACCTGAAAGACCTTTTTAAATGATTCGGCAACCGCACCAACTACCTCGTCCATGGAAGGAGAGGTTCCAAGAATCTTTGCCAGGCTCGTTATTCCTTTATCCTTTATCCCGCAGGGCACGATAAAGGAAAAAAAATCAAGATCAGTTGTAATATTCAAGGCAAAACCATGAAAAGCAACGCCTTCTTTGTTAACTTTTATTCCTATTGCAGCTATCTTTTCACTCCCAACCCACACCCCGGGATATCCTTTAAGTCTGTCGGCCTTCACCCCGAATGACTCGATGGAGAGGATCAACACGTCTTCAAGGTTCCTAACGTATTTTATCAAATCAAGCCCCATCGGTTTAAGGTCAATGATAGGGTATCCCACGAGCTGACCGGGACCGTGATATGTTACATCTCCTCCACGTTCGACCATATGGAAATGCACACCCTTGGCTTCCAAATCGATCCTGCATGACGGAAAACATCCCTCGTTTCCGCGGGTTCCTACGGTATAGGTGTGGGGATGCTCAAGCAGAAGCAGAGTATCCTTTATTTTCCCGGCTGACCGCAAAGACACGATTTCTTCCTGCATTAAAAGACCCTTGCGGTAAGGCACCCTTCCGAGCCACCGCACCGTAAGAACCGACTTTGCTTCTAATCGTTTCTTTATCCGGAAATCGTCTTTGGCTCCACAATCCACTGACCGCATCCCTTTAATCTTTCTTATTACCCGTGCTCGTTGTTGGAGGATAAAAAAGTTTACCATAGATTTTCCATATTGTTCCATTCATATATACTGAAGTTAGTTTTGCAGGCTTGGAAGGCTGCCTTATTATGTCGGGGATTTTCAATAAGGCATCTAAATAAAACCGCCCAAAAATAATGGACTTGAAGGGACATTGAGATGAAACATTCAAAACCAGAGTGTGTATTGTGCGGGAACCTGGAAAAAGACCTCCTTTTGAGCATTGAAAAGTGGAAGGTTTTCAAATGCCGAAGATGCGGGCTGGGAATGCTTGACCCCAGACCTGCAAATGATGTGCTGGCAGGTCTCTATAAAGCTGAATATTTTGGCGCCCAGTATGACCAGGGGCTTCCCCCTGGAAGCCCTGAACTGGTGAAAAGACTTAGGAGCGAATCCCACCGGGTGGACTTTGTAAGAAAAATAAAAACCCATGGACGCATCCTGGACATTGGATGCGGTTACGGTTATTTCCTGGCTGCCTGCAGGGAAAAAGGGTTTGAGGTCTGCGGGCTGGATGTCTCTCCCTGGGCAGTTGACTATGCATCAAAAAAGCTTGGGCTTCAGGTGGTCATTGGTGACACCAAAGCAACGGATTTTCCCCGTTCCTCCTTCGACATCATAACCATGTGGCATACCCTTGAGCATACCGATAATCCCGTTGAAGTACTCGAGGTCACAGCCGGATGGCTTAAACCGGACGGCATAATTGCGATAGACGTGCCCAATTACGAAAGCACGGATGCAATTGCCATGAAAGATAAATGGATCGGCTGGCAGCTTCCATACCACCTGTGGCATTTCAGTCCAAAAAGCCTTTTTCTGCTCCTTGAAAAGACTGGTTTTTTAATCAAGCGAAGCAAAACCTACCATTCCGAGACGGTAAAGGCCAGGCTCAAAAAAAACCTTTTCCTCAGGCCGGTCGCCCGTCTCATCTCAAAGGCATATTCAGGAACCAGCATAGCGGTTCTTGCGGAACGCGACAGATTCGTCCGCCCACCGGACTAATCGCCTGATGAGGGCAGCCGGCCTATATAAATCAGTATGGCCTTCAGCAGAGAGGCGCTGAGGCTTATCTGTGCATAGGCCTCCTCCTCAGTAAGAAGTCTTCCTTCTGCCTCTATCCTGTGGCCAAGCTCAGTTGCCTTGGATGCTATCATCGCAATATTTTCTGCAAGATCGTTTTCAGATTCTATGATTATCGGCATGATCTTTATCCTGTCAATCTTATCCAGGACCGTATCATTGATGATGCCATCGTGGTACTTGTGGTGTCTGATGTTGTAATCACTGGCAAGGGTGTGATGCAAGGGCTGGGATAGGTCTCCCACATAATGCGCACAGAAGGCCAGGTGGTATTCAGGGTATCTACCCTCACTTTTATCTCGAAGATAATCTCTCAAGGATGCAATGACAGCACCATACAAATGGCCCCTTTCATCGTTCTGATTATAAAGTCCGACCTGGGCCATGACTCTTTCCGCTGTTATAGTGGCTCCAGGTGGATTTCTCACAAAATGGTTGAATGCCTCCGCAGGGTACTTGGTTTTGACCATGTCCGCTCCGCAGGAATGAAACCATTTGTCATAACCGGCAGCTCTGGCAATGGCCAGATGGGTTTCGTCGAACCAGGCATAGGAATTATTGCTGGCAAGAAAGCACATCAGGAAAATGAATACAAGGGACCGCTTCAAAGCAGCAGAAAAAACCTTGACCCAGTTCCTTTCATCCAAGCAGTCTACCATGCATACCCAAGGGTGAGGATGTATGCCGTATCATCCCTTTTCTTTCCCTCTGCCGGAGAGTTGTCCCAGTCATAGTTGAGCTGGAGGGTAGCGTTTAATTTATCCACAATAGGCAGCCTCAGACCTGTTTTGCTTCTGATAAAAATATCATCGGCGTCCTCAAGGCTTACCAGACCCTCATGGCCATGGAAGAACATAAGGCGATCCTTTATAAGATGATGGCTGAAATTAGCGGCCCAGCGTCCGGCCATGTAGTCTTTGTCTTCAGCCACCTTGTAGTCGTCGTTTACGTAACTCAAGCCTGCTTCAAAAGCAAGCTTCGTTAATGGGGTGTCGAAAAACTGATAGCCGAGACCGAGACCTGCGGTTGATCTGAGATTGAGATCCTTGAACTTGTCCTTCACACCGGTCCCGGTTGCAAGCAGGTACCATTTTTCTGTAAGAAAGTAGTCGTATTTCATATAAACCGTAGTGTTGTCGGCCGTCTTATCTTCATCCTCCCTGGCCTCCCTGTGAATACCGCCAAGGGTTACGCGGTTTCGCGAGGTCCTGGCAACCAGCTCTGCATCCACATAAATGCTCTCTGTCTCGGTATTACCCTCTGTAATGGTCACACCGGCATTTATGCTGCCGCTTAAAGTCACAGCAGGCGCAGGCGGGGCCGGATTTATGGCCTGGACCTTGGATGTCTCAAAACGTGCCGTCCCCTCGATGCCCTGAGACTGAACCTGGAGCTTCCCATCCTCCGTTACGGCTATGATACCCTTCAGTCTTGTTTCAGGTCCCAGTTCTATACTGACGGCTTCATCGGTCCTGAACTTGACCACCTCGTCCCAATTGATTTTGATCTGGCCCGCATAGGATGTTGAAAAAACCATCTCCTTTTTTTCCATTCCTATAATTTTTCCACTGAGCCTGTCTCCATTCTTAAGCCAAATCTCATCTGCTCCGGCTGAATGAACCAGCAAAAAAGCCATGAATACAAACAGGAAGATAGAAAATAAACGTTTCACAGTTCCTCCCTCCATAAAAAATCTAGGCATTCGGCTTACATTCAAACAAAAAAGGGCAGGCTTTGCCCGCCTGCCCTTTTTCGGTTGATCACGCCTCATTTAACAGGGGTAAGTTCAACCCTCCTGTTCTTGGCCCTTCCGTCCTTGGTCTTGTTTGACGAACAAGGTTTTGTAAGACCATATCCCTTAGTGGAAAGATTTTGAGCGGATACTCCTAGACCCTCCAGATACTTCTTTACGGCCTTGGCCCTTCTCTCGGATAATTTTTGGTTGTATTCAGGGGTGCCCACGTTGCATGTATGACCCTCAAGTGCAATTTTTAAAGCCGGATTCGCCTTGAGCACTGCGGCAACCTCTTCAAGGGTCCTGGCGTATTCTTTTTTCACTATTGCCTTGTCAAAGTCAAACCATACACCCTTGATTACCCAGCATCCCCTTTCGTCTACCTTTGCACCGGCAGGAGTTCCAGGGCACTGGTCCAAGTTATCGGGCACTCCGTCGCCATCGCTGTCCACAACACCTGGAGCAGGGGCGACCTTGATGGGGCATCCATCAGCATCCACCTTTACGCCTTTGGGCGTGTTGGGGCATTTATCCCTGTCATCAGGAACTCCATCACCGTCGCTGTCTTTTACTGCGGCCTTCTGCAGGAAAACCTTTTCAACAAAATCAGCCATGCCTGCCGCCGAGGATATATCATCCGCATTTACGGAAAATCCGCATCCTCCGTCTTTTGCCACCTGTTCAAGCAGTTTTTTGCCGACAGGGGAATCCCCTATCTGTATTGTATAAATGCACAGGTTGTCTCCCATTGCCTTCTTCAGCGCCCCGGAAGCCACTGGCGCATCCTCCATCTGGAGACCGTCACTAAAAATCAACAGAGCTGTTTTTCCAGCCAGCTTGGAGATATCAGGTCCCGACGCTTCTATGGCATCATCCAGGGGGCTGTTCCCTCCTGTGCACTTTACCTTATTCAAGGCATCACCAAGATCGGCCTTTGCAAAAGGCGTCATACCGTAGATTAGCGAGGTTGTCCCTCTGGGAAGACATTCACCCTGGCCAAAGGTCCGCAGTCCTGCCTTAAATGCCAGTTCCGGAATAGTCTGGTTCATTTTGGATGCCGTATCCCTGGCAAGGTTAAGTTTGATGCTATCCTTATACTTATCGGACATGGAAGTTGATGCATCAAGGATTACGAGAAAATTATCAACCTTCTGAACATAATCCTTGGCTGAAAACTTATAAGGTTCAAAGCTTGAATCAGTTATCGGAACCTTTTGGGCAGCACAACCTAAGAAAACTATTGCTGGCAACACAGCAAG
>QZIK01000116.1 GCA_003599015.1 Desulfobacteraceae bacterium | reverse complement strand
TATAAAGGGGTTCTACAGGAACATCGCTGATTCTGAAATTAAAGACATTCAAACGGACCAGCAAGTCATTGGGTTGTCCATATTTTTTATACATCCGCTCCCAGTCAATAGTGGTTAAAACTTTATTATTCATGGCTACATACCCGGATTGAAAATCGGAGACAAACCAATATCCGGATACTATTTTACTGATCAAGGACAGGAAGGCATTGGCGAAGTATCTAATTTTCGGCATTTTTTCATAGGCCTGACCGGAATAAAACCTGTTGCCTTTGCTGAAGTCAGCTTTTCCTTCCACTATCGGATCGAGAAGTTTTGGCAAGTCGTCGGGATTCATCTGCCCATCCCCGTCCATGCGGACTACGATGTCAAATCCCTTATCCCTGGCCCATTTGAAGCCCGAGGCCACACTTGCCCCGCATCCCTTCCTTTGTCCGTGTTCCATGACCACAAGATTGTGGCGGCCTTTTTGCAGGGTTTTTACAATTGATAAGCTGTTGTCTTGGCTGAAGTCGTCCACGACCACCAGGCAGTCAGCAAAGGATGGTATGGACTCGATCACACTCCTGATTTGGGTTTCTTCGTTATAGACGGGTATGACGATACATAGAGTTTTTGATTTATACATATCGTTCCTGAACGTTGAGATGGACCGAAATAAATTATCGAAACCGAAAAAGCTTCATGCTGCCATCTGAAGTTGAGCCATAACATTTAAACCATTCCGGGGATTTTTTCTCCAGGTCGAAGTTGTACCAGTCGACATTCTTATAAAAATGCAGTGCGCTTAAATTTCGCGGGGATAAACTGACCAGCAGCCAACGGACCCTGGTTTTTTTTGCATACATTACCACCTTCTCCAACGTATCGTTGGGCATTAGACGAAATTGGCCCCCGGAAAGATAGGACTGGTCGGGAGTCAGGCAGAATACAGGCTCATTGTTAATGATAGCCCTAAGCGGTTTGAATGTTTGATAATCAATCCCGGTGTCAGGGAAGGTGGTCAATTTTGTGAAAGGAACAGGGGTGTTAGAGAGGAGAATAAAAACCAGAATCCCCAACAATCCTGCGGCAAAGTATTCCTTAAGACGTAGAAGGCCCATCCCAAAGGTAAAAAAGAAATAGGCCTCTGTAGCGATCTGGATCAAGGCAAAAGGGAATAAGATTTGGGTATAACGGGGAACAAGACCACCGAGAGAGGAAAGTACGGCTGTATAAAAAAAGATGAAAGAGGGAATGATCAGACGACTGATTTTGTCTATGGAAGCCGTTTTAATAAAAAACGGTGTCAGGCAAAAGATCCAGAAAAGAAAGTAGGCAAACCCACCAAGGGTTTTTTTAAGGTGATCAAAATTCCTTGAAGCATTTTCCAGTAGCAGATAGATGTGTTTACTATTATGCAAAAATTTTTGGAAAAGGCTTAGTTTGTTTTGGCCCAAGGGATCACTTGTGACATACCCATACATTTCAGAGCCGTCAGGCAAGAGCTTCCACAGCATCCGCCTTTTTTCAATAATGGTGGAATATCTGTTTTCAGCTATGGCTTCGATATTCTTAATTTCTTTTAATACTTCGGGGTCATTTGTTTTCACCTGGTATTGATTCATGCGGAAATATTGGGTAAGAGGCTGTTGGCCGGTTTGATAATAAACGGCTGCGCTATAGGGTAGGAGGATTATTAGCCACCCAAGAAAAGCCCAGAAATATTTTTTGACCACGGTTTTCCTGGACACTTCCTTTGGAAAAAGGAAAAAAAGGAGAAAAAATCCGGTTAAGAAAGGAAAAAGAAGGATGCCGATCTGACGGGACAAAAAACCCAGCCCACATACCAGACCGGCCATCAAAGGTATTCCATAGTGATTTGATTTCCAGTTCCTATTCACAGCGCTCAGACAAAGAATCAGACATCCTATGAAAAACATATAAAAAGATTCGGTCAGCGGACGAAGAGCCCAATAAAGATATTGACTGTTAAAAAAAATTGCTGGCAGGATAATCAGGGCGATCCAGCGATTGGCGGTATTTTTTATGTAAAAAAAAAGGGGCAGGGAGAAAAAGATCATGATCAAGGCTGTTACCCACTGGGATACCTGAAGGATATCCTGATAAAAGATCTTTCCCAGGGCGATTAAAAAGGGATACAGGGGGGGTAAAATGAGTCCGGTATCGATATGCCCCCAGGGAAACACAAATAACCGGCCGTTTTCAAGGATGTGGTCGGCCAGGGACAGGTAAGCAAAGGTGTCGTGGGAAAATGCCCTTAGACTGTGGTTGAAATAGAAAAAAACGGGGTTTATCCCCAATAGCAGGAGGACTGCCAAGATATCATAGCCGCAAGATGTAGCTCCCCCTTTAAAAGATAAGAGATTGCTTTTCACGATTTGATGTATCTCAAAAATCGTCTTGTGTGTCAATCTGAAAAAGCTACTTGAAAAAGATCTTATTGCTGAAGCAGAGTACATGAAGACAGTATTTGAAGCTAGACACCCTGTAATTTCAGGGTTAATACAGAGGTCTCCTTCAATTACTTCTGCAATTGCTAGGCTTCGGCAAAACTTTCAGGAACGCTTCCAGTCTAAAACCATTTCAAGAATAACTTCTGATAGTTATCAATTTTTCTACGTAGAACCTATCTAATTTGAAGGAATAAACCACTGGCATGCCAGTGGTATGAACAATGGCTTTGCCGGTGATTAGTGCCGGGTCAACCTGGTTAAAATTTATATGATTGGCTATCTCATAGCCTTTGCCATCTTGAAATCCATTTCCGCATTAACATGGTCGCCCATTTTTGAATAAGCTTTGCCCCTATCAGCATATATTCTTGAGCTTGAAGGTGAAAGCTCAATTGCCCTTGATAACATCCTGATCCCTCCTTCAAGGTCACCCTCTGTAACTTTAAGATTGCCAAAGAGCCAATAGCCTCGAAAATACGCGGGCCACTTACTGATCAAGTAATGACAATCTGATCGAGTACCTTCATAATCCTTCAATCGCAGACGGGTGGATGCACGCTCAGCATAAAGCCAGGCATGTTTGGGGGTCATTTTGATTGCCTGATCATAATCTGATGCTGCTTTCATAAAGTTTCCCATGTGCGAATTGGCTGTGGCTCTCTGAGCAACGGCCTGGGCCAGAAGGGAAATCTCAACTTCCTGTCTTTCAATTATTTGATCAAGCACAGCGATTGATTTTTCATATTCTTTTTGTTTGATCATAGCCTTGGATTGTTGCAATAGATATGACACTCTTTGGGAGGTCAAGGCTCTTTCCATTGCCTTGTTTTCCTCAGGGAGGGCTAAGGGAATCATCGCCTCAAAGTTGCTATTAATCTCAAAGTTGCAAAGTTTTTCTGTTATTTCCGATAAATAATAATCAACATTCTCTATTTTGATAATATTTAGATAATTTTTTATGGCCTGAAGCATATATTCATTAACACCTGAGTGGAAGTGAATTCCATCCCGATAGTTGGCCAAATTGCCGACGATGAAATCCTTGTTCTCAAATCCGAACATCTTGAAATTTTTCATGGTGTTACTTGCAAAGACAATGTGGCGTTGTACTCCTAAATATCTGGCTAACTTGTCGCTCTGAAAAGAGGCCAAAGATTGCCTGGTATGTGGTGCAACAAGTATAAGAAACTCTACATTTGAATATTTTTTGATTAAATTTAGAAGGTTTTGGTCCACATTCGGATATATTCCTGAAGTGTCCGGTCTTGCTCTGCAACCTGTGTTACTTGCCTTTTGAAAAAGATCCCTTAGGTTTGGCGGCGTATTATACTTGAGCTGTTTTTTGATATGCTTTTCTGACTGCCAGTAATTAAGTCTGTCCGGATCATTGCTCCATGTGCTTTTACCTCGAAGGAGATCAAGCGCAAAATTGAATGTATCAATGCTAAGAAGGTAAGGAGCATCATCGAGTGGGGAAACAGAATAGAGATAAATAGGCATTTTCCTCTTAGGGTGCCATTCTTCAGCGAAATCGCCCATGAAATTATCAGCACGGATACACCATAAAACATGACGTACTTTACCATTTTTAAGGGCCTTTTCAAGCGTGAAGGCCTGCTCCGACGAACTTCCTCCATCAATTGTCAACTTCATTGTTTTTTGCCAGCCAAGGAGTGCCTCTACTCTTGAAGGCCTGAAGTTATCGGCAACTGAATTGCCAAGGATTATGGAATCGTATACGCCGGAAGCCAGATAGCTCCTGATCTTGCCTGCGTTCTGGCTCCGCTGGTCATTCCAGAACCGGGGCTCGACAAATCGCTGCACGCGGTATATCTGGAGAGGGTCTACCGCGTAGTTTATACCGCCTACCACGATGATTGGAGAGAGGGCCAACAATAATGCTATCAGCATCTGCCTCGGGTATTTATTTATGTTCGAGCGCATGTCAGAATTGGAAATAAATAAACTCTGTGAACCGGCTCTGGTTCATCATGATTATCATACAGCTGGCAAAAGCCAGGCCCATCTTTAAGGTCCACCTAATGGACGGCTTCAGCCGGGCAGCCCATTCCTGTGTGGTCCGAAAAAACATGTCCTCCAGCACGTAAAGGATAATAAAAGAAAGCCACAAAAAAAATAAAAAATCTTGTTTTCCTAATTCAGGCATAGTGGTATAAGATGCAGAGATTGATGATAAGTCCAGCATTTTTATCCAGATGGACACGGCGGTCTGCAGGCTGTCTGCACGAAAAATAACCCAGGCGGCATTCACAAATAAAAAGGTAAGTGCCCAGCTTAAGAACTTGGGGAGATGGAGTCCCAGGTTCTTCCAAAGACGTTGAATGCACAGAGCTGTTCCGTGCATCGCTCCCCACAACACAAAGGTCCATCCTGCTCCGTGCCAGATGCCGCCAATCAGGAAGGTGAGAAAAAGGTTAAAGTATGTCCGGAATGTGCTTTTGCGGTTTCCACCCAAAGGTATATAAATATAATCTCGCAAAAATCTACCCAGGGTCATATGCCATCTTCGCCAGAAATCCTGGATGTCAAGTGCCAGGTAGGGCGCATTGAAGTTTTGGGGTAGCCCGATGTTCAAGACTCGCGCTGCTCCAATAGCCATATCGGTATATCCACTGAAGTCGAAATAGAGTTGAACCGTATAACAGAGACTAGTTTTCCACGCTGTAAAAAAGTTCAGGTCAGAAGGATTTGAGAAACCTTCATTAACCCAAACAGCAAAGCTGTCTGCCACAACTACCTTTTTAAGAAGACCCAGCGCTATGAAAAAAAATCCAATGTAGATGTTTTCCCAATTCGGTAACTTGCTTCTAATTGATCCGAACTGGGGCATCATTTCCTTGTGATGGACTATGGGTCCTGCAACAAGCTGAGGAAAAAAGCATACGAAAAGGGAGTAGTTGAGGAAGTCTCTTTCACTGCTAATTCTTTTGTAATTATCCACGAGATAGGCAATCTGCTGAAATGTAAAGAAGCTTATCCCCAGCGGAAGAGTTATGTGGGGGAGAGGAATTAGGGTGCCAAAGACGGCATTAGCATTCTCAACAAAGAAATCGGCATATTTAAAATAGCCCAAGAGGCCTACGTTGAATAGAATCCCCAGTATAAGCGCAATTCTGCGGCTTCGATTGCCGTATTCTCGACCCGACAGGTAGGCTTCGAAGAAATGATTTACAAGGATGGAAATAATGATAACGGTAACGAAACTGATCCTCCAGTAGGCATAAAAAAACAGAGAACAGAGAATTAGCCACGCTTTGCCGGCCCAAAAAAACTGCCGACCATTCAGAAGAAAATAAACTATAGCGACAGTAGGTAAGAAAAGAAGTAGGTAAGCGAAGGAATTAAAAAGCATAAGTATCAATTCAATTGAAGGATTCGGTCACTCATTTGCTCTGTGCCAATGGCCAATAGGTGAATGGTATATGTATAGAAGCTTTCGGGAGACTTCCTTTATATTTACGAATTTTACACTATTTTTTGCATCAAACAAAACCTTACAAAGAAATAATTTATTGCAGTCCAACACTCATGGCTCTAAAGCATTCTATCAAATCTTTCTAAGTCTGATACTCTTCAGGATAAATTCTCTGAGCGCCAGAAAGGCGCGAATCACAAATTCAAAGTACGGCGCATGCTCATTAAGTGCAAACTGGAAGAGGCACCTTCGAGTGGGGCTAAACTTCCCTGGGATGAGAAACCTGGCGTGGGTGTTTCCTCCGTAGCGTGAGGTGAAAGACAGTTGAAAGACGTGCTGTCTTAATAAGGTAGCCTTAAGCCCGGCCTTTCCCTCTGCATCTAGCGTTATCTCCCAGTTGCCCGGTTCCATGGAAAAGTAAGGGCCATAGCAGATCAGTTGAGCGTTGTTTTCTGGAGTTTCTTTTTGTCTGTAATGCAAAACACCTTCTTTTAAGTATACTTCTTCGGGGCAGCGAAGTTGCCGGGCAGGAAAATCAAGCTGATGGAGGCCTTGCCATGGTTCCGGGGGTTGGTTCCACGAAATCCTTGGGAGAACGATGAATCTGTCTCCGGATCCCGCGAAGTGATAGACGTAAGCCTCCATACCATTCCAGTGACCAAAGATATGAGGGGCTGTGTGATTCCAGGTTCGCTCCATGACAATGGAAGCACCTCTGGTATTCCATTTTTTTCAGTTATCTCTATGAAATCCGCTCGCCATCTACGCGCTGCTTCAATAAAGCTGGCGCGCGCGTTTTCGCATAGAAACCCTCCGAAATTGACAGTAGCAACGACGTATCTCACGGATGCGAAGACCCCTCCTTGTGCAGGGCCATGCACTCGTCAACGCTCCCCATGTGCTTTATTCTTCCTTCATCAAGCAGGATTCCACGGGTGCAGAAACGCTTTATTATCTCTTCGTTGTGGGAAGCTATCACAAGGATTGAAACATTCTCTATCACTTTGTTTATTCTCGACTGGGCCTTTTCAACAAAATGTGCGTCCCCTGCTCCAATCATCTCATCCATCAAGAGAATCTCCGGAACAACGGCTGTTGACACGGCAAAGGCAAGCCTCAGCATCATGCCGGTGGAATAGGTTGAAACAGGAAGGTCAAGGTATTGTCCCAGCCCGGAGAAATCTGCAACATCAGGAATAAGGGATGCAGCCTCTTTCCGGGAAAGACCCAGGACTATGCCTCTCAGAACAATGTTTTCATAACCGTTTGCGTCGGGATCCATACCAAGCATTATGTCCGTAAGGGATGAGATTCGTCCCTCGATCCTAACCGTTCCGCTGCTTGGCTCATACACGCCGGACATTACCCTCAAAAGGGTTGTTTTTCCTGCGCCGTTTCTGCCGATCAGGCCTATCCTGTCTCCAGGTCCCAGAGAAACATTAATGTCACGCAATGCGTGTACCGTGTAACCAAACATGCCTGCCTTCTCAACCCTTCTCTGTTCCTGCTTGGTGTACATGAAAAGGGTGTTTACCAGGCCGCGGGACCGGGAAGTAAAAACTGGGAAATCAACGCAGACACTGTTTAGTTCTGTAAAAGGCATGCTTAGAGCCAATATACTATTCTGCGCCGTGCGGCAAGATAGAGGGCAATAAAAAGCCCAGCCTGCGCAGCCATGGCGCCGAGCGCCATATACCAAGACTCGGGAGGCGCGCTTTCACCCAGAAGGGGTCTTCTAAGGATGTCCAGATACGCGGCAAGCGGGTTCCATACCACAAGGAACTTCGCGCGCTCAGTAAGCTGGTCTGCTTTCCAGATGACAGGCGTAAGAAAAAAAGCTATCTGCATAATGCTTTGTACCATCATCGGGATGTCCCTGAAACGAGCTGCAAGAGCGCCTAGAATGGCAACGGCCAGGGCCCCTGATATCAGTGCAACCAAAAGAGCAGCCGCGAAATCAACCCATGCCACATTACCGATCTTCCCCGCCCAAACAAGCACGCCAAGTATCACAAGGAAGTTGTGTCCGAGAAGAATAAGGTTTTTCCATAGGACCCTGAGAACAAATGCTGTTTTGGGATAGGCCGTCTGCTTGAGGAATGCCGTCGCGTTTATGTAGGTAAGACAGCCTTCGTTTAGGAGGGCGGAAAAGAACCCAAACAGGATGTGCCCGATGCAAAAGTAAGACAGATAATCTCTGACAGCTATCTTGAAGAGCTGCGCCCCCACAAGGCCGAAGGCTACAATAAAAAGCGCCGTATTCAGAGTTATCCAGATAGGTCCAATGAATGACCTGCGGTATTGTTTAGCAATATCGTTCCATCCCAGATAAACCCAGAACTCCCAGCCCTGAAAGGCCCCGGCAAGATCTTTCAGCAGGAGGTGCAATTGGCTTCTGGCATTTGTTTGAATCATCAGAACTTGTCCAGATCTTTCCTGCATAACCTATTCAGCAGCCACCCGGCTATCTCCACAGGTATATTTTGAATGCTTGGGTCTATCAATTTGTAATCATTCATGATTTCTTTGGATCGTCTCTATTATGATGATCACTGCTTTTTACAAGCAAATTATCCGAGGTATCCGTCAGTTTCAAGCATCTGTTTTTCCTAGTCGAAATAGTTCGGGACCTTTTTGCTTATTACTTTGATATCTTTTAGTTAAATCATAGCGTTATGGAAGTCTCAAAACAGCAATCCAGAAGCTTCCTAGCCGCGGTCTCCCAGGAATAAAGTTCAGCGGCCTTTTCGGCCTTCTCTCTTCTTTCTTCCGTGTTTGGAGGGTTTTCCATCAACTGCCTCAGGCACCTTGCCCACTCCGCTGGGTCATCCGGATCGGCAAAAAAAGCCAACCCGTCAAGCACCTCGGTCATGGCGGGTCTTCTCGAACATATCGAAGGGGTTCCAAGCAAAATGGCCTCAAGAGGGGGAAGCCCGAAGCCTTCGTAAAGTGAAGGCAGGACAAGGGCCTTGGCTTTGCTTATGACGTGTCCTGCTTCGGAATCGGAGATGCGCCCGGTCATCTTAACCCGTTCCGTTAGCCCCAACTGAGCTATTCTCGCCTTAGAGCGTTTGTTGTCTCCTACCATCAAAAGGGATAAAGATTCAAGCCCCGGCTCCTTGAGCGCCCTCCACACAACATCCAGGTTTTTGTGATGGTCATAAGTCCCAAGGAAGACTATATAGGGGTTTGAAGGCACATTTGTTTTCGTACGGACTGAGACAGGAAGCTTTGTTACGCCGTTATAGATAACTGTGATCCTGTCAGGGGAAACCGATAAATATGCTTCTATATCTTTTGCGCTTGTCTTGCTTACGGTGATTATTTTCTCTGCCTGAAGGGCAATAGGTTTCAACCGCCTTTTCCATTCAAGACTTGGGGCTGTGAAGCTCTCGGAGAATATCAAAGGAATGACATCGTGGATTGCCACAACAGATGGCCTAGGCAGCAGGTCAGGGCACCAGTGAATGGAGGGAAAAAAGTAAACAGTCCGACAGGAGGGATTGGCGCCCGAAGTCGCATGTTGCTGATCATATTTGTGCGTTTCGGCCATCGCGGTTAACTGCTTCAATAACTCCCTTGCCACCCTTCCTATACCCCTGTCATCCTTTAGCGGTCCCTTTGCGAACATCACAGTTATCGTGCCGATTCTTATCGGGATGTATCTTTGTCTCTTCCTGTTAAAGGTCCTTATACGGCCGGTCACAGCTCTGGCCAGATTTAGCCAGAAGACAACGGCGCGGAACAGGAATCGGTAAGAATTGATAAAATATGATTGCATCTGAGTGGTGATAAGACTTCTTGCACGCAAACTTAGACCTGGTACCGGTATGCTATGGCGTTAATTTCAAAATTCCCAATGGGGGACGCTGCGTTGTTGTTACTGCGTTGGCGTTAACCAGTTGCGAATTGGGCTTATCCTGTCGTGCTGTTTAAGCCAAAGCGCCAGATAAGCATAGCAGAAATGGAGAGCGGCGAAGCTTTCCTTTGGAGCGAAGTTGAATTGATCGGCAGGGATGAAAAGCTGCCCTGTTCCCTCCCTGGACTGCATTTTGAGCATGTAGTCAGCCCGAAGGAGGGCCCATGCATCCCCCTTCGTACTCACCTTTTGGTCCAAACCCAGCACACTTACCAGTACATCCAAAGCGAAAAAATTATCCACCCGCATGGGCGACCAGTCCGTTCCCTGAGGGTAATGCACCTTCGCTTCTCCATCGACATAGATGGTTCCTCCAGGAGTCTTAAAGGGTGGACTCGTCCATTCGTAGTCCACCAGACATCGGTAAGCAACATCGACGTTCCAGTCGGCAGCTTGAGGTATTTCTTGACGGACAACAGACAAGAAAAGTACATTCCACAACTGAAGTTCAATTGCTGCGATGTAATCAGGATGGATTCGGCCGTGATTGTACACATACCCATCCTCGAACATGTTGTACCCGCCGAGCCATTGGGCGATGGGCCGACCGTCAACCGATCTTTGGTTGATAAGGTCGGAGGGCCGCGAATAGGCGGAGGCTAGCCACTGACTGGCACGTCGTCGCACCCATTTGAGGTCTGAGATGTTCGGCATCATCGCCTGGGCAAGGACAAGGACATTGGCATTCCAGGCATTTTCTTCAGCCTTCGAGTCCTTCTTGTCGGAGTTGCTGTAGGGGGGATCGCGGTTGAACCGCGAGGTTTCGTGTCTTACCATACGCTTGACGGCGGATAGAGTGTCACCATCCAAGATTTCTGGGGTTAATAGAGCGCCGAAGGCGGCCATAGATGCCCAGTGAGCGCTTTGCCACTGATAACCGTCCTGCCGTCGCTTGACCAGTTACGCTGACTCGACAGGAACTTATCGACATCGCTCGTGGTGACAGAAAGCGGAACGCTGATAGCGGCAGGCGAAGTGAGCTTGTATTCAACCTCCATCGTAACAACGTACGCGCGAGATTCACTCATCCTGCTAGACAGCCCTGAGGCAATCCGGTCCATGAGGGCCTCTCCGTTAACACGGAGACGACACTTGTCGGCCGGCAGGTTCATTCCCTGGGTTGACTTCGTCCATCTCGTTCCGTTACCGCCGCACGCCACAATGATATGATCCATCATTTCACCGGTATAGATACCCATTCCGTTTGAATACACTGAGAACAATGTCTTGGTAGTAGATCACTAGCTTAAGGTCATCGAATCTGCAAGGAATTCGTAGATGCTTTCCCGGTGATGCGGAGTCCCCCTTGTGAACCTTCCACTCGCTTAGATCTAATTCGTCCGTGTTGCCCAAAAGGAGTAGGGCAATAGTGGCTATCAGACTTACATTGGGCCAGTCTATCTGCATCCCGTTCGTGTACTGGGAGATAACTCTTCTATCGAATAGTTCGCGTTTCTTGCCTTCGCCACGGTACCAGATCTCCCAGTGGTCTTTGAGCTGCGGAATCATCGAGCGAATCAAAAGCTCAACCGCGCGAATGTATTCCGTCGGCGCCGAATCCCATGTTACCTACGATGCCAGTACATCGGGTGGGTCTAGCCCGTTTCTGTACATCGAGTATTCAAGCGTATGCCCACCAAGGCGCTTATCTAAGGCAACGGTGAACCTTGGCGTGCTATTCTCAGAGCCGGCCATGTACGCAACTGCCACGGCCGACTCCACAGCGTCTCTGATCTTTTTATCAGAGAATATCTCTTCAATCGTTCTACCCGCCTGTGGCACGGCTGAGCGCACGTCGCGCAGTAGAGATCTTTCGATCTCTAGCTTCCTCCGCTGTCTCGATGATTTCATATTCGGTAAGTTCATCGTTCTTCGGAGCCCCTTGTTTGCGCATGATAACATCAAGAGTGGCGTCCACGCCAGTCAGAGCCATCCGGACACGCCGCTTGTGGCTAGGGTACTTCAGTAACGATTGCTTTGCGTCGATCGCTCGAGCAACAGCCCTTCCGCAGTCGTCCTTTAGGTCAAGCTCGAACATATCAAGCGCGACCTTGGCGGCAGTAACAGCGCACTCGCACTCCAAGACCATCAGTTCGTCGCTCATCGTGTCACCGACAGAGATAGACCATCTCGAACCCGTTGCCAAGATTCAGCAACGCTTCTTTGGTGGCAGACTTAGGATTCCCGGACGCATCAATGGTGTGGAGCTTCCACCCGTCGCCAGTGATCTGGTCAACGAAACCGGCGGCGTCAGCGTACCCCGATGGCGAAAACTCAATCAGGAACTTCAGATTAGGGCTTTCCTTACGCACACGCTCGCACCCGGCCCAGACCTGAGGCTCGTGTCCTTCCGCATCAATCTTGATGAAGTCCACCGGCTGTTTGGCAAACTCCGTAGAGTCAATCGTTGTACCACTGACGGTAATCTGATCGATGATAGGACCTCCGGTTCCAATCGCTGCAGACCCACGCAGAGCGCCAATGCCTTCTCGCGGGAAGGTCCTCATTGTCAACGCGCACCCCTCAACATCCGTTGCAACTGCGCGGTGCAGGTCAACCTTGATTCCATTCAGAGCCGCTGTTCCCGCGATCAGACTTGCCAGGTCCCCCTGAGGCTCCCATGCCTGGATTGCGCCGCTTGCACCAGCCTTGAGACCCATAAGCAGCGTGAAGTACCCGAGATTAGCTCCGACGTCAATACACCGGTTCCCTGGCTTGATGGTCTTTGCCATGAACTGGGAAATCCAGATCTCCCAGAACCCGTGCATCATCAGATGAGGAGCGACAGACATGTCTGTGGTATCAACGTACATCGGGAATGTTCCCAATACGCGGCACATTGCAACGCCGTCCTTTACTGGAGCAACCAGGCATCGGGTGCGACACCACTCCTCCAAACGATCTCGCTTAAACTTCGCCAAAGCAGACAGAATTTCCATTTTATTTCCAGTGCTCCATATAACGACTTGGGTCAGAGAACGTATACGCAGCCTGTGCCAAGACAGGCAGTGTTCGTATCTTGCCTTCCATCAAATCTACAACAGCGCCACTGGCATCTGATGTCAATAATGGACACGAAAAGCCCTCATGCTGCCATGCGTAACACATAGTACTGGTGTTCATAGGCGGCTGGGGATAGATAACCCAGC
>QZIK01000001.1 GCA_003599015.1 Desulfobacteraceae bacterium | reverse complement strand
CCGATCTCCTAGAGGAATCCAAAAGGATATGCGGCGACAGGGAATCCTGAAAAAAGAACTGCTAGATATTATCTATCCGCCTCGATGCCCTTTGTGCGACGGCTTCCTTGACTCATCGGCCGGATTGGAGCGACTTGAAAAAACAGATTTCTGTATGAACTGCGCAGGCAAATTCAAGGCCATAGCAGAGCCGCACTGCAACGTCTGCTGGATTCCTTTGAAAAGAAGCCCCGAAGCCAGCAATCGCCTCTGCGGAGTCTGCATAAAGAACAGGCCTCTTTACAGCGTTGCGGCGGCCCCATACATTTATGAAGGTTTGATCTCAGAGGCTGTCCAGCAATTTAAGTATGGGAAAAAGACACACATGGCCGACTCCCTGGGATGGTTGCTGGCCTCCTTTGCGAGGACCTGGCTAGCCAATGCTGAGAAGCTGCTCACAATGCCGGTTCCACTCCATTCCAAAAGACTGAGGGAAAGAGGCTTCAACCAGAGCCTGCTTCTTGCCAGTCACGTTGCAAGGGAGCTTGGTTTTGAAATGGATTATCTTTCACTCAGAAGAACCCGCCACACCTCCCCGCAGATGACCCTCGGTATGGAAGAAAGGCGACTTAACGTAAGAAGGGCGTTTACCGTCGTATCTCCTGAGAAAATTAAAGACAAAAGGGTCCTATTGATAGATGATGTTGCAACAACCGGGACGACACTTAATGAATGCGCCTTTGCGCTTAAGAAGGCAGGGGCTTTAGATGTCTTATGCCTTACTCTGGCCAAGGCCGACCTTTAGAGAAAAGGAAAAAACGTCAGATGACACCAGGCAGGTCAAAAATAAGAAACCTTGCGGAGGTCAAAGCCATATGCGCCGGTTTAAAAAACAACGGCAAAAAAATTGTCTTTACCAACGGCTGCTTCGATATCCTCCATCCGGGTCATGTGAAATACCTTGAAGCAGCGGCCTCCCTCGGGGATCACCTGGTCGTTGCCATAAACAGTGACAGTTCGGTGCGGGCCATCAAAGGACCCGCAAGACCTGTCATGGATGAAACCAGCAGGGCAGAGGTCCTTGCGGCCCTTGGTTCAGTGGATACAGTTATGATATTCCACGAAGAAACGCCCTATAATGTCATAAAGGAATTGATGCCGGACATCCTTGTCAAAGGCGGTGACTGGGCAGATGAGCAAATTATAGGCTCAGACATAGTTAGGCATTCAGGAGGGAGAGTCGAGCGCATACCTTTTCTTGCGGGTTTTTCGACAAGCATTATTATCGAAAGGATTCTTGAGCGATACGGAAAATAGCTGTTCCTTCTGACATTAAAAATCAGGTCCGTGCAGTCAGCAATGTAAGAACTCCCATCTAAACCTTTGCTTTGCTGAAAATGGACAGTTGCCTTTCTCCTCACACTCTGCTATAGGTTTACGTCCAATCTAATCAGCGCGCCCATAGCTCAGCTGGATAGAGTGCCGGACTACGAATCCGAAGGTCGCAGGTTCGAATCCTGCTGGGCGCGCCAATAAAATCAATAAGTTAGATATCTTTTGGTTATTAGCGCTTGAACTATAAGGGTTTTTGACAATGTGTAATGTCAAAGGCCCTTTTTTTATTGTATATTTCGGTTTAACGCTTTTCCGGTTTTGCCTCTTGGTCAACGCTTTGGTCAACATTTGCAGAGGCCTTTTCGAGTTTTTCGTCCAGCCAGCGTGTAAATCGATCCATAGCTTCTTTGAGGCTCGCCTCCGTCGGCGACAGGTAGTGGACGTCCATTCCCTGCAGACTGTGCCCCAGGATCATATCCCTGTGGGCCTTGTCGACCCCGGCTGCCAGCATATTCGTCTTGACGGTGCGCCTGATGTCATGAAACGTGATCCCGTCGGACTCTTTTCGGCCATAGGCGATTCCCGCCTCCTTGCAGGCGGTTCTGAAAGATTTCTTGCAGCCTACATTGCTGACGACGGGCTGTCCCTTGTACGTGAAGACGTACTCGTGTCGCAAGGCGTGGGGGACACTGTCCAGGACTTCCTTGACATGGCTATTGACGGGGATGTTCTTGGGTTTTTTCTCTTTGGTCATTTCGGCAGGGAGCCTGATGAACATCTTCTCTCTGTCCACATGGGACCATTTCAGGCCTCTCAGTTCTCCGCTTCTCATGCCGGTGTTGAATGCGACCTTGATCAAGGCCTTCAAATGAAAGGGAGATTCGCGACACAGCCGGAGGTACTCTTCGAACCCGAGGATTCTTTTCCTGGCGTTGCCTCCCTTCCTGAGCTTTCGCTTGACCTTTCTGAAGGCCTTCAGGGCATGCCCGGGCACCATGTCGTTGTCAAAGGCCTTGTTGACCATGGTCTTCACGACGGAGATCTCCATGTCGATGGTGGCCGGCGCGGCACCCGCCTCCTCGCGGGTGGTTTGATAGTCCTCCAGGTCAACCGGCTTGATCGAGGCAACGAGCCGATCTCCGAAAACGTTGTTGAAATTGTCGAGGACCTGGCGCACCC
This sequence comes from Desulfobacteraceae bacterium, assembly GCA_003599015.1. GTDB lineage: Bacteria > Desulfobacterota > DSM-4660 > Desulfatiglandales > Desulfatiglandaceae > CG2-30-51-40. Next base: position 10,707 of record QZIK01000001.1, on the reverse strand, counting down.
GGTTGAAAGAGGCGAGACCCTTCACGCTTTTTAGATCCTTGTACCATTCAGACAGCCCCGTGAATGTCATCTTGGATTCGGGGAGGATATCGAAGACCCGTTTTTCCTTCTTCTGGACCACCCGTTTGCTGTGCATCTCCCGGGCGCTTTCGATGGAGTAGGGGTTGAGGTTTTCTCCGGCAACTGGTTCGCGGCGCTGTTTGCCGCCGGGGAGGCGGTAACTGATCCAGTATTTGACCTTCTGTCCCCGTTTCAGTCTGTCCAGGTCCGCACCGCAGTCGCAGAGTTTGTTCCGGACCGACTGCCGTTTTCTGCAAAAAGGGCATTCAGCGAGAATGGTCATCTTTACCCCTGTCGTTTTCCAGGCGATTCCAAGGAAGTGTGCCGCGGCACCGCCGCTCGCATCGATTCCTGTGCATCTCGCCCCATTTTCTATCGGAAGTCAAGACGATTTCCCCCCTTCATCTGGCTTTCACCCAATCGTTCCCATGTCCTGATCTCACGTTCCATGTGGCCCCTGCCCGGACAGGGGAACCGGGTTCCCGAGGGATCAGAGCGTGTCCACATACCGCTCCAGGTCCCGGATATCGAATTTCACCAGTTTTCCCACCCGCTTGGGTCTCACGGGGAAGGGGTTTTTCGACTTGGGGGCCACGGCGTTGTAGATCGTCCTTGGAGACATCCCCAGATACGCCGCCGTTTCATCCACCGACAGCAACCGTTTCGCGCCAAATTTCCCGTCCATCATTCCCTCCTCTCGATCCTGCCAGAGCGAAATCGTCATCTGAAACATCCCGTTCTATTCCGGTTATGTCATTCGGGCCTCTTCGGGGGACAATCTTTTTGGGCGGGTTTTGAAAATTATTTGTAAAGTGTGTGAAAGCGTGGTATTTCCTCTCGAAATTGAAGCCCGTCCATGGGCATGTCAACCTCCCCTCTCTTCTACAGGAGCCTGCGGGATGAAGTTCGATCTGCTCGAGGCGTTCGGTCTGGACCCGGGGGTCATCACGATCCTCAAGGCCAAGTATGGCCCGGAACTCCTCCCCATCCAGGAAAAGGCCTTCAAGGAACAGCACATTTTGTCGGGCGGCAATTTCATCATCTTCGCCGTGACCTCTGCCGGAAAGACCCTGGTGGGCGAGATCCTGTCGCTTTTCCATGCGGGCAAGGGGAGGCGGGTCTTCTACCTGGTCCCCACCAAGGCCCTGGCCGAGGAGAAATTCGAGCAGTTCAGCGAGGATTACGAAAAGGCCGGCATCCGGACGGTCATCTCCACCCATGACCGGAGGGAGTTCGACGAGCGGATCGAAGAGGGGACCTTCCACATCGGCGTGATCGTCTACGAAAAGCTCCAGGCCCTCCTGGTCAAGAACCCGAAACTCATCACCGAGGTGGGGCTCATCGTGGTGGACGAGCTCCAGTACATCTCCGAGGAGGACCGGGGGGCCTCGCTGGAGATCCTCCTCACCCAGATCCTCCTTGCCCGGGGAGGCCCTCAACTGGTCGGGCTATCTGCCGTCCTGGGGAAGTCGGAAAAACTTGCCCAATGGCTCGATGCCCGGATGCTGATCCAGGAAAAGCGGCCGGTGGAGCTCCGCAAGGGGGTCTTTTTCGACGGCAAGTTCCGGTACCGGGAGTTCAACAGCGGGGCCGACGGGGAAGAGGCGTGGTTCCCGCTCACCTCCAAGGATCTTTTCGACCAGATGGCGGAGACGGCCCGGTTCCTGGCCCAGGAAAAGGGGGAGCAGACCGTCCTTTTCGTGAAGGACAAGCCCACCACCGAATCCGTTGCCAGGAAGCTTGCGAAAATCGTGAGCCTCCCCCCGGCCCAGGGCGCCAACGATGAACTCATGTCCATGGAGGACAGCGTCTCCCGGGACCTTTTGATCTCCCTTCTCGAGAAGGGGATCGGCATTCACAATGCGGATCTTTCCTGGGAGGAGAGGGACATCGTCGAGAGATACGTGCGGAAGGGAGACATCCGCGTCCTTTGCTCCACGACCACCCTCGCCGTGGGCATGAACCTCCCCATGAAGAACGCCCTCATCGATCCCAGGAAATGGCATTTCGACAAGAAGACCCGAAGTCTGGTCAGGGTCAGCATCCCGGTATCGGACTTCGAGAACATGGGCGGCCGGGTGGGCCGATTCGGGTTCATCCAGGATTTCGGCCGGGCCGTCTTCGTGACCCAATCCTACGTGGATTTCAAGGCCCTGTACGAGAAGTATGTTCGGGGAGAACTGGAGGAGTTGGTCCCTGCCCTCAACCGGGAAGAGATCGACAAGCACATCCACAACCTGGTGGCCTCTGGCTTCTGCCATACGCCGGACGAGATCAAGACTTTTCTGAAGGCCACCTTCACGGGCCGGACCGTCTGGAGCCAGCAGCTCAAAGAAGAGGACTACGACAGGATCATCCGGGAGACTGTGGACCTCTCTCTGAGGTGGGGCCTCATCCGTCAGAACGGAAAAGGCAGGCTCGATGCCACCCAGATCGGCAGGATCGTGGCATCCAAGGGCGTCATGCTGGAGACCGTGTTCCACTTTCTGGACTTTCTCGACAAGGCCGACCCTGCGGCCGTCACGGACCTCGAGATCCTCACGCTCCTCTCCCTTTCCAAGGATGCCTGTTCGGTCTATATCCCCATGAAGGCCAAGGAGAAAGGGTACCGGGGTTATCGCCTGGAACTCCAGAAGGCCGTGAGCCAGGAGATGGAGGAGGGGAAGGCGATCTTCGACGGGATACTGAACCGTTCGGAGCGCCTGGCCTACGAAGAGGAGCGGGCCATCAAAAAGGCCCTCATGCTCCACAAGTGGATCTCGCTGTCGGAGACGCGGGACGTGGAGAGCGAATTCGGCATCTATTCCGGGGCCATCAAGCGGGTGGGGGACGACTTCAGTTGGCTGGCCGTGACCCTGGCCGACCTGGCCCGGGAGCGGAAATGGCCCGAGCGGTCGGTTCGCAGGATCGAGATCCTGTCCCGGCGCCTGATTTACGGGGTGAGCGAAAAGGGCCTCCCGCTTTCCCAGATCCGCCTCCGGGGCCTGGGCCGGACCTACATCAACCAGCTTGTCCATGAAGGTTACGACACGCCCAGGGCCATCGCCGAGGTCCCCGTGGAGGACCTGGAAAAGATGCTCCCCAAGCGGCTGGCCCAAAGGCTCCACGCCTACTGTCTTCTCCATCACGGCCCCAAGGATCCAAAGCCCGAGGCCCCCCCTCCGCTCATGGAAGACACCTGGCAGGCGAGACCCTTTTCCGAGGTCATGGCCGACGCCGGCCTCAAGGACCGGTTCCGCTCCCGCCTGGCCACCGCAGAAGACCTGTCGGCCCTCGTGACCCATCCCCCCGCCATCATGCTCGACGAAAAACAGAACCTCTTGTTTTACCATGGCTTTCCGGTACGTCTGCCGCCCACCACCTTCAAGCTCATGGCCCTCCTGGCCAAGCGGCCCGGCCAGGTGGTCACCCGGGACGAGATCTACGCCCACCTCTGGCCCGATTACGCCTCGGGCGATGGATCGGATCACCCCTACGACCGGCAGATCTCGGACCACAAGCGCAAGATCACCATGGGGATCAAGAAGGCCCTCAAGGGGAAAGACGGGGCGGATTCGGGTCAGGCAGCGAAACTGATCAAGACGTGGCGGAAGGTGGGGTACATGCTGGATGTGAAGGGGGAGTGGACATGCATCCTTGCCTGACCAAGGGGCCTTCGGATAGTTGACAGAATGAGACGATCTTGCGAGCATCGAACCCAATAGGGCCGGATGTCGTCTCGACTTTTTGTGGGATTCAATAGATTACCGGGTGAAAAGGCCCCTTTTTTACCTGGAATCAGAACCTTGACAATATACTATTCAATAGGATATTATCTGCATGCCATGGACGGTCGATGTCAATAGGAAGGTGCAGAAACAGTACCCCACGCTCCCAAAAACAGTCAAAGAAAGCCTGTTCACCCTTTTGTTCGAAATGGAGGTGGCGGGACCCGTTCGCGGCAACTGGCCAAATTATGGCAAACTTGGCAGAGGCCGTCACCACTGCCATATCAAGAAGGGTCATCCTACCTATGTGGCTGTCTGGGAAGAAGTCCCGGGAAGAGAGGACCATATAGAGGTGATTTATGCTGGAACCCACGAAGGAGCACCATATTGAAGCCCGGTTCAAAGGGCCGCCCGAGAAGATCCTGGAACTCACCCGATTCGCAAGAACTCTCGGATTGGATGAGCCAGCCGATTCTTTGCCGTGGCGGGATCTGTTCACCGATTTCGATGACGAACCCACTTATGGCGTTGCCCTGAGAGGCGCCAGGGGTAAGGAAGGGTTGACCCAGAAGGAGCTGGCCCAAAAAACAGGCATTCCCCAGAGTCATATCTCTTCAATGGAAAACGGCAGGATGACCATTGGAAGAGAAAGAGCCAGAAGGCTCGCCAAGGCGCTTCGGGTAGATTACAGGATTTTCCTCTGATGCTCATCTTCTTGCTGGCCCATGATCACGCTCCTGCAACTCACTCGGCGCGGGGATGTGCAGTTTAACGCTGAGGATACGTGAACGAAGTCAAGATGTTTCTGAGATCCTCACATCTTCTTAAGGGATGCAAAAGCCTGCCATCATAGCCGCTGTTCCCCGTCCAAATGCAGCTGGTAAAGGGGTTGTCGCTGTAAAGATAAACGTGAGTTCCTCCCCGTTCGCCTGCAAAATATTCGGTTCACATGTTTTGGATGGCACACCCATTGTGATCTCTTCATTTGACGATGAGCGGATGAGCGATGGATTTCAACCGATGGCATCGAAAGGAAGTGGCGCCCGCTATAATCATTTCGTCACTTCTAACAGCACTCGCGGGGTTTTTGTCAAAATTTCATTCTGGCTTGACCCTACGCGGAACATATCCTCAATCTTTACAACACCAACGCTCTGCCGGAACATATGCATCTCAACCGCCAACACGTCGTTTTCCTGAATGAATGATTGATCGTTCAGTGATATAATTGGTGGTTCAGTGCACTCAAGTCCGATTCCGTGTCCGATCATATGACTCTTCCTGCCCTTGCCAAAGCTCAAGTAGGCATCTGCAACGCCGCATTCATTAGCCTTTTCCATACCGACCTCGAAAAGATCGCAGCATCGGATTCCAGGCATTGCATGGCCGATGACACAATCCGAAATCTCGATCATGGCTTGGTGGAGGTCTCTAACCTCGGTTTCGGCCTTTCCAAGGCAATAGGTTCGGGTCTGGTCCGCATGATATCCTTCCACCTGCACGGGAATATCTACGATGACGAGATCTCCATCTTCGATTCGTTTCTTTGAGGGACCGACGGGGACTGCAGGACTGAGACCGACACCAGTGACGCTGTAAATCACACCGCTGAAACGGGAAAGGTTATTGCCAGAACCAATGGGTCCTCGACTCATGAAGAAGTCAGGCAGCCTCATGAAGACAACTCCTTCATGCCCTGCCAACCTGTGGGCATTCTCTATCCCAGCCGCCAGTTCCAACTCGCTGGTCCCAGGTCTTAGCAGATCGAACACAGCCCTATGTCCGGCTTCCTGAGCTTCGCAAGCCTTCTTGATCTTTTCCATTTCCGAAGAATCTTTCATCCTCCGTTGAGCCAATATGGCGGGAGAAGCATCCACGATCTCATATTCATCCAAGAGATATTGCCATAGTTTATACTGGTTCGCGGGTAACAGGTCTAATTCAGTAGCTATTTTTCCGTTCGAAACCGTGCGTTTCAACTTCTGCACCACAGAGGTGAATTGACGGTCACCTACCATCCTTTCTTTTTCAATAAACACCTCCGTCACGGCGAAATCGAATCCGCTCCTGACAAATAAAAGGTGTTCTTCAGGTGTAACCAAAAACCAAGAAGGCTGTGCCGTCCCGGTGTAATAAAAAATATCTCTTGAGTAAAACAATATAGCGCCTTGCCAGCCATTTCTTTCCAATGATTCTTGAAAGATTCGAATCCTATTCCTTTTTTTCATCGTGGTATCGACTCTGCTTTCAGACTACCTCCGCACGGAGGAGCTTTGGATTGGAACGAGGGAACCTGCAGCAAATCGCACCGGCTGCACGTCGTAACATCGTTAGGCGTTTTCGCGCATAAACTGGACAGAGATTCCTCCTATCAGCACTTAATGAGGCGTTCTATAAGAGCATCAAAAATGCCATAAGCCGCCTCGATCGCAGGATTGCCTCTCTCTAATTCGATGGTTGGTTTCCCTTCTAGATCGAACTGCCTTACCCCCGGGTCCTCAGGCACGGTTCCCACAAAATCGAGTTGATATTCGGCCAGGGCCTGATCGAGTCCCTGGTCATATTCCCCTCTGAATCGGTTTACCATTACCATGGTGTGCCCAATGTTGAGGGACAGGGACTTGGCCAGTTCTACAATCCGGGAGGCAGCCTGAAGCCCTCTGCGAGTCGGGTCCGAGACCACAAGCAGGGCATCAAAATTATTGGTGGTCAGCCGGCTCATATGTTCCATGCCAGCCTCATTGTCCATCACAATCGATGAATAATTCTTGATCAGTCTTTCAAGGGACGTCGTCAACAGGGTATTGGCTGCACAGTAACATCCTGCTCCTTCAGGCCTGCCCATGACTATCAAATCAAATCCGTTGGCCTCAATGACTGCTTCCTGCAGCTTCATCTCGATAAAGACATCTTTTGTAAGCCCGGTTGGCACCCCTTTTTTCATTTCCTCTCTCGCGTCGCCCAGCGTTTCCTCTACTGTCAAGCCGAGCACTTCATTTAAGTTTGCGTTGGCATCCGCATCTACCGCCAGCACCGGATTTTGTCCGTTTTCCACGAGATACCTCACCAGCATGCCAGCCACGGTGGTCTTTCCTGTCCCTCCCTTTCCGGCCAGAGCAATCGAATAGGTCATATCCTCCTCCCCTCATAACAAACATTACTGATTTATATTTTGGCATCCTTTATCTTCTGTTTTGCGTTTTTTTCTCAAGTTCTGGTTCGATGTCTCGACTTTTCGGTGTCATTGATAAGAAATACGTGTAGCTTTTCTATACATCAAACACTGTAGCCCGTGTTTGCGATCAACGAAGCGGCCCTGGTTTGGAGATTGCAAACTGGTAATTTTGAAGGATGTCACATTTTCAATCTCTTTTCCGCTTCTTTAGTTTTAAATTTCTCCGCGTTTACGATGAAACGTTCGTGTGTTCCTTGAGCGATGAGGTCCATTTCATCGAAAACCTCTACCTCAAACACGAGTTTTCTACCCTCGATCTTGATCAGTTTCACCTTCGCCCGGACTTTTATCCCAGGAGGTGTTGCTGCCGAATGACTCACATTTATATGTGTACCCACGGTTTGCATGGATGGCCAATCGATGTATGGATTGACTGCCAGGATGCAAGCCCATTCAATGAAACCGACGAGATATCCGGTGGCAAAAACCTTAGGCATGGCCTGGAATTCAGGTGATTCAGGAAACAAAGAGGGGACTGTCTTCTGATTCGTAACAGTCCAACACAATTCAAAATGAATGCCCGGTTCCAGCGATTTGCCTTTGCTATTTGTTTTCATGGTCAATACTCCTTTTCTTCAGCCTCCAAGCCAGGGCCGCACCAAGCATGGCGAGGGATTCCGGGTCCAGGTATTTCTCTGCATGCTTTTGAAACAGGACGGTACACCGGGCAGGGAACTCTTCATCGCTGTCGTTGAAAAGCAACAAGAGAGAGATGTTCGGAAGTGCCCGGAAAACCATGGAGAGGTCATACCGGGTCCCCACGGCATGAGCAATGCCTCCAGACTTCTCCCCGGCCCTGAATAGGTCTTCCAGCCTGCCTGCAAATTTTTTTTCGATGGCCCGTTCCACATCGCTGGCAAAGAAGTTCACATTCGTGAAATGGGAAACGCCTTTAAAATCCTTGAAAGACACCCACTCCTCGTTTTGATAATCCCGATCAGGGCACAACAGGATATACTTTGCGATGATCACGCAGATCCCATAGTCCGGTCTCGTGCCTGATAGATCGAAGATCCCGTCCCCCGATACGCGATACTCTTCATTGAAGAAAGGAACCACCATTCGGTCGCCATCTTCTTTGAGCCCCAACCTGTCCTTCACCGACATCAGCTCGATTTGGGAAATCTGGTTGCAATATTCCCTGTAGTTCTTTTCGAATATTTCTGACTGCTGAAACATGATCCACCTCCCTTTCTCGATCACAGGGGCAAAACTTGCCCAGAACAAAAGCTCAAAAGTTCCTTGAATCCTTAACGCTTTGACAAACACGGTATTTTCCAGCCAATAGAGCCCACCAAAGAGCCATATGGCATTTTCAGCTTATGGAATTACAGCCGGACTACTTCAACGAATCCCACGATAGGCCGTAAAGCGACCTTCAGAAATCCGAACCTACACACATAAACTCTCGATTCATGGTGCCTTTGATCGGTTTCTATTCATTTCGAGTTTTTTATTCTATGTCGCTGAAATTCAGCTCAAGCGCTCGTTCGGACGCTAACCCTTATCTAATGATTGGTTGCCGGACGACGCACACTTGCGCGCTATTTCATCATTCTTCCGGCCTACCTGGAGGGGGTGTTTAATCCAGATCAAGTTGAGTTTTGCATTGATTGCATTTCATCACCCCGCGAAAAACCTTGTTGCCACACTCAGGGCATGTATACCGCACCTCTTCGTCTCGCACCCATTTTTCATCGCCAAACTCCCGCCGATATGGGACACAACGCATAATGGCCTTTTTGCCTATGGCCATGGAGAAACGGTCAATATGCTCGCAAGGAAACTCATCACACTCGTGACAGCCTGCGTAGCCTCTTTCTCTGTTACACTCCCTGATCTCACATTGCTCGCAATGCATGAACAGATCATTTGACAGACAACCACCACAATGAATGTCTTCTATGGAGAGGTTTTCGCTATTGGGGAGAGTCCCTTTGCCTGGAGTGCCTCCTTTGTACAGATTGACCAGTCGCTCTTTCAGCTTTGTGTTGTTTTCTCGTGCTGCAATGTATATGGCGCATACACCACAATAGAGTCCGCAAGGAGATGCAAAATGTGGATTCATAACCATGGTTCTCGTCCTTCCAGATACGATGATTTGTCATTCTTCCATTAGCATGCCTAAAAAACCTGCATTCTACCAGGATTCCGACGGCATGATTTCAAACAGTCTTTCTCCGCCTCTGGAGTGACAGTCGACAATCAAGAATCCCATGGTGTTACCCCAGATGCATGGTCTGAGACCCCAGCGCAACGAGGAACCCTGCGGTAAGAATCAGGATTGATTCGAAACCTTCGCCGCTTGAAACAGTGTTATTCCTCGTGGGGCATGCCATCCCCGGAAACACAAACCGTCCTCTTATTTAGTCGTTCATGTCTTGAGGAATGCGAACGGTCGGACAAAGCATCTCTTGAACTGCCTTCTTGAATCTCTCCATATACATAGAGTTGGTGGGTGCCCGGAACGATTGTCAAATCCAAATACGCATTCCTGATTTGCTTTTCGTAGTTTTCCAAGAACCGACATAATACGGTCGTGCAATGAGAGAAATGCAATGCGCCGATCCCGTACGCTACCAATGCAACGGATTCTTCTAAGAATATGCCCGGGGCCACGTTTGTCGGGTAGCCCGAGCACTGTACCAAGCCCACAAAATCCATCGGCTCTTCTTTGGGGTAACGAGAAAAATTATCTCTGCGTTTTCTCATATATGCCAAACAGATTACGGTTTGTTAAAACATACAAGATGGTAATTGTGTCGTGAATCGATCTTTCCATGGTCTTGCTTCTTCCAATTGAGCGGCTAATCTAAGCAGTAAAGCATCATCGCCGAAACGTGATGTAAATTGCACACCTACGGGCAGATTGTTATTTGTCCAATATAAAGGCACAGACATAGAGGGCTGCCCAGTGCCGTTAAATAATTTAGTAAAACCATAAAAACTGTAAAGATTTTGATAATAGGTGGACAGGTCTTCGGATTTTGTATCCAAAAAGCCCAACGGAATTGGGGGCTGTAGCAGAACTGGTGTCAATAGGATATCATAGTCCTCGAAGAAGTGCGCAATTTTCCTGCTTGTCTGATGAATAGTTTTTATTGCCTGAATATATTGTGCAGCTGTTATCTTTCTTCCTGCTTCTGCCGATTTCCAGGTTGCGAACTCGACATCTTCCCGAACAACATCCCGCCCTTTCAAAACCTCACCTTCCTTTAGCATTGAATGGGTGTGGCTATCTATAACCACTACTGTTGCCCTCTGAAATTCTTGGTCATCATAAGAAGGTTCTGCCTCTTCAATTAAATGCCCAAGCTCTGCGCATAATTGAACTGCACTATTTACAGCGGAAATACAATCTTGATGAACGGGATTCCCACTAGGCGATTTTGTTGTAAAGGCGATTCGCAAAGCACCGGGAGATCGACCAACTTCACTAAGAAATGAATTCGGAGAAGGCGGCGCCCAATATGGATCGCCAAGATCTGGCCCTGACGAAATATCAAGAAATGCTGCGCTGTCTCGGACTGACCGTGTAACTACGTGATCTGTGCCCATACCTGCCCACCCTTCACCTGCGTCAGGCCCACCCATTGGAATGCGCCCCCGAGTCGGTTTAAGCCCGAAAAGTCCACAACAGGAGGCAGGGATACGAATCGAGCCTCCCCCATCCGAAGCGTGTGCCGCAGGCAGCATGGCGGAAGC
>QZIK01000071.1 GCA_003599015.1 Desulfobacteraceae bacterium | reverse complement strand
TCATTGGAGGATGTCAATGGAAGACGAATTCAGAGTCCTTGTTGTGGAGGACGACAGGGTTTCAAGCACCCTTTTAGAGAAAACCCTTTCCAGGGCCGGATATAATGTTACCGCTGTGGAAAACGGACTCAAAGCGCTTGAGCTTTTCGCCAAGGGATTCTATCCCATCATGCTCACCGACTGGGTGATGCCGGAGATGGGGGGACCGGAGCTCTGCCAGCGCATAAGAGAGAGCGTAACAGATGTATATGTCTATATAATTTTGCTAACAGCGAGGGATTCCAAGGAAGACATTGTCGCCGGTCTCAAGGCGGGGGCAGACGATTACCTCACAAAGCCTTTTCATCCTGCGGAACTCATAGCTCGCCTCAACACCGGAAAGCGCATTGTCAGCCTTGAGAGATCTCTCAAGAAGGCTAATGAAGAAATAAGGCTGTTAAGTATAACAGACCCCCTTACAGGTTCATACAACCGTACTTACCTGACCGACCGGCTTCCCAAAGAACTCCAGAGGGCAATCCGATACGGACACGCCCTCAGCCTCATATTATGCGACATAGACCACTTCAAAAAGGTCAACGACACTTACGGCCACCTGGCCGGAGACGAGGTCCTAAGGGTCTTTGCCGGACGCCTTCGCTCCTCGACCAGAAAGGACGTTGACTGGGTCGCCCGTTTTGGAGGAGAGGAGTTCCTCATAGTGCTTCCAGAAACATTACTTGACAGGGCCACTGCCGTTGCCGAGAGATTGAGGAAAGGCGTAAGCAGTTATCCGGTAAAGATTTCCTCAGGCCAAGACCTCCATATCTCAGCCAGCTTCGGAGTTGCAGGATTTCAGCCTGGAATAGACCAGGGAGAGGTGACACAGGAAAAACTGCTGGGTCAGGCCGACCAGCTCTTATACAAAGCCAAGGAACAGGGAAGAAACAGGGTCATAGGAATGAGGCTATAAGCTCTATAGCATTATTGGCAGGCCTGATAAATCCCTGGCAAACAAGGGAGAAGCCAGGAGGCTGGCCGCGTCCTTCGGTCCCTTGAGGTATTACTTTCGTTTACATCAATATCGTTTTACCGGCACGAAGTCGAGGTAATAAGTCTTTTTTCTTTATGTGAGAATTCCCTGATTATTTCGGATGGGGACCCCGGAAGGGCTAGGATGTTGGAAGGCATGCCCGACCTCAAGGTGCCCATATAAGTTTCAACCCCCAGTACGCGCGCCCCATTTGACGCAGCAAAATGAATGATCTTTTCGGGCGCCACTCCGGCCTCCATGAACAATCTCATCTCCTCCCCCAGGGAAGTCCCGTGATCCACTCCGATGCTGCCCGAATCAGAACCGAGTGCCATGGGAACCCCCAGTTCATTCGCCAGCGCCACCTGCTCCATCTGATGCTTCAGGCTCTGGAGGGCAATTTCTTTCTCTTTGCTCCCCTGGGCCTGCTCCATTGAAAGCGCCTCCATTGCAAAGAGGGTGGGAATCCAAAAAATCTGTCTTTCCGCCATGCGCTCAAGGTTGCCTTTCCCCGCAAAAAATCCGTGCTCGATCGTGTCGCATCCTGCCTCTATCGCCGCGGATGTCGGTATCTCTCCATTGGCGTGCACCATTACCTTGAGGCCGCGTGAATGGGCTATTCCAACAGCGTATTTGATTTCATCAATTCCGAATTGGGGCTTCCCTGGGGACCCTAATTCCTTGAGGCTTACGGTTCCGGAATTGATTATCTTCAGATGATCGCAAGGCTCGGCGCACCTGGAGAGAGCCTCCCCTAGGGAGATCCCGCCTCCGGGCGAGCGTCCAAGGAGCCTGCCGTATCGACCCGGGGCGTGCCAGGCCCTGCCCGCTGATCTGAGGATTACCTTGCTTGAAAACGAGGATTGGTCATTCATCCTGAAGCGCAGGCAATGAGCGCCGTAGTCGCCTCCGTCCCTTATTCCAAGTATTCCCTGCAAAAGATAGCTGTTGAGGTGAGTCCTCATAGCAGGTTCAAGGGCCGCATAGGGAGCATTCAACTGGAATTGCCTGACGGTCTTATCCCTGGTTCCCGAGAGGCAGAGATGAACGTGGCTGTCCACCAGGGCAGGGATCACGGTACAGTCGGAAAGGTCAATGAAAGAATGGTTTTTTCTGGAAGTTTCATGATCCCTACCAGCCCCTAAGGTCTCATTCACGATTCCGTTTGAGACCTTTATAAGCACATTTTGTCCTTTTGATTCCCCCGAGCCGTCTAGGAACCACCCTGCCAGTATTGTGAAGGAATTATCGGTCATTGTTTCAGGGAAATATCTTGCCGGGATTGAGTATCCCCTTTGGGTCAAAAAGCCCTTTTATGCGTTTCATCCATCCAAGACTAGTTCCGTGCTCTTTTTCCATGAAGCACCTCTTTCCTATGCCCACTCCGTGTTCCCCGGTAGCGGTACCTCCCATTTCTATGGCTTTCAGGACTATTTTTCGATTTATCTCCTCAACAATGCAGCCTTCAGCCTCGTCTTCCTTTTTCCCGAGAAGGACAAGGTGAATGTTTCCGTCGCCTGCATGGCTGAACATGTATCTTGGAAGTCCTGTCGCGGCCGATTCCTGTTCTGCGAAGGCGATCATGGAAGGAAATCTGCTTATGGGCACTGCAACGTCGGTGGTCATGACCTTTCTATCCGGATGATTGCGTACAATTGTCTCCCCGAGGCTGTGTCTGGCCTTGAACATTCGGTCTCTTCTATCCCTTCCTATGCCTGACTCGTAGTCAAGGCATCCGTTTTCCCTGCATATCTCTCCAGCGGTGTCAACCACATCCTTTAGGTACCCTGCCGAAGCCCCCGCAAATTCCATAAACAAGGTGGGACTTACCTTCAGGGCGATCCCCATCTCCCTTGCCACAAGCTCCATGCATTCAATGGACAGAAACTCAAGGGCTATAGGATCAAGTCCGGCCCTCCTGATTTCAAACACAGCCCCGGCGGCTGAGGCAGCAGAATCAAAAGAGGCTATGGCTGCTGAAAATTCCGACGGGATTGCCGAAAGACGCAAGGTTGCCTCAACAACGATCCCGAGGGTCCCTTCCGAGCCGACAAAGAGATGCAGAAGATCATAGCCGGAGGAGGACTTGGAGGCCCTCGTCCCGAGTTCCATTATCTCTCCTCCCGCAAGTACAACCTTAAGTCTCATGACATGGTCCTTTGTGGCTCCATAGCGCACCGTCCTGCTCCCGCTTGCGTTGTTGCCGATCATTCCCCCTATTGTGGCCCTCGCCCCGGGATCAGGAGGAAAGAAAAGCCCCCTGTGCCTCAGGGTCTCATTGAGATTCTGGTAGATTACTCCCGGCTCGAGATCAGCCTGAAAATCCTCATCCCTCACCCGGATGATCCGGTTCATCGTGGAAAAATTCAGGACGATTCCGCCCGACACAGGGATCGGGTTTCCCTCCAGGCTCGATCCCATACCCCAGGCAGTCACTGGAATGACATGCTCATCGGCATAGAAGAGAATGCGGCTTACCTCTTCCTGGCACAAAGGCCAGATAACCATCCGGGGCCTGCATGCTTTGTGGGAGGATTGATCTCTTGAATGAAGATCGCAGGACGATTCCCCGCAGGAGAAACGGCCCGGTTCAACCATCCTGCCTAGATCGGCTACGTGGGATGCCTCGATACAACAGTACTCCATGTGTGCTCCTTGCAGAAAAAATTTCAAAGGCAATCATGAAAGGCTGTCAGGGTTAAGGGCCTCAAGGAGGGCAAGTCTGAGGGTATTCAAGCCTATCATTGCTCCGCGCTGCTGAATTGTAGCGATATCTCCTCCCATCTCCCATGCGAAGTGCTTTCTTATACCCTCGCCGTGTACTGCAGCCGCTGCCTTTACACTGTAGGAGCTCCCCGATGGAACAAGAAACCCGAATATGGCCAGGCCCAGCCCCGATCCTGCTTTCTCGCTCACGGAGCGCGCAAGAGCCGATGCACTTTCCTCTGCCGTTGCTTCGGAGACGCCGGCAACTGCCTCTACCCGAATCCTGGAGCCAAGCACAGTACTTGAAACAAGCCGCGATGAAGGAAGGCGATACATCTTCAGGGCAGCAAGGCCCCCTGAAAAGGTCTCGGCAATTGAAAGCGTCTTTCCCAGCCCTTCCATCATATCTTCTATAACTTTTTCAAGCGTGTCCTCGTCGGCGCCGAACACTGCCTTTCCAAGCCGCATGCGTATCTCGCTTTCAACAGGCGCAATCATCGAGGACGCCTCCGTGTGATTGCCAGCAAGGGCTGCAATCCTTATTGTTATTTCGCCGATTGAGGCAAGAAGACCCAGTTCAGGATTGGCTCCGGGCTTGATAAGGTCCCCTATCAGACTGTCCACCTTGCTCTCTCCCATCCCTGCGACCTTGAGGATGCGGCATATAACCTTTCTGTCTTCCATATGGAAGAAGTCATGCACCCTGGGGATAACCTCTGTCTTAAAGAGATGCTTCAACTCCCTCGGAACACCCGGAAGGCATATAACGGGTTTTCCATCAACCACGGCCATGAAGGCAGGCGCCGTACCCACAGGGTTTTCTATGGCATGGCTTCCGGCCGGGATAAATGCCTGTCGCCGGTTGTTTTCAGGCATCCTGTAGCCTGCCCGCCGGAACATTACCTCGATCTGGTCCATAAGATCCTGCCTGAACTCCAGTCCCACTCCGGCCACTGCGGCAACCGCCTCTCGCGTCAGATCATCCAGCGTTGGTCCAAGACCTCCTGTTGTGATCACCAGGTCGCATCTGGAGAGGGCATTCCTCAGCACATGGACTATCTCTTCAAGCCTGTCCCCCACTGCGGTGCGATATCGGACCTCGACCCCTATTTTTCCCATTTCCCTTGCAAGATAGGAGGTGTTGGTGTCCTCTATCTGCCCCAGCAAAAGCTCTGTTCCTATGGTTACTATCTCGCATTGAGGCCAATCAATCATTGTTGCCCTCCGACCCGTTCTGATATGGAGAGGAAAGAACCAGTAGGGCATCACCATTTATCTTTGTTCCTTGCCCTTCCTGTTCCATTCTTATTGTGCCCATGCTGTCGAAAAGCCTTCCCTCAAGGAACGTGAGGTATCCGTTTGGAAACCTTCCGGTTGAGACCTTTAAAACGGTCTCTCCTGAAACCCGGTAAACCTGAAATCCTGTGGGTATTGCTTTGTGGACGCAGCGGGAAGGATTGCGGGTCAATCTGTTCCAGACAAGCTCAAAGAGAAACACTCCGTTTTCATCAAAAAACCTGCCTGAAATGCGGGGGGTGCTCTCCCCCGGCAGTACCATATCGGCCAGGAAATAAAACCCGTCTTTCCCCTCCGGTTCCCCTAGAACAAAACCGGGGGTTAGCATTCCGTTGACCATGTAGTTATGATGCGCTGAAACCAGGCTCCTTTTCGTCTCCATCTTCACTTATATCCTCCTGTTCAGTTCTTCTATCAGGAGGTTCACAATACTCTGGGCATCCCCCACAAGCCCCAGATCCGCCATGCCGAAAATAGGGGCGCGATGATCACGGTTTATGGCAATGACTACCTCGGAGCCCTGTATGCCGGCGGTGTATTGAATAGCCCCCGATGTCCCGATGGAGATGACAAGTCTGGGCTTGATGTTTTTACCGGTCTGGCCCAGGAGCCTCTCCTCTCCGGCCCATCCTGCTGTTACCGCGGGTCTGGTGGCCCCGACCTCGCCTTCAAGGAGTTCGGCAAGATGAAAGAGTTTTTCAAATCCTGCGGCCGAACCCATTCCTTTGCCTCCTACAACCACAACCTTTGCTTCCTTGAGGGAGGCCTTGCGGCTTCTCTCGCGCCTCCTTCTGATGAGTTCAATTTTTCTTGAAGGCAGTGAAGGGACCTGAGGATACACAACGACTGCTGTTGCAAAGGGATCATGTTGGAGTTCCTTGAAAATGCCCGGGTGGACAGTTGCCATCTGCGGTCTGTGTTCAGGTGTTACTATATCTGCCAGAAGTTCCCCGCCAAAGGCAGGAGTCGTCTGTACAAGAAGACCTGTCTCCGGGTCTATTTCCAGCGCGACACAATCGGCGCTAAGACCGGTCTTAAGCCTTTTTGCAAGCCTCGGGAAAAATTCCCGGCCAAACGGGGTCGCCCCGGCAAGAAAGATCTCAGGAGAAAAAAGCTCAACCCAGGACGCTGTGACAGAGGTAAAAAGTTCAACGTCATAGTCCTTGAGATCCGGATGATCCGCGATAAAGATCATATCAGCACCGTGGGCTGCGTATTCCATCACGTACTGGCTCACTCCTTCGCCGAGGACAACCACGCCCACGCCTGTCTCCAGCACTTTTGCCAGTGATTTGGCCTTTGCAATAAGCTGAAGGGTAACCCTGTTTTGAAAGTAGTCGGCATAGTCTCCGAAAACCCAAACGCCGGCGCCGGTGCTATCCATGACTCTTCTCCTCGTCTATGATGCTCATTGCCTCGAGGCGACACAGGAGTTCTTTTACAAGCGTTTGGGCCTGACCGGTCAGGATCTCCCCTTTTCGCCTCTCAGGCGACTGTCTGAGCCTCCACACACGTGTGGCAGAGCCCTCCAGGCCGACCTCCCCCACGGAAAGTGAAAGATCCTCCCTTCCCCAGCGAATTATGGTTTTCCCGGAAAAGGCATCCTCAAGTGCCCCCAGAGACGGAAGGGATCGAGGGTCATTGCTCTTCTTTACGGTAAAGAGCGCAGGAAGGCTTATCCGCAGGGTTTCCACATATCCGTCCTGTATTCTCCTTGCCACAACGGAGCTATCATTTTCAATCTCGACCTCGCTTATTCCGCAGAGCTGAGGAATCCCAAGTTCTTCGGCAATCTGAGGCCCCACGTGGCCCGTGTCGCTGTCTATTGTATTGTTTCCGCAGAAGATCATCATCGGCCTGGGGTCCAGCTTTGAGATCGCCCTTGCAAGAACATGGGATGTGGCAAGGGTATCGGCGCCTGCAAAGCAATGGTCCGTGAGAAGGATACCGCGGTCGGCTCCGGCCGCCAGGGCTTCCCGTAACGCTTCCTCGCTCTGCAGGGGCCCCATTGTGATTGCGGTCAATAGAGCGCCGTGTCTTGATCTGAGCCGAAGGGCAATTGATAGGGCTGCATAGTCAAGGGGGTTGATAATATTCTGTATCCCCTCTCGAACTACAGTCATCCTTTCGCGATCAATCCTTACGGCCGCAACGTCCGGCACCTGTTTAATACAAACTGCAATGTGCATTATATATTTCCATCACGAAAAGAAATAAACATTACTCATTTCAACGCGACACAGCTATTTTAAAAGGGCGCGTGCAATCACCATTCGCTGCACCTCAGATGTTCCCTCATATATCTCGCAGACCTTTGCGTCCCTATAAAATCTCTCTATGGCATAAGCCTTTGTATATCCGTATCCACCGTGAATCTGTACACCTGCGCGTGCGGCGTCTACGGCGGTTTCACTTGCAAAAAGTTTTGCCATGGCGGACTCTTTTCCATACTCCGCTCCTTTCTGCTTCAAAAAGGCGGCACGATAAACAAGGAGCCTTGCAGCTTCTATGCGCGTGGCCATATCGGAGAGTTTCCCTTGAACCGCCCCCTGCTCGGATATTTTTTTTCCGAACTGTACGCGTTCCCTTGAATAAACAAGGGATGCATCCAGGCATCCCTGGGCAATCCCAACAGCCTGTGCACCTATGCCGATCCGGCCTCCGTGAAGAGTTGCGATGGCTATCCTCATACCTTCATCCTCACCCCCGAGACGGTTCTCACAGGAGACCCTGCAATCGTGAAGGGATAGGGAACACACGGGGTTGCCCCGCATTCCCATAAGTTCTTCAGGCGGTCCTTTATCAAGCCCAGGGTGACGGGATTCCACAATAAAAAGACTGTAATATCTTCTCCCGGCGTCGGAAGAGCTCATCGTAAAGATAAGGTTTACGCCTGAGACACCACCATTTGTTACAAAGATCTTGGTACCGTTAAGGATGTAGTTATCACCCTCCCTCACCGCCGTTGTTTCGAGGGCCGAGGCGTCCGACCCCGCATTGGGCTCTGTAAGGCAGAATGTCCCAATGGTATCTCCTTTAACCATGGGGGCGAGAAACTTCTCCCTTTGGGCATCATTTCCGTAAAGATATACAGGCTGCGCCGCCACGCTGTTGTGCACCGAAAGGCAAAGCCCCATGGCCGGACTTACCCTTGAGACCTCCTCTATGACTATGCAGGCGCTTACCGCATCCAAGCCGGCTCCACCCCAGACCCTGGGAATCTCAAGGCCGAAGTAATGTTTGGCAGCCGCAAATGAGGCCCATTCCCTGGGAAATTTCGCAGTCCTTTCCATCTCCGCCGTTAACGGGGCAAGGATGGACTCTGCATCGGATCTCACTGTCCTTCTTATAACCACCTGTTTCATGTTGGGTTCTAGATGCATATTCTTTGATCTGCAAGATAAATGCTAGTCGAAAAGGAGGGATTTTTTCTTCCTCTGCTGCCTGCCCGCTACCAGTCCTATCATAAGGCCGCAAAGCAGCACCAGGGCTCCGGCGAGAAACCACATTTTTCTGTCCGAAGATTTAAGCTTCTGATTTTCAGCGGTAGTTTCTTCAACCTCCTGCCTGCATTGTGTCAGGGCTTCCTGGGAGTTTCTGAAAGATTCCTTGAGATCCAGATATGTTGCGGCCTCTCTGGCAAGAGATTCATACTTCTTTTTGATCAAATCGAGCGCCTCATTGCTTTCTTTCAATTGCTTTTCAAGCTGAACCTCTTTGATTTTTGAGGATCTCAAGGAATCTTCCAGCGGACCGGTTTTCTCCTTAAGTGACACATTCTGCTCCTCCAATGCCCTGGCCTGAATCTCCCAGGGTATCCTGTTCATAAGATAACGACTCAGGATCCATCCTTCCGTAAATGAACCGGCCTTACCCTGAACCTTAACAAGACTCCAGCCTTCACTGGAGTCCAATACCTCCACCTCTCGTCCTGATTTAAGCATGGCTATTATCTTGTGCTGGGTGCTCGGGCCGCTTCTGAGCGCTGCTTCGAGGTTGTCGCTGACATAGGCGTTCTTTGCGTCAGTTCCAAAAGAGCTTGAAGCAAAAAAGGCTGCGATAAAAAAGACGATCCACGTCTCTATCATCCGGGTCCTTATCATCCGGCAGGCATATCTCCTTTCATGGCATACAAGGTTCACATAACCTTAATCTCTCACCTTACACGCCCTTGAGCTTCTTTACAACCCGTATATCTGTGATCTTTGTTTCCGGATACTGCCCCGATGGATCTTTTTCCAGATATTTCAACATGTCCCACAGTGTATTCAACGCTCCTGCAACGCCCAAAAGGGCCTCCATTTCAACTCCGGTTCGTGCATGGGCGGCAACCACGCAATAGACCTGAATCCCTGAGTCATCAATCTCAAAGGAAACAGCTACCGAATCCAGGGGAATCTGATGGCAATGGGGAATGAGAAGATGAGCCTGTTTGGCCGCCGTAAAAGCGGCTGCTTCCGCAAAAGGCAGCGGATTTCCTTTTCTTACACCCCCTCCCCTTATAACATCCAGTGTTGAAGTTTTCAGCACCAGCCTGCCGGCGGCAATAGCTTCCCGCCTTACTATGGGCTTTTCGCCGACATCAATCATACCCATTGCTCGGCCTCCTTTTCGGCAAAGAACTCTTTTTTGCGGCTCGCTTCTTTCTTTATCCTGTTAACCGCCATTTCCAGCGCATGAAAGACGTGCTCCCTTATGTCCCCGCCGACAGCAACCATCATTATCTCTTCACCTGTTTTAAGGTATCCTTCATTGACATCAATCACAACCTTAACAATACCTGGCATATTCTCGATATCTTTTACTATATTGCTTATTTTATTCCTGTCGTAGGCCACCTCGACAGCTGTAACTTTTGCCCCACCCTTTCTCGAGTCACCACGCACAATTCCCAGATGTGTGGCAATCATACCGATTCTGGCATATCTTTCATGGGCCTTGAAGGAGGCGATTATCTTTCCGATATCAAAAGTCCTTTTCATGTTTCATCCTTTTACTGTTTTCCAAATGGAAGGTCATCCCTGTCCGGGTCTAGGTTAAAAAGCTTTCTAGTTATGTCCAGATACGTGTGGGATGAAGTCCTGGTCGCTGTCCTTTTCAAAAATACAATGGGGTCATTAATCATTTTATCTGCTATGGATTTGGCCATTGTGATAATTGCCTCCCGCTGGGTCTCCGTCATTGACCCGAGAACAGAAGAGCTTTTCTTCAGTTCATTGGCAAGCACGGAGTCAGCCTTGTTTCTCAATTCTACAATGGTAGGCACCGCAGAGAGGGTATCAATCCATTTAAAGAATTTCTCCACCTCCTCCTGAACAATACGCTCAGCCTTTACTGATTCCTGTTTTCTCTGGGTGATGTTGTATTCCACAACCCCTTTGAGGTCGTCTATATCATAAACATACACATTGGGCAGCTTGTTCACCTCAGGATCAATGTCACGGGGAACAGCTATGTCAATGAAAAACAGAGGCCTGTTTTTTCTTTTTCTCAGGCACCCCTTGACCTTGTCATAGGTGATTATGGGCTCCGGCGATCCTGTTGATGCAATGACTATATCCGCGCTGATCAGATTTTCCCCCAGTTCTTCAAAGGAAATGGCCCTACCGCCAAAGAGTTGTGCCATTGCCAGTCCTCTGGCAAAGGTACGGTTGGCCACTGTGATTCCGGATACGCCGTGGGTCACGAGGTGTCGCGCAGCCAATTCCGCCATTTCCCCTGCGCCTATCAGAAGAACCTCTTTTCCCTCCAGGACGTGAAAGATCTTGCGCGACAATTCCACCGCGGCGTAACTTATGGAAACGGCAGACTCCGAGATGCCGGTCTCAGTGCGGACCCTTTTGGCGACACGGAAGGCCCTGTGCATGAGCCGGTTCATGATTACCCCGGATGTCTTCTCCCTCACGGCCATCGCATAGGCCTGCTTTACCTGGCCTAGTATCTGCGGTTCTCCCACAACCATTGAATCAAGGCTCGAGGTAACCCTGAACAGATGCTTAACAGCCTCTGCATCCTTGTAAAAATATATACTGGGAGCCAGTTGTTCCCTGGATCTTCCACCAAGTTCACACAGAATTTGAAGTGTTGCATCCCTTGTTTTCTCAGGCTCCTCGGTTACAGCCATGGCCTCCACCCTGTTGCAGGTGGACAGAAATAGGCACTCCCTTATTGAAGGGAAGTTCTTCATGGCTGCCAATGCCCTGACCGAGCCGGATGGGTCGGACGCCAGACACTCTCTAAGGTCCACCGGCGCCGTCTCGTGGTTCATGCCCAGGTTGACTATGCTGATCATAGGCCTCTTCTTTCTCCAAGGCTGCCAAAGCTGTGGTAGCCTCCCATCCAGAGGCTGACGGCAATAAACGTGAACAAAAGGAGCAAAAAGCATCCTATGGACATCACTGCAGCTCTTCTCCCCCTCCAGCCTATGGCAACCCGTTCGTGAATCAGCGCAGCGTAAGCAAGCCATGTGAGAAAGGACCAGACCTCCTTGGGGTCCCATTGCCAGTAGGTGCCGAGGGCATACTGGGCGTATACGGAACCGCTTATCATACCGGCGGTAAGCAACGGAAATCCCACCACAAGAGACTGGTAATTGACCGCATCAATAGAGGCCAGAGAAGGAAGTCTTGAATAAAAAGAGCCAAGTTTTTTTCTTTTTATATAGTGCTCTTGAACCAGATACATTATGGAGCCCAGGAAGTTGATTGCAAACAGTCCGTTTCCGAGAAATATGGTCCCCACATGGACGGTAAGCCACAGGCTCTTGAACCCCTCGCCCGCTGGAGCATCGCTCCAGTTCATGGCCGACGAGATGATCATGAAGAAGGCTGCAAAGGGAGCCGCAAAAGACCCCAGCACCATAAGCCCCAACTTAAGGTGAAGAAGGAGATATGCAAGTGTCACACTCCAGGCAAAAAATGAAAGGGCCGAGGTGAGATCAAGTACAGGCGCCGCACCCAGGGAAACATATCTCATTGCAAGAAAGAGAGTATGCAGGAAAAATCCCGCCAACAGAAGCCAGTAGGAAATCCTGAACGCAACCTTCTGTCGGCTGATAAGGAACACAATAAAACCGCCCGCTGCAACAAGATGAAACCACAGGGAGATCTTGAAGATTAAGTAGGTCATGGCCTTTGTGTTTATCCTCTTGAAAATGTAATCAGATCATGAAAACTCACCTGCTCTGGAAGGATTTCCTTCAAAATGGCGCAGGCGCTCACTCGGTCCCTGGATGCAATGGCCGTAAGGAGCTCAGAATCCACAATCTCCTGAAATATAGCAGCATTTTCTCTCTGCGGAAGCCCCAGGGAGAGAACACGTTCCCTTAGGGCCCCCATAATCCTTAGAAACAAGGAGTATTCATCTCCAAATCGCTCCTCCAAATCCTCCCTTATCCTCCTTGCCAGAGCCGGGCTTTTCCCCGACGTTGAAACTGCAATCACCAGGTCGCCTCGGTTCATCACGCTTGGGACAATAAAGGAACAATCCTGGGGCTGATCAACGGCGTTTACCAGTATCCCTCTGCTGCGGGCGCAGGCGCTGACCTTATGATTAAGAATCGCCTCATTGGTCGCTGCTATTACAAGGGCCATGCCGTCGAGGTGGTTCTCTTTAAATTCCCTGTCCAGGATACTGACGGAACCTTCCTCAGCAAACACGGACAGCCTGTGTGTCAGGTCCCTTGCGACCAGAAACACCATGGCTCCTGCATTCATAAGGCCTTCCACCTTTCTCTCGGCTACCTTGCCTCCCCCAACCACAAGGGTACGCTGGCCCTGGAGCTGAATCATAATCGGGTAAAAGCTCATTTTGAGATCCCTTTACTGGAAATACGGCAACTCTGCCTTTTATTTAAAACCAAAGTGTCTGACTCCTCTGAAGCCGGATTGGGCTCAAATATATCTGTCGGCAAGCTCGCTTATAAAATCCTCAACCCCTGCAAGGCCTTGCTTTTTAATTATACCTTCAAGCAGGGCGCTGATTTTCTGATATGTCAGCGGGTCGGCGTGGAGATCCCTTGGACTGCGGTAAACACCGGCCCTTCTTCCCGTCCTGTAAATCAATCGCTCAACGGGGGCCAAACTACAGTAATCCGAAATGGAATTGAGCATCCTGATCTTGTCCTGTGGAAGGGTGCCGGATACATCCTCAAGCAGGTTCATTATGTGGTCGCTTGTTACGGTGCTGGTTATTCCTTCTAAGCTTTCGATAAACAGTTTTATCTCTTCCACCAACATTTCATCGCTCTGGGCTTCGAACTCACCGGAGCGAACCTTGTTGAAAAGGGGGACCCTCGAAGGAACCCTCAGGCTCCGCAGCCTTATGAAATGTGGATTTATCTC
>QZIK01000041.1 GCA_003599015.1 Desulfobacteraceae bacterium | reverse complement strand
TATGCCCTATCGTCCCCACATTTACGTGCGGCTTCTTCCTCTCAAATTTCTTCTTTCCCATCTCGCTCCCTCCTTAAAAAAACCTCGATCCCTAGTTATGGGGATCAGCATTAGCTTCTCACTCCAAGGGCATTTAATCAGCGCTGTTCTTTCTACCAGCGGTAATGTGCAAAAGCCTTATTGGCCTCTGCCATTCTATGCGTGTCTTCCTTTTTCTTTATTGAAGCCCCTCGCGAATTAGCGGCATCAATAAGCTCACCTGCCAGCTTGGCAGCCATGGTTTTTTCCCCACGGGCCTTGGCAAAGCCTATCAGCCACCGCATGCTCAAGGCAAGTTTCCTCCCGGGCGCCACCTCTGTTGGAACCTGATATGTGGAACCGCCAACGCGCCTGGACTTAACTTCTACCAAAGGCTCGACATTCTGGATTGCCTTTTGAAAAATCGGCAAAGGGTCCTGCTTTGTCTTCTCCCTGACGATGTCAAACGCATCATAAAGAATGGATTGAGCTGTGCTCTTCTTTCCCCTTCTCATGAGGTTGTTTATGAACTTAGCAGCCAGAATGCTATTATATTTCCAGTCTACTGCTATAGCTCTTCTCTCGATAACTCTCTTCCTTGGCATGCAATTTCTCCAAAACTATACTAGGAATTACAGCTTGTTCGCCTAGATTCGCTTGGGCCTCTTGGCTCCGTATTTAGACCTTCCTTGCCTACGGTCGCTTACACCCGTGGTATCCATTGTTCCCCGGATAATATGATACCTGACCCCGGGCAGATCCTTAACCCTTCCTCCCCTTATTAGAACAACGGAGTGCTCCTGGAGATTGTGCCCAATACCAGGTATGTAGGAGGTAACCTCTATGCCGTTGGTAAGTCTAACCCTTGCAACCTTTCTAAGGGCTGAGTTGGGTTTCTTGGGCGTGGAGGTGTAAACGCGAACACACACTCCCCTTTTTTGCGGCGCCCCCTGCAATGCAGGCGTCTTAATCTTTTTTCTGGGCTTCATCCGGCTTTTTTTAACAAGCTGGTTAATAGTCGGCATACCTTACCCTCACTTTTTCATCCCACTGCATTCTGATCAGGCCGGGAATCAATTAGCCCGGCTGGCTAAAAAAAGATCTTTTTATAATCATTCCATCTTCCTGTCAATAGTTTTTTTCCGGCAAAAATTTAACCGAGTACCTCCATTTCTATGTCTCTGTATGTCTTAACCCCGGTTCCAGCAGGAATAAGTCTTCCCATAATCACGTTTTCTTTCAGCCCCTTAAGATAATCTACTTTGCCAGCAATCGCCGCATCCGACAGAACCTTCGTAGTCTCCTGAAAAGAAGCCGCTGAAATAAAGCTTTCCGTGCTGAGAGAGGCTTTGGTTATCCCAAGAAGGAGAGGTTCAGCTGTCGCCGGCACACCATCTCTTTCGATTACCTTGTTGTTTTCCTCCTCAAAACGCCATCGTTCAACATTTTCACCGATAAGAAACTGGGAATCGCCTGCCTGCGTCACTGTAACCTGTCTTAACATTTGCCTGACAATTACCTCAATGTGCTTATCGTTGATCCGAACCCCCTGCAGTCTGTAGACCTCCTGTACCTCATCAACAAGGTATTTCGCAAGATCCTTAAGGCCCCTGATTCTAAGTATATCATGGGGGTTTACTGAGCCGTCCATAAGGGGCTCCCCTGCCCTAACAAAGTCTCCCTCAAGCACACTGATATGCTTGCCCCTTGGAACAAAGTATTCAACAGGCTCGCCCACCTCCGGGATAATAGTCATCTTTCTTTTGCCTTTTGAATACTTACCGAAGGAGACCACTCCGTCAATCTCGCTTATTATTGTTGTCTCCTTTGGCTTTCTCACCTCAAAAAGCTCTGCAACCCTAGGCAGACCTCCGGTTATGTCCTTTGTCTTTGTAGTTTCCCTCGGTATCTTAGCAAGTATCGCCCCGGCGCCGACAACATCTCCTTCATTCACAATTATGATAGCACCTACAGGAAGATGATAGCGTGCTTCGGCTGTTGAACTCCCAGGCAGCCTGGCAGTCCTTCCACTACTATCTTTTATAGATATCCTGGGTCTGATTTCAGGATCTTTTGGTTCTACGATAACCCGGCTTATCTTGCCTGTTACCTTGTTTCGCCTCTCCTGCATAGTGTGTCCTTCTATCACGTCACCGAACTTAACGACCCCGGCCATCTCTGTGAGAATGGGTATGGTAAACGGATCCCATTCGGCAAGTATCTGCCCCGCCTCAACTGCCTCGCCGTCCTTAACCTTCAACGTGGCGCCATAGATTATTGGATAGCGCTCCATCTCTCTCTGCGCCTTTCCTATAATTGAAACCTCTCCGTTCCTGTTCATCACAGTTAGAGAACCTTCCTGATTTTCTACGGTCTTGAGATTAACAAATCTCACCGTGCCTGAAATCCTTGGCTGGATAGTAGACTGCTCAACTGCCTTGCTTGCAGTACCTCCAATATGAAAGGTCCTCATGGTAAGCTGGGTTCCCGGCTCGCCGATGGACTGGGCCGCCACTATCCCGACAGGCTCTCCGATATTTACCTCATGTCCATGGGCAAGGTCTCTTCCATAGCATTTCTTACACACCCCCCATCGTGCATCGCAGGTGAGCACCGACCTTATTCTGACTCTTTCGACTCCCGACTGTTCTATCCTCTGAACTCCGGCTTCGGTGATCTCATCATTTGCCTTTACCAGTACATCACCTGTTATGGGATCAACTATATCCTGCAAGGCCACTCTTCCAAGAATACGCTCGCCTACGCGCTGAAGGATTTCTCCACCCTCCACCAGAGCGTCTACCCATATGCCATCTGTTGTTCCGCAATCCATTTCAGTAACAATAGCATCCTGCGCTACATCCACAAGCCGTCGGGTCAAATATCCTGAATTTGCAGTCTTGAGTGCCGTATCGGCAAGCCCTTTTCTTGCCCCGTGGGTTGATATGAAGTACTGGAGAACGGTTAAGCCCTCTCTGAAGTTGGAGGTTATAGGAGTTTCAATGATTTCACCGGAAGGCTTGGCCATGAGACCTCTCATACCTGCCAACTGTCGCATCTGGTCTTTACTTCCCCTGGCCCCGGAATCGGACATCATGTAAATTGCATTAAAGCTTGGAGCCTCAAGGGTTTTACCTTCCGGACCAGTTACCTTTTGAACGGACATCTCTTTCATCATTTCAGATGCAACCGCCTCAGTAGAGGAAGCCCATATGTCCACTACCTTGTTGTACTTTTCTCCGTCACTGATGATACCACCTATCCACTGCTCATCAATCTTACGGATCTCATTTTCCGCCTTTTCAATTATGCTGGCCTTTCTCTTGGGAATAACCATATCTTTCATTGCGATGGAGATGCCTGACAGGGTGGCGTACTTGTATCCTATGTCCTTTAGCCTGTCTGCAAGAATAACCGTCGCCTTGATACCTGCATTTCTGTAGGATTCGTTTATAAGGGTCCTTAACTCCTTCTTGGTCATGACCCTGTTGACAAGAGAAAAAGGCAGCGACGCTGCTACAGCCTCATGCAGAAGAATACGCCCTGTTGTCGTTTCTACTATTTTGCCTTCCATCCTTACCTTTATGGATGCGTGAAGGTCCACATGTCCTGAGTCGTAAGCAATCCTTACCTCCTCAGGGCTGGAGAAAATTTTTCCTTCCCCTTTGGCCAGAGGTTTTTCCCTTGTCATGTAGTAGATACCAAGAACTATGTCCTGGCTGGGTACTATAATCGGGTCGCCATGTGCGGGGGAGAGAATATTATTAGTTGACATCATCAAAACCCTGGCCTCTATCTGCGCCTCTATGGAAAGCGGCACATGGACCGCCATCTGGTCGCCGTCAAAATCGGCATTAAAGGCGGTGCAGACAAGGGGATGAAGCTGAATAGCTTTACCTTCAATCAATATTGGCTCAAAGGCCTGAATCCCGAGCCTGTGGAGAGTTGGAGCCCGGTTAAGCAGAACGCAGTATTCGCGCACCACTTCATCAAGGGCATCCCAGACCTCGGGAACTTCCTTTTCCACCATTTTTTTTGCATTCTTGATTGTGGCTGCCTGCTGCTTTTCATCAAGTTTATTGTAAATAAAGGGTTTGAAAAGCTCCAGAGCCATCTTTTTGGGAAGTCCGCATTGATGAAGTCTAAGATTGGGTCCAACCACGATTACCGATCGCCCCGAGTAATCAACCCTTTTACCCAGGAGATTCTGTCGGAATCTTCCCTGCTTGCCTTTAAGCATATCGCTGAGTGATTTGAAAGGTCGCTTGTTGGGTCCTGTGACAACCTTTCCTCTCCGCCCGTTATCGAAAAGCACATCAACAGATTCCTGCAACATGCGCTTCTCATTTCTGACAATTATATCCGGGGCATTAAGTTCAAGGAGTCTTTTTAAACGGTTATTCCTGTTGATGACCCTCCTGTAAAGATCATTTAGATCTGATGTAGCAAATCTGCCCCCGTCAAGGGGAACCAAAGGCCTCAAGTCAGGCGGAAGTACAGGGATGACGTTAAGTATGGTCCATTCAGGTTTGTTCTTTGACTCCCTGAATGCATCAATGATTTTGAGACGTTTTGCAAGCTTCTTCCTTTTTGCTTCGGATTTGGTCCCCGCCATCTCAATCCTCAAGGCATCGGAAAGTTCCTCCAGGTTGAGGTGTTTGAGCATAGTCTGAATTGCTTCGGCACCAATCCCAAATTCAAATCTATTTCCAAAATCAGCAAGTGATTGGCGAACCTGTTCGTCTGAAAGCAACGATCCCTTCACCAAAGGCGTATCTTTGGGATCTATGACAATATAGTTTTCGAAATATAGAATACGCTCCAGATCCTTGAGGGTCAGATCAAGGAGATTGCCAACCTTTGACGGCAGACACTTCAAAAACCAGATGTGGGCAACAGGTGCTGCAAGCTCTATGTGTCCTATTCTCTCTCGACGGACCTTGGTTTGAATCACCTCTACACCGCATTTTTCACACACGATTCCGCGGTGCTTCATCCTCTTGTATTTCCCGCAGTTACATTCGTAATCTTTTATTGGACCGAATATCTTTGAGCAAAAAAGTCCGTCTCTTTCCGGCTTGAAGGTCCTGTAATTGATTGTCTCAGGCTTTTTAACCTCTCCATGGGACCACTCTCTGATCTTCTCCGGTGCAGCAAGCGAAATCCGCACTGCATTGTAACTCGAAGGATCCTTGGGTCTAGAAAAATAACTATATATCTCTTCCACTTCTTCTCCTCCCTGCTTTAACCCTTCCCATGCCCCTGGTCTGTTATTGAGATTCCTGAGGTTGATTTTCCTCAAAAAGCTGGACATCCAAGGCCAAGCTCTGCAGTTCCTTCATGAGCACCTTAAAAGATTCAGGCAGCCCCGCCTCAAGCACATTGTTTCCTTTGACGATCCTCTCATACATCCTTGTCCTTCCAGCAACATCGTCGGATTTTACGGTCAAAAACTCCTGAAGAGAATAGGCAGCTCCATATGCCTCCATTGCCCATACTTCCATCTCGCCAAGCCGCTGGCCTCCGAACTGCGCCTTACCACCAAGGGGCTGCTGGGTAACAAGAGAATACGGACCAATGGATCTTGCATGGAGTTTATCATCAACCAGATGGTGAAGCTTGAGCATATACATAATGCCGACCGTGACCTGCTGGTCAAAGGGCTCTCCTGTTCTTCCATCGTATAGTGTTGCCTGGCCTGCTTCCGGCAGTCCGGCCTCTTTGAGGAGGTCCCTTATCTCCACCTCCTTAATACCGTCAAAGACAGGCGTTGCCACCGGAACACCATCTCTGAGTAACTTAACCTTCCCAAGCAGTTCCTCATCAGAGGATTTCTCCACAAACTTGGCATACTCCTTTGGGGAGAGTATAGCTCTCATTTTCTCACGCAAGGCATCGCTACCGGCAAGACGGTCTATCAGTTCCCCCAGTTGTCTGCCCAGCGCCCTGGAAGCCCATCCCAAATGTGTTTCTAAGACCTGTCCTACATTCATCCTGGAAGGAACACCAAGAGGATTGAGAATGATGTCCACAGGAGTCCCGTCGGAAAAATAAGGCATATCCTCAATGGGAAGTATTCTGGAGAGAACTCCTTTATTACCGTGCCGGCCGGCCATCTTGTCGCCCACTGAAAGCTTCCTCTTAACGGCAATATATACTTTCACCATTTTTATTACCCCCGGCGCAAGTTCATCCCCCTGCCCCAGTCTGCCCACCTTATCCTCAAAAAGCGTTTCGATCCTATTGAATTTTTTTGAGTAATCATCAATAATGGCTTCCACTTTATCTATGATGTCCATTGGAGCCTTCAAATCGGCCCCGGACCAGGCCTGCAAATCTATCTTTTGTATGTCTTCGTTTCTTATAGCCTTTCCAGCCTTTAGAAGGATACCCCCTGTACCCCTTTCAATAAGATCTGTCTTAAGTTTAATCCCGACAAGTAAATCCTTCAGCTTATCCCTTACGCTCCTTCCAATTACTTCGAGCTCGTCGCGCATATCTTTCTCAAGACGGCTTCTTTCTGCTTCTTCTATGGCAAGGCTTCGTTTGTCCTTCTCAACACCCCTCCGAGAAAAAACCTTTGCGTCTATAACTATACCTTCAACCCCAGGAGGCACCCTTAGAGAAGTATCCTTTACATCTCCAGCCTTATCTCCGAATATAGCCCTGAGCAACTTCTCTTCAGGTGAAAGCTGGGTTTCGCCTTTTGGGGTTATTTTACCAACAAGGATGTCGCCATGTCTAACTTCAGCGCCAATTTTTATAATTCCACTTTCATCAAGATTCTTTAATGCATCTTCACCTACATTTGGAATATCTCTTGTTATTTCTTCCTTGCCAAGCTTAGTATCTCTTGATAGCAATTCAAATTCTTCAATATGAAGAGAAGTATATATATCTTCCAATACAACACGTTCACTTATTAGTATTGAATCTTCAAAGTTATATCCGCCCCAGGACATGAAGGCCACCATAACGTTCTGACCAAGAGCCAGTTCGCCAAGCTCTGATGCCGGTCCGTCCGCGATGATCTGCCCTTTTTTTACAACGTCGCCTATCTTGACAATAGGCTCCTGATTGTAACAGCTGTTTTGGTTCGAACGTTTGAATTTGATAAGCTTATATATCTCAACCTCAGGCTCATCTTCTCCGTTCTCCCCGTTAGAGCGTATGACTATGCGTGATCCGTCCACATCCTCAACTATTCCATCCCTTCGAGCTACAACAGAGGTGCCGGAGTCTCTTACCACCACGGCTTCAATCCCGGTTCCAACAAGAGGGGCCTTTGCCTTGAGCAACGGTACAGCCTGCCTCTGCATGTTTGAACCCATAAGTGCTCTGTTGGCATCATCATGCTCCAGAAAAGGTATTAATGAAGCGGAAACACTCACCAGCTGATCCGGAGATACATCCATGAACCGAACATCTTTCACAGGGGTTTTTGATGCCTCGCCTTTGATTCTTACTGCGGCCTCTTCCTGTAAAAGTCTACCATCTTCTGCAATGGGCACATTTGCCTGAGCGATGGGAAAGTCTTTTTCCTCGAGGGCCGAGAGATAGTCTATGTCCCTGAGCGCTGTTCCGTCTTCAACCTTACGGTAAGGCGTCTCGATGAACCCGAATTCATTTACCCTTGCGTAAGTGCTTAAGGAGACTATAAGGCCAATATTCGGGCCTTCAGGTGTTTCAATGGGGCATATTCTTCCATAATGGGTAGGATGTACGTCCCTGACCTCAAATCCTGCCCTCTCCCTGGTCAACCCACCTGGCCCCAGGGCACTTAATCTCCTTTTATGAGTTACCTCTGAGAGAGGATTAGTCTGGTCCATAAACTGCGACAATTGACTGGTTCCGAAAAACTCCTTCACCACCGCAGAAACTGGCTTTGAGTTAATGAGATCGTGAGGCATAAGAGTTTCCACTTCCTGAAGGCTCATTCTCTCCTTTATAGCCCTCTCCATTCTCACCAGACCGATTCGATATTGATTCTCCAGAAGTTCGCCTACGCCCCTTACCCTCCTATTTCCCAGATTGTCTATGTCATCCACTACCGCCTCTGCTGTCTTGAGTTGAATCAATTCCTTAACAGCCGCAACAATGTCCTCACGCCTGAGGGTCCTCAAATCAAGAGGGACATCCAGACCAAGGCGATAGTTGAGTTTCAAACGACCCACCTTAGACAGGTCGTATGTGTTGATGTTAAAAAAAAGATTGTGCAGAAAAGCCTTTGCCACTTCAGGAGTAGGGGGGCTGCTCGGCCGCATTTTCCTGTATATGTCCAGGACCGCTTCAGCCGGCTCGTCAATCTTATCCAGCAACATGGTCTCTCTGATAGTATTGCTTACCCCCTCGGTGCCCAATACAAGGCATTCTATATTTGTAACACCTCTTTCCTGAAGCTTCTCTATCATTTCTCTGGTGAGCACTCGGTTACATTCAACGAGGATTTCACCAGTCTTTTCATCAACAATGTCGGCAGGCACAACACGTCCTTCTACATCTTCAATATCAATCGGCACTTTTGTAATGTTTGCAGCATGCAGATCTCTGTGCAGTTTCTTAGTATATTTTTCACCCTTACGGGCAACCAGTTGCCCGGAAACTGGATCATAAATATCTCTCGGAATCTTCCACTGATATAAATTCTCAAGCCGTGCCTCTCTCCAGAAGCCGGTCTTGTCAAGCCCGAAAATCTCCCTCTTGTAAAACTCTGAGAGAATCTCTCTGGTCGTGTATCCAAGGGCCTTTAGGAGTGTTGTGACGGGAAATTTTCTTCTTCTGTCTATTCTAACATAGAGGATATCGCGCGGATCGAATTCAAAGTCCAGCCAGGACCCTCTGAGGGGGATTATCCTTGCAGAGTAAAGCAACTTGCCGCTTGAATGGGTTTTTCCTTTGTCATGATCAAAAAATACCCCTGGTGATCTGTGCAGCTGGCTTACAATGACTCGCTCGGTACCATTTATTATAAATGTACCTCGATCCGTCATAATTGGGATGGACCCAAAATATATCTCCTGCTCTTTTATGTACCTTATGGTCCTGCTTTCTCTTCCGCCTTCGGTATCGAACACAACCAGTCTTACGGTGAGTCTCATGGGTGCCTCATAGTTCAACCCTTTATGGAGGCAGTCGTCCTCATCGTATTTAGTCTCCTCAAAGCTGTATTTAACAAACTCCAACGAAGCTGTTCCAGCAAAATCCTGAATGGGAAAAACGCTTTGAAATGCGCCCTGAAGCCCTATATCATGACGTTTTTCGGGCAAAATATCCTTCTGCAAGAACCTCTCGTAAGAGGCCTTCTGCATCTCTATTAGATTAGGAATATCTACAACCTGTTCAATCTTGCCGAAATTCCTTCTCAAGCGCCTCGCGACATTCCTGTTAGACTGCATTCTATTTCAAACCCCGTTCTATTAATTACGTTTGAGGAAAAACCTGTATCGAGACCTTCAGGGGCCTCCGATGCCCTCAAATTACAAGGGCATCGGCAATCTGGCCTTTAAAACCTATTTGATCTCGATGGTCGCCCCTGCTTCTTCGAGCTGTTTCTTTATATTATCTGCCTCTTCCTTGCTTACTCCCTGCTTTACTGGGGCAGGCGCTCCGTCAACAAGTGCTTTGGCCTCCTTGAGTCCAAGGTTAGTGATAGCCCTTACTTCTTTGATAACCTGAATCTTCTTATCGCCCGCTGAGGCCAGGATGACGTCAAACTCGGTCTTCTCTTCCTCTTTTTGCTGAGGAGCTCCTGCCGGAGCGGCAGCCATCATAGCCACTGGAGCGGCGGCGCTAACTCCAAACTTTTCTTCAAGTTCTTTGACGAATTCTGAAAGTTCAAGAACCGTCATGTTAGCAATAAAATCAACAACATCTGCTTTCGATATATTAGACATTTTATTATCCTCCTTATAAATACATTCCAGATCAGGCGCACTCTCCCTTGCGCTGCTCTATTGCCTTCAATGCATACAAAAGCTTTTGAACAACCCCGTTCAGAACCCTTACCAGAGATGTAGGTACACCCTGCATCGCTGAAAGCGCCTGCGCAAGGAGAACATCCCTGGGCGGCAAATCAGCAAGTCGCTTAACCCCATCAGGACCAAAGGGTCTCCCTGATATTTGCCCGGCCTTGATCTTTAGGTTTTTGTAATCCCTTGCAAAGTCACTTAGTGTTTTAGCCACGCCCACCACATCGCCATAGGATATGGCTATTGCAGATGGTCCCTTCATTGAATCCTTCATGCAGGCTGTTTCATTCCCTTGGCTTGAAAGCAATAGAAGCCTGTTCTTGACGACCTGAAACTCTGCTTCACTTTTCCTGAGCTCTCCTCTGAGACGGTCGGTATCCTCTACTGTGAGACCTTGGTACTCAACGAGAAAGGTAGCCTTAGCCTTCAAAAGCCTGACCTGAAGATCTTCCACAAAATCCTTTTTTTCCTGTCTGTTCATATTCACCTCCTCTCCATTAGCCGACTTAGTTGTCAAAGTCAGAGGTGCGAGATCCTAATCCATAATTCGAACTTAGTCTCGGTAGGCCGTCTTTTAAGCCATTAGCGGTATCGGGGGCAAACGCCTCCTCCGGCCGCACAGGCACCTACTGTCTTTGACTAACGTATTTCCCGCTAAAAAATAAAGCCTTAAACCTGTCTTGGGCGAAAAGTAGCAGACGTGCAAATAAGTTGCATAATTCATTGCACGTCTTAAGCCAGTTGAATGTCCCTGAAATAGGTTGGTTCCGCTTTTTTCAGTGAGTCAGAAGATCCTTTACCGCCATTGCGTCTATCTTTATACCAGGCCCCATAGTGGATGAAACCGCTATCCCTTTGATATAAGTCCCTTTGCTTGCGGACGGTTTAAGCCGCATGATGGTCTCCATAAGAGCCGCGATATTCTGAAGAAGTTTTTCAACTCCAAAAGATACCTTGCCCACAGGAGCGTGCACGATGCCTGCCTTCTCGACCTTGAAATCCACCTTGCCCGCCTTAACGTCTCTTACGGCCCTGGCAACATCAAAGGTAACCGTACCCAATTTAGCATTGGGCATAAGACCCCTTGGTCCGAGTATCTTTCCCAGCTTTCCCACGCCGCCCATCATATCCGGAGTAGCTATGGCCTTGTCAAAGTCCAGAAAACCCTTTTGAACCTTTTCAACGAGGTCATCGGACCCTACATAATCGGCACCGGCGTCCAGGGCCTCCTTTTCCTTGTCACCCTTGGCAAATACGGCCACGGTAACCTTCTTTCCAAGTCCGTTGGGGAGGACCACCGTACCTCTCACCATCTGTTCTGCGTGCCTTGGATCTACTCCCAACTTAACGGCCAGATCCACTGTCTCATCAAACCTGGCGTAAGCAGTTCCAACCGCCAATTGGACGGCCTCTTCAAAACCATACCGCTTTGTCCGGTCAATCTTGTCAGAACTTCCCCTGTATTTCTTGCCCTTCTTTGCCATATCAAGTCTTCCTCAGCAACAATGCGTAAATCTAAAATCTTCTCAACATAATATCTAAAGCTAAGCGTTTTCGACAACCGTTAAACCCATACTTCTAGCCGTTCCCTCAATAGTCTTAACAGCTTTCTCAATGTTAAAGGCATTGAGATCTTCAAGTTTAAGGCGTGCGATATCCTCCACCTGTTTTCGTGTGACTTCTCCAACCTTGGTTCTGTTAGGCTCGCTTGAGCCTTTGGCTATCTTTGCAGCCTGCTTGAGAAGAACAGAGGCCGGTGGAGTCTTTGTAATGAATGAAAAGGATCTATCAGCATATATCGTTATAACAACAGGAATTATTGTCCCCACCTGATCTTGCGTTTTAGCATTGAATGCTTTACAAAACTCAGCAATATTAACACCATGCTGACCTAAAGCAGGACCAATAGGAGGTGATGGATTAGCCTGTCCACCTTTAACTTGTAGTTTGACGGAAGCCATAATTTTTTTTGCCATTATTCACCTCTCATTTAAATCTTATTTACCTGTATAAAGTCAAACTCCACAGGAGTAGCACGCCCGAATATAGTTATAAGGACTCTTAGCTTTTCTTTGTCCGGTTTAACTTCTTCCACAATACCCTGGAAATTGGTAAAGGGTCCGTCAATTACCCGGATTTCATCTCCTTCTTCAAATCTGTATTTAGGCTTAGGCCTGGAAACGCCTTCCTGCATTTGCCTCAATATAGCCTCAGCCTCTTCGTCGGGAATAGGAGAAGGCTTTATTCCTCCGCCAACAAATCCTGTAACCTTGGCCGTGTCCATAACTGTGTGCCAGGTATCGTCGTTAAGCAGCATCTGCACAAGTATATATCCAGGATAGAATTTGCGGGATGAGGTCTTCTTGGACCCTTTCTTCAATTCCACAACCTGCTCTGTTGGAACAAGGATCTGCCCGAAGTACATTTCCTGGCCAAGAGTCTTGACGCGCTCTTCCAAGCTCTTCTTGACCTTGGATTCAAATCCAGAGTAAGTATGAACTATGTACCACTTCAGATCCACTCTGCCCTCCAAAATGGAGATAGGGCCTATTCTTATCAGGCCTTAATAATTAATGCAACCTATACAGATTATCTAAAAATTATCCAACAACGCCTTTAACTAGCTTTATAAGCCCAAAATCAACAATTCCTAAATACAATGAAACAATTAAAACCAATACAATCACAACTGCCGTGGAAGCCAGCAGCTCTTTTTTTGTAGGCCATTTAACCTTTTTGAGCTCGGTCCGTGACTCTTTTAAAAAGCGACTTGCTGTTGAGATTAAGGAACCGACAGATTTTATTTTGCCTGCGGCAGAATCGGCCCCTTTTTTCTGGGCTGTCTTGTGGGCGCTTTTCCTCTCCTCCACGGTTACAGAAGTTTTACTAAAACCACCTGTTTTGGAAGAACCGGAGTCGCGACCGCTGCTGCGGTCTCCCGACTCTTTATCAACAACCAATTTTTCGTCCTTTTTTTTCATCTCAACCCCTACCGGCCCGCATTCGCCAAAGGTGGCGCATCCAACCTAAATATTTACTTCAACTGCTTGCAAAAGGAATAAAAATTGGCAGGCCAGGAGGGATTCGAACCCCCAACACCCGGATTTGGAGTCCGGTGCTCTAGCCGTTAGAGCTACTGGCCTGCATTTTAAAATAATATCTATTTCGTTTCCTTATGTGAAGTATGAGTCCTGCACGACGGGCAGTACTTCTTAAAAACCAATTTATCGGGCGTCTTCCGCTTATTCTTAGTGGTAGTGTAATTCCTTCTTCTGCATTGTTCACAAGCTAATGTTATGATATCACGCATTTTGTCGCCCCACAACTACTCTATAATCTCGCTTACGACGCCGGCGCCAACGGTACGCCCACCCTCACGAATAGCAAACCGCAGCTCCTTCTCCATTGCTATAGGCGTGATCAG
>QZIK01000086.1 GCA_003599015.1 Desulfobacteraceae bacterium | reverse complement strand
AAAAATTCGCCCTGCGCCTTTTTATCCGGCGGAGGATGGTGACCCGTTCCCCGCCATTTGAAATGGATTCAAGTTTCAATGTCTGTTTAAGCAGCGTCCTTTTTATACTCAAAGAGATGTGTAATAACGACCGTGCAAAGCACTTTACCATCCTGATTTATCAATGTTTCCTTGTTCTTCACCAACCCCCATCTTGGATTGCTGGTTTTTCTTTTCTGCGTTACTTCCCACTCCAGATAGATGGTGTCTCCAACTTTCAGGGGGGCCTTCCAGACCAGTTCATCGGCACCAACCAGCATGCCCGGACCCCCTCCCTCCAATATACTCATCCGTTCAACCAGGCCGCCCATAAGGGCAAAAACCAGCCTTCCCGGAATCGCCCTCCAGCCGAGAGGGGTCTTGTTTGCTGATATTGCATCATTAAACTGGTCAGCGGTAAACCCCCCAATATCGATCAAGGCTGTGGCCATTCCATCAGTTATTGTTCTTCTCTTGCTGATGACTTTTTGTCCTACCTCAAAATCTTCATAATATGCCATTGAGCCACCTCCATATTTTTACAGTCCCAATTGCCGGGCTACAATTTCGCGATGTCTATCACCATCCCCATGGGCCAACTCCGAAGCTTTAGCTTTGCGGAAGTATAACTGCATATCATGCTCTTCACTTACACCTGTCCCGCCATGAATCTTTACTCCCATCAGACAAACCCTTCGAGCGGCGTCACTGGCCCACGCTTTGGCCATGGAAATCTCTTTTGTTGAAGGAAGGTTCTCGCTCAACTTCCATGCTGCCTCATGCGTGAGGGATTTAGCCTGATCAATATCCATAGCCATATTGGCACACTGATGTTGAATAGCTTGAAAGCTGCCTATTTTTTTTCCGAACTGCTCTCGTTCCTTGGCATGTTCAAGGGACATCTTCAGGACCTGCTCCAACATGCCTACAATATAGGCGCTTTCGGCAAGCGCACCCCATTCATTCATCTGGGCTATTATGTCTTCCCCTTTTCCTGTCTCACCCAAAACGCTGCTCTCCGGAACCTCTACCGCATTGAAGTTCACTTCACAGGCTTTATCACCCCCAATGGAATCAAGGGGGTTGCAGCTTACACCCGGGCTTTTAGTGTCAACCAAAAATATGGCCTTTCCCTGAACCGTATCCGCACTATATATGAGTCTGTCTGAAACATGGGCATAGGGCGCAAATAATCTGGTTCCGCTCAGGATATAATCCCCATTCCTGGTGCTTACTTTCTCTTCTATGATTGATTCATTCAGGGCATGATCAGGTTCTGCAAGGCAGGGAGACAAGATAAGTTTGCCTTCGATCATCCTGGGCAAAATCTCCTCTTTTTGTGACGCTTGACCGTATTTAAGAATCGCCAGCCCTGATATCATCGTGGGAACGAAAGGTCCTGGAAACAAAGCCTTTCCCATCTCTTCAATAAGTAGAACCATATCCACAAAGCTCCCGTCTATGCCGCCGTATTCAGCAGGAAACAGGACGCCAAGCCATCCCAACTCCGCAATTTTTTCCCATAATTGCGGCGAATATCCTTCTTCTGTGTTCTCTATTTCACGAAAGAGGCCCTTGGCTTCCTTTTCCAGAAAATTCTTTGTGGAACTCAATAATATGCTTTGAAATTCAGAATAATCAAAATCCATTATGTCTCTCCTTTACGTAACCATCATTAGCCTCTTGGCAAACCCAATCCTCTCGTGGCAATTACATTTCGCATGATTTCCGAAGTGCCCCTTGTAACCAGGGACTCGAGAGAGTCCCGGTAGTTTCTTTCATACTTTCCGTTAAGCTGTGCCCATTTTGAACCCTTCCGGATTTGTCCGTAAGGCCCAAAAATCTGCATAGAGGTGTTCACAAAATTCTGTTCCGTTTCAGAGACCAGGAGTTTCAGCATGCCCGCCTCATAATTGGGAATCTTCTCGTTATTCAACATCCACGCCACCCGAAGGGCAAGGAGCCTGGCTGACTCGATTTCTATGGCCAGGTTTGCGATCTTTTGCCGGATCACGGGATCTTTTCCTTTCCCTGTCTTTTTCACGTATTCCAGGATTTCCATAAAATCGCGCTCAATACCGGACACCGTAGAGATCCGTTCGTAGTCCAAGGCCTCCAGAATATAATAAAAACCACGGTTTTTCTGTCCAACAAGAGCCTCCTTAGGCACCTTAACATTATCGTAAAACACCTCGTTGGTCCTTGTTTTACCCACGGTCCAAATCGGACTGATCGTGATGCCGGGTGTCTTTAAATCAACTATAAAAAGGGAAATTCCCTTGTATTTTGGTTCCGTCAACTCGGTCCTGGCCCCCAGCCAGTGGTACTGGGCGTAATGGGCCCGGGTATTGAAAAGCTTGGAACCGTTTATAAGAAAATGATCTCCTCTATCCTCGGCCCTGATCATCAAAGCCGCAAGGTCGGATCCGGCTTGAGGTTCTGAATATCCCAAAGCAAACTCAATCTCGCCCCTGGCTATGGGAAGCAGGAATTGATCTTTTTGCTCCTCACTCCCATGGCTCAGGATCACGGGGCCGGCCATGCCTGCCCCAACCGTGGAATATATGTTAAGATAGTATTGCATTTGTTCCATTATGATATACCGGTACATATAGGAAAGCGCCAATCCGCCATACTTCTTTGGCCAGGTTGGACAAAGCCATCCCTTCCCACCTATTTTCTGTAAGATGTTCCAGCAGTTAGGTCCATAGCCGAGCCCGGAATCCCATTCTTCCTTTGCCGCTGAAACACATTCCGCTTCCCGCTCAAAAAATGTTCTTACTTCTTCTTTAAATTTTTCCTCTTCCGGCGAAAACCTGAAGTCCATTCATCTAACCTCCATTATGTCATTCAAAATAAAATAGCCCATCGTTACACTCATTTTGGTTGCCTTGCCTTCATGCCTTCATATTATAATGAAGGCAAGGGCCCAGGTTTGAGAGCTATGCGATATTATTAGAAGAACATAGGGGCTTCACCCCAATTGGTATATTGGCAGGATGCAATACTTGGAACAATAGATTGAGATAAAGAAAAAGATTAAAGAGTGTTATTTCCGCTTTATGACCCGACTTTTTCATGATTCTACCATCCAGTTATTCCATCTGTGAGGCAAAAACGCACGCCTTAAAAACCCCTTATATTTCCAATAAGTTGCTGAGGTTCCGAGAACGCCGATCAGCCAAGTCCCAGTTCCGTCCTCATTATGATCTGATCCTGAACAGCTTTGGTTAAGTCAACAAAGTAGGCTGTAAAACCGGCAACTCTCACAACAAAATCAGAATATCGTTCCGGATGAGACTGGGCTTCCAACAGCATCTCGCGGTTAACTACGTTATATTGAACATGGTGGATGCCCAGGTCCACAAAGGACCTCATCAGGGCAATAAAATTCTCTCCATTATTCCTTTTCACTTCTTGAGGCGAGAATTTCTGGTTGAACAGGTGGGTGAACGTTCCTGCATGGTCAATTTTGCTTATCGATTTCATTGTTGCGGTCGGACCCTCTATATCCGTCCCCACTTCAGGAGATACCGTACCGTCGCTAAATAGATCCCGGTCTTTTCTGCCGTCCGGCGTG
This sequence comes from Desulfobacteraceae bacterium, assembly GCA_003599015.1. GTDB lineage: Bacteria > Desulfobacterota > DSM-4660 > Desulfatiglandales > Desulfatiglandaceae > CG2-30-51-40. Next base: position 9,838 of record QZIK01000086.1, on the reverse strand, counting down.
GCGCCCGTGGTTCCGCTGTAATCAAAATACGATGATGCGCCCGTACCATCTTCGTTGAAGGAAACGCCCCAGATATTCTTGAAGCTCTTTACAATATCGTTGGTCCTCTTGTAAAAATCTTTCCCGATCAGATCAACGTAATCATCGTCATTGCCCCATTTGGGAGCTCGGTTTCGAAACATCTGGCGTAATTCTTCTTTTCCTTCCCAATTGTTCTTCAGGGCGCCAATAAGCTCTTCCATGGATACCTTCTTGTCCTCGAAGACAAGCTTCTTCATGGCGGCAAGGGCGTTAATAACTGTGACCTGACCGATTGTCTGGATAATGGTGTTGGCATAATATTTATACTCCCTGCAATCCTTCCCGACATCAAGACAATCATCCACTACTCCCGAGAGAAACGGCTGAGGCAACCATCGTTCATCAAGGAAATCCACCACATTGTATATGGTAACCAGTTTATGCAGGAAAAACCTCAACTGCTCTTCGTATGCCTTTAGAGCGTCTTCAACAGATGTCCACGTCACAGGATCACTGGTTAGAGCGCCTATCTGCTTCTTTGAGAACTTATCGACACCTTGATATAAGGCGTATTCCAATACCTTGGGCAAGGCGAACATGCCTCCCAGGGCCCTGTTGCACATGGCTTTTCCGGGAATGATCCATCGCATGCAGCCGTCAGTAGCATAATTACGCGCATCCTCAAGCGGTATCCCAAGATTCTGCAAAAAAGGGATCATCATGCTGTCGTTAAAAAAGGAATAAACCCCCGGCTGTTTAATGAGAGATTCCGTAATCTTTTTGTACAAGGCCTGCGGGGTCTGCGGGTGAAGCCTCACCGCGATTGCAGGCTGGTTTAAACCCATTTCATTCTTGGCGTCCATGATTATGTAGGTCATTTCACTGGTGATATCTGCGCCCGTGCTATCTACGCCTCCAACTGTGGTCACACGTGTAATTAAAGGACCGGCCGCCGGTTGAGATGGGGGGATCAGAGCGCCCTCTTCGTTAAACTTCAAAAGCAGATGCTCAACCAGTTCCTGGGCCTGTTCATAATCCAGCCTGCCCTCTTCTTTGTCCTTCTTATAAAAAGGATAGAATATCACGTCCATCCTCTCGCCATTGCCCGAAGACTGGAGATCCAGCACCCTGGCGATAAGATTGACAAACCAGTAGAACTGCAAGGCTTCATGAAGATTTCGAGGCGGGTTCTCCGGAACCCGGTCACATATATCCGACATCTCCTCAAGCTCGGTTTTCCTTCTCTGATCCTGCTCTTTCAAGGCTTCTTGCTTCAACAACTCTGAAAACCTCTTGCCCTGCCTTATAACCGCTTCCATCGAGATTATAACCGCCTCGTAAAACTCCTTTTTCTTCACATATTCCCCGGCGTGGAGGTAGAGGTTTGGATCTCTCGATATTTCATCCAATTTCGCCTTTGCCTCTTCGACAATCCCTTTTAATCCTACCTGGAAAAGCTTTTCATAATTCGGCGTCCCCACATGGCCGCCATGCAGCCACAAGAACACCCCCTGCTTGGGGTAAGACCAATAATCCAGAATCTCTTGAGGCAACATCCGGCGCTCCTGGCCGTGCACGGACTTATTGCGCCAGTATTTATGAATTTCATGCAACTCTTTTCGCTTTTCCCCGTCCGGCAGAAGTTGTTGATATTCACCATCAATAGCCTTGTCCAACCAACTACTCCATTTCTCGGGAAATGTAATAAGAGCAGAGGGTTCGCTTGCTACGTTCCCGACTATCCTCTCGTTGGGAAGCACATACAGGGTACGGTTATCCAGATAATAGGCCATCGCTTTAGCCCGCCTCAGGATAATGGCGTCATCTTCCGCCTGGTTATATCCTTCGGTTATCAACCGCGCCCGTTCAATACAGAGACGCACTTCCTCCCGATAAGGCATTCTGTCTTCTTCTTTGACTCTTTCAGCCTTGCCCTCTCTGATTTCAATCCGGCCGACGCCTCTTCCGCTCTTGCTTTGATAAGGCAAAGAGGTTCTCATCCGCTGTGTTATGCGCATCTTTTTTACTTTCGCCTTCGACTCAGGCACTTGAGACACACTATTTTTGTCCAAATCTTTTGCCATTTCCATTTTTCTACCTCCCTGTCCCGGAAAAATCCGGCATGATTATGGTTATAAGGGCATATTCCCGTGTTTCTTTTCCGGAAGCGCAACTGACTTCTTTTCCGCTATCTCCAGCATGTCTATTAAAATAAAACGCGTATCTTTCGGATTGATAATGTCATCGACCATCAAAAGAGAGGCCGGACATTTTGGAGAATCAAAGTATTTCTTAGAAAACTGTTCAATATCTTCCCGATCGATCTTTTCCTTGGCCTTCCCGTACACGGCCTTCAGGGACCCGTCAAAATCGGCATATCTGATATCTGCCGTGGGCCAGGCCAGGACCGCATCAACGCCCATTGACCGGGTACCCATGGACATCTGCCCATTGTTAAAGCACCTGCCGATATAAAGTGCAATCTTCGGGACCGTCGCTTCACACATGGCATAAGAGGCCATTGCCGCATGCCGCGCAAGACCCTCATGCTCCTGGCCGGGATCTGCGACAAAACCCGGAGTATCTACTAAAAAGGCCAGGGGAACATTAAACGCATCGCAATAACGAACAAATCTCGCCTCTTTCTCAGTCGCCCGGAAATCTAACGCACCATCCATCACCATGGGGTTATTCGCCACTATTCCGACAGATCTGCCTCCTAACCTCCCGAAGCCCGTAATAATGTTCCTGGCGTATTCGCTTTTTAACTCGAGAAATTTCCCTCCGTCAACGATTCTCCCTATGATTTCATGCATATCATAGGGTTTTTCGCCATCGTAAGAGATTAGATCGATAAGGCCCTCATCCCTACGCCGAGGGTCGTCCCCCATGTCAAGCATCGGCGGTTTTTCGCGACAATTGGCGGGCAAATAGCTAAGAAGTTCCCGCCCCTTCTGCAGCACATCCTCTTCAGTTTCCCCCAGGTAATCACATGATCCCGTCACCTCCGCATGGAGTCGGGCGGCGCCTATCTCATCACGGGTTACATCCTGAAAAGTAACCGATTTCAATAATTCCGGGGATGAAAGAGACATGTAGCAATACGGTTTGTTTACCATAAAGAAAACATCGGCTAAAAACGGCGAGTAGGCTGTCCCCGCATATGATGCGCCGAGGGTAAGGCTAATGCTGGGCACGATTCCCGAAGCCACTGCCGGAGAGTACCAAACGTCTGCATTCCTGCTCACCCCAGCCCCGGCATTTATACCAAACGCATCCTGAATACGAACACCGCCGGAATCTACGAGCCCTATATAGGGGATGCCCAGCCTCACTGCCGTATCCATCACCTTACAGCTTTTCCAGTATTGAACAGATGCCTGAGTGCCGCCCATTACCGTAAAATCATGGGCATAAATACAAACCGGACGCCCGTCTACCCTGCCGAATCCTGTCACAACCGCGTCTCCATAAGCAATTTTTTCGTCAGTCTTGAACCCGGTTTTTGTCGGATGCGCCCATAGATTGAACTCCCTGAAACTCCCGGGATCCACAAACTTCTCAACACGCTCCCTGGCCGTAAGCTTCCCTTTTGAATGGACACTGTCGATGGCCTTCTGTCCACCGCCTTGTTCATATATTTTTCTCAGCTTCTCCAATTCTTCCGTCTTTTGTCTTGCATCTGTCATCGCCATATTTCCCTTTCACTTGCCCCAAAGGACTCTACTCTCCATATGAGGACCAAACAAATGGACGCCGTTCGTTTTCATAACGGCATATTGTCATGTCTCTGCCCGGGTGTCTCCAGGGTTTTGCCTTCAAGGAGACCCAGCGTCTTTATGATCCTTGACCGCGTATCTTTGGGGTGAATAAAGTCTTGAACCGTCATGGCCTCCCATACGTTCTCGACAGCGCCTGCCTGTTTGAATTCGGCCACTCTCTTCTGAAACTCTGCTTTGGGATTATCGGCGCCCGCGATCTCTTTCGCGTAGATAATCGACACGGCGCCTTCGGGATGCATCAGCATCAACTCGGTGGTGGGCCAGGCGAGACCGAAATCTCCACCAAGATTATTGCCAGGCATGGCCAGGTTCCCCCCCCCGTAACACTTTCTCAAATATACCTGTATCTGCGGCGTGGTGGCCACGCTGTTCGAAAAAATTGCCTTGGCGCCATGCCTGATAATCCCCTTGCGCTCCTGTTCAATGGCAGGAAGAAATGCAGGCGTGTCAGCCAGATACACCAACGGAACATTGAATGCGTCGCAAAAGCGAACAAAACGGGCCAACTTATCGGCAGAGTCCACATCCAGACATCCCCCCATTACCCTCGGATTATTGGCAATAATTCCCGCGGACTTCCCTCCAAACCGGGCAAAGCCCACCACCAGGTTGGCGGCCCAGCCGGCTTTTATCTCAAAAAACCGCCCGTTATCCGCTATTACGGAGATCACTTCCTGAACCCGATAAGGCTTCTTGCTGTCTCCAGGCACAATGTCAAGAAGTTCAGGCGCCTCCCGGTTGACATCATCTCCATTGTCAACGGGAATCATCCTGTCTTTGTTGTTTAAAGGCAGAAAACCCAGCAGTTCCCTGGCCTTTTCAATACACGCGTCATCACTGTCAGCCAACACATCACAGCAACCGGTCTTCTTGAAGTGCATGACCGGATCCCCCATAGCGTCCAAGGAAACCCCTTCGGCCGGCGGTGAAACGCACATGCAGCTTCCGGAACGAACCATGAACACAAAGTCGGAAATCTGCGCGGAAATGGCCGCCGCCCCCTTACAAGGCCCCATGATCAATGAGATTTGGGGAATAACCCCCGAAGCCTTAACTTGCTCATTAATGATTCGATCATAAGCGTAATTGGTGGGAGTGGTAATCATCTCCTCCCACCGGATCCCTTCGGAATCAATCATCCCGACACAGGGAATCCTTGCTTTCAGGGCACGCTCCATCAAGGTGACGATTTTGCCCGCATGCACGATTCCGAGCCTCCCGCCAAAGACTGCGGCATCCTGGGCCCATACACAGACAGGCCGGCCGTTCACCTCCCCGTACCCGGATATCAAACCGTCACCGCGAACGCTGCTGCCGTCCCGGGAAAGGCCGGTCTCTATCGGCTTGGCCAACAATTCTATCTCGTAGAAGGTTCCGGGGTCCAACAACTTCTCTACCCTCTCCCTGGCCGTCAACCTTCCTGCCTCATGCGTGGCCTTGATTGCCTCCGCATCTCCGGACAACAATCCGGCCTTCATGCTTTCAATTATAGCGATCTTATCATGCATAATTACGTCCATAGCTCAACACTGCCTTTCAATAAAATCCAAATCACTTCAATATAGCTTCGATAAGGCCCTTCCAACGATCATCTTCTGTATTTGACTGGCGCCGTCGAAGATCTGATTCACCTTGGCGTCACGCATACGTTTGGCAACCGGATACTCGTTCATTACGCCATACGCCCCCAGTATCTGAACCGCGTCAGTGGCGACCTTCATGGCCATGTCGCACACAAATGCCTTTGTGGATGACGTGAGCAGTTCATACTCCGTCTGAGAGTAATTGCCTCCATCAATCATCTGCAGGGTCCTGAAATGCAGAGAACGAGCCGCTTCAATATTCATTCCCATCTCTGCGAACATAAACTGAATGGCCTGGTGCTGAATGAGAGGAACCCCAAAGGTTTTTCTTTCCTTGGCATATTTTATGGCATACTCCATTGCGCCCTGGGCATTCCCCAAGGCCTGGGAAGACGCGCCGAAGACGCGCATGGCGCCCCCGCCGAAAACAAGGGTCTTCCAGCCGTCCCCTTCCTTGCCGAGAACGCAATCCACCGGCACCTTGACATCCTCAAAATAGAGTTCACTGGTGGGACTGGTCCTGAAACCCAACTTGTCAAAATGTTTGCCTGCAGATACCCCGGGGACCTTTTCGAACAAGAGGCAGCTTATGCCGCTAGCCCCTTCTCCCGGTCCGGTACGAACATACAGAAGATAATATTCCGATAAGGGCCCGTTTGAAGCCATGGTCTTTGTGCCGTTAACCACATAGTGACCATCATCACGAACCGCTTTTGTGATAATGTGGGCTGCGTCAGACCCATAGCCCGGCTCGGTCAGACAAAACGCCCCCAGTTTCCCGGCCTCAAGCATAGGATAAAACTTCTTTTTCTGCGCCTCGCTGCCAAAGTTTTTGACGAAGAAAACAAAAGTACCCGCGCCAAAGACATCCATTGATATTCCGCCGTCAACCCTCGCAAGCTCTTCAACAACTATTGCAACAGTAGTGCAATCGGCGTCAACACCCCCATACTCTTGGGGAAGCGGCAATTTTAAAAGGCCGTGTTCGATGAGGATGTCCCGCGCCTTCCCCGGCCCTTCACCTTTTTTATCCAGCTCCTCAACCAGAGGCTCAATCTTCTCTTTGGCAAGTTTCCTCACCATCTCTTTGATCATTTTTTGTTCATCACTATAAGGCAGCATAGCATTTCCTCCCACAATCACAGTTTCAGCCCCACCTCAGCCCCCTCCCGAATGGCATCAAGGGCCTTTCTCGGATCTCTTGAATCTCCGATCAGATAGATTTCTTCCGTCTTTTCCTTGAGCGCTTCATAGAGCATACGATTTGATTCCATGCCGGGCGAAATAATTATCATATCTGCAGAAATCACTTTATGTTCATCTCCAGTTTCAAAATCAACTCCGTCATCCGTAATTTGGATATTTTCCGCCCTGGTGATAACCCGCACGTTCAGCCGGGCCAGTTCCTGGAGAAAAATCCATCTGGTGGTCTGTCCTATATCCAGCCCAACCTTGTCGCGTCTTGTAATCAGGGTGACCTCTCTCGGGCTCCTGTCAGCAAGGGCGGAGAGCGCCTCAGGGGTTTCCGCCCTCATTCTCAGCAGAAAGGCGAGTATTCGATCATTTACCACCCCGCTTCGGGCAGCGTAAAGCGCCACCTCGCATCCCAGGCTCCCGCCTCCCACAATAACCACCTTCCCGGCAATGGGCGCTTTCGAGCGGAGCAGTTCCATTGCTGAAATGACGTTCTTCCTTTCAGAGCCTGGAATAGAATAGTCCCTCGGTTCGGCCCCAGAGGCAATCACCACCGCATCGGGCCGCAGTCGATCAACCTCCTTGGGGGTTGCTTCAGCGCCGGTCTTCAACGCCACACCATTGGCATTTAAATGATGCCCCATATCATCGACAAGCATCCCGAATTCGTCCTTGTCCGGAAGAACCGTTGCCAAATTGACCTGTCCACCCAATCTACCCGCCTTCTCATACAGATGCACATCATGCCCCCTCATGGCCGCTATCTTGGCCGCCTGCATCCCGGCAGGCCCTCCGCCAACCACTAACACCTTCTTCTTTTTTGCGGCCGGAATAATCTCCCACTCGGTCTCCTTACCCACAAAAGGGTTGACCATGCATGTCACAGGCCGTCGGGTGAACACCATATCCAGGCATCCCTGATTGCAGTGAATACAGCGCACGATATCATCAACCCTTCCCTCCTGGACCTTGCGGGGCAGATGAGGGTCGGCCAGGAAAGACCGGGCCAGACCTATCATATCAGCCAAACCGTTTTCCAGGACCTCTTCGGCAAGAAACGGGTTTCCAAGCTTGTTACAGGTCATTACGGGACACGAAACCTTTTCCTTAATCCCACTGGCCAAATAGACGAATGCCCCGGGCGGCACAATATTCTGTACTGTCGGAACGCGCGCTTCATGCCATCCGGATTGAACATTTATGGCGTCAATTCCCGACTCTTCCAGGGCCTTTGCAAAAACCGCGGCTTCCTTATTGGTGATACCCCCTTTCATAAAATCATTGCCCGATATGCGGAAGATGACCGGGAAGTCATCGCCCACCGATGTCCTGACGGCCTCGGCAATCTCCAATCCAAAATGCATCCTTTTGTTCAGGTCGCCTCCATATTCGTCTTCTCTTTTATTAGTCAAAGGGGACAGGAATTGCGATATGAGGTAGCCGGTGCTTGCCAACACCTCTATTCCGTCAAAGCCGGCCCTTTTTGCCCTTGATGCAGCCTCGGAATACTTAACTACAAACTCTTTGATCTCCTTGACGGAAAGGGCTCTGGGCGCCTCGCCCGTCAGGCGACTCTTTTCAGCGGAAGCCGAAACTGCCTGCTCGCCTATCTCGGCCGAATGCACATATCTCCCTGCATGATACAATTGGGCGAAGATGCTCCCTCCTTCTCTCTTGACTGCAGAGGCCAGTTCAGAGAGGCCCTGAACATAACTGTCATCATGTATGCCCAGAAATGTTGGTCCTCCACCGATCTTTTCGACCTTAAACCCGCCGGCGACAATCAGGCCAACTCCCCCCTTGGCCCTTTCTTGATAAAAACCGATTGTCCTCCGGGACGGATAACCGTCCTCTTCAAACCCCAGGTGCATCGCATTCATCACGTAACGGTTCTTGAGTTCAAGAGAACCAATCTTTATCGGCTCGAACAAGCTTGTAAAACGCTGTGTCATAATAAAACGTCCCCTCTCTGATTTCATAAAACAGAATGTTCAGTCCACCTCTGTTTACGGACAATATGAACCGTCGACACTTTCGAGCATGCTCAGGCAAACTTGCATGAGGATCTCTTCAGTTATCAGACCGAATCGGCTGTTATCTAAGATCTTCTTTACTTCGGAATGGGCCAATTCTCTTTTGTCAACACCGGAAGCAAGGGCTTGGCGGTAAAAATCGATCTTTTCCTTCGTTAACTTCAATGATTCCTCAAGGGCCGTTTGGGCCGCAGGACCCAAAATAGCGCCACAGTGTTCGTAACAAATGCCATCCACCGTCAGATCCGCCATCCGCGCAAGGGACTGAAGGTAAGTCGGAAGGCTGTCGTTTGCCATGACGACAAATCCACCGTTCTCCAGCACAGGCAAGGGAGCCGCGTCAGAGGGAAAAAGCAAGTTCAGCCCCGGGGAATAAGCCGTGATCGAACACTTGCTGTGTCCGGGCGTCTCCAGGATGGAAACTTCCACGCCGCTGCCTAAATCGATCCGGTCCCCCTCTTTCAAGGTCCGGGTCAGCGCCGGGGCGTGGAAATTTAATGAAATGTCTTGAAATCGTCCATCCACACCGTATCTCTCTCGCGTGGCTTTATCCAGGCGCGCAATGCTTTTTACGGCCTTTTCCATGCCAAATATTTTTTCAGCCCCTTTGGAGCCCATTATCTCCCACTGGGGATAGGCCTTTTCAAAGTAGGGGACGGCGCCGCAATGATCAAAGTGCGAGTGCAAGATCACAAGCCCCATTATGCGGCTGCGGTCTATATCAAAGCGATCCAGTTGTTCCTCTATCTCAGGGACCGCATGAGACATGCCGCCGCCCAGCAGGAGATGCCTCTCGCCCATCAATAGATACATGCAAATCCGGTTGTCACCAAGAAAGATCAGATGCTCTGAAATAGGACCTGGTTCCTGAACCATCATTGAACAACCCCTCCTTTATCTGCCTTTGAATTCAGGTTTCCGCTTTTCCAGGAATGCGCTCACACCCTCCTTTAGATCCTCCGTGCCGAAACATTGGCACGCACACTGGATCTCCAGCCTTCTCGCATTGTCCAGAGGAAGATCATACCCGAAGTTTATGGCGTACTTGGCCATCTTCATGGCAAACCCGGGCTTTGCCCCCAATTTTTTCGCGTATTCCTTGGTTTTCGGCAGGAGTTCCTCGGGCGAAAGCACCCTGTTGACCAGACCTATTTCATAAGCCCTTTTCGCTGTAATGGGTTCGCCACTCATGACAATCTCCTTGGCCAACCCCACACCCACAAGG
>QZIK01000013.1 GCA_003599015.1 Desulfobacteraceae bacterium | reverse complement strand
GCCTATCTCTTCCTTGACAGCCTTTTCTGCTAAGTACAGGGAATTGCTCTTGGGGGCTGCAGCAAGATAAACCGCTGCCTCCATAAGGGCCAGAGAAGCCTCCGGCGGCCCGACTTTCTCCCAGGTCTCAAAGGCGGCAAGGGCCACCTGGAGCGCCGAAGGGTCTGCAAGGCCAACGTCTTCAGAGGCGAACCTGATCATTCGTCTTGCTATGAAAAGAGGGTCTTCTCCCGCCTCAAGCATCCTGTAAAGCCAATAGATCCCCGCCTGCGGGTCACTCCCCCTCAGGCTCTTGTGAAAGGCCGAGATAAGATTATAATGCTCTTCGCCTGCCTTATCATAGGGAAGGGCCTTGCGGCTGAGGGCTTCCTCAACGTCTGCAAGATCCAGGACGGAACCCTCCTCACCTTCTCCGACCATGTTTGCAGAGGCCTCAAGGTTGGCAAGTGCCACCCTGGCGTCTCCGTGACTCATGCCAATGAGATGCTCCATTGCCTTCGGCGTGACCTTCAGATCACGCGCCCCAAGGCCCCTCTCCCTGTCGCTTATGGCCCTCAGGAGAATCTTCTCAATACCCTCCCGATCCATCGGCTTTAAAATCATAACCCTTGTCCTGGAAAGGAGAGGAGGTATCACCTCAAAGGAAGGATTTTCAGTGGTGGCGCCGATCAGGATTATGAGACCCGACTCCAGATGGGGCAGGAATGCGTCCTGCTGAGCCTTGTTGAATCTATGTATCTCATCCACAAAAAGAAGGGTTGATCTGCCGTTTATCTTTCTTTCATCATCTGCCTTTTCTATTATCTCCCTTAGATCCTTCACCCCCGACGTGACCGCAGAAAAGGTGCGAAAGGTAAGACCTCCATCCTTACCCATAAGTCTGGCAAGAGAAGTCTTTCCTGAGCCTGGAGGTCCCCAGAAAATGACTGAAAATGGGCGCCCCGTCTCTATTGCCCGTCTCAGGTAGCGCCCTGGTCCCAGGAGATGATCCTGCCCTATGATCTCATCCACAGACCTGGGCCTCATTCTCTCCGCGAGCGGTATGTAAAAGGATCTATCCTCGTTCATATGTGCAAATTGCCGTTCCCCACCCTTTGTTTTTATTGCCGGACCATACCGGATAACGTATCATACCCGTATGTCCCCTTCAAGCTCAAAGCAGGCTCTTGAAATCTGTGGGGAAAAGCAAGGAGATTGCTGTGGCAAACAATTTTGTTCATCTTCATGTCCACAGTGAATTCAGCCTCCTCGATGGGGCCATCCGCATAAAAGACCTCGTTAAAAAGGCCAGAGAAGGAGGAATGCCGGCTGTGGCCGTTACTGACCATGGCAACATGTACGGTGCGGTACCCTTTTTTTCGGAAGCCATTGAAGCCGGCATAAAACCCATCATAGGTTGTGAGGTATATGTAGCCCCGCAGGACAGAAGGGACAAATCACCGGAACCCAACGGCGGACCTACGGCCTTTCACCTTGTACTTCTGGCCATGAACCATGAAGGGTACAAAAATTTAAGCCGTCTGGTCACAATGGGACATCTTGAGGGATTCTACTACCATCCACGGGTTGACATTGACCTGCTGAGGAAGCACAACTCAGGGCTTATTGCTCTTTCAGCATGCCTTAAGGGCATGGTGCCTTTTCATCTGGCCCAGGGCCGAATCGAGACCGCGCGGGATCTTGCAGTTCAGCTTTCAACAATCTTCGACCGCGAGAGGTTTTTCCTAGAGATACAGGCAAACAAGATGCCCGAACAAATTGAGGTCAACAGGGCACTCAAGGATCTTGGCCGAAGTCTTTCCATCCCCCTTGTGGCCACAAATGATTGCCACTATCTGAGCAGGACGGATGCCGACGCCCATGACGTGCTGCTGTGCATCCAGACAGGCAAGACATTTAACGATGAAAAAAGACTCAGGTTTTCATCGGATGAATTCTATTTCAAATCCCAGGCCGAGATGATTGAAGACCTTAAGGATTTCCCCGAGGCCATTTCCTCAACGGCGATGATCGCCGAAAGATGTACATTTGAAATGGAGTTCGGCCATTACAAATATCCTGTGTTTCAGGCTGAAAACAACCGCGGCCTTGACGAGATACTTGAGGAGGAGGCGGCAGAGGGTCTTAAAAGGCGTCTTGCCCAGAATGAGCTCAGAGAAGGACCCATGACGCCAGGGCTTAAATCTGAATACGGCGAGAGGCTTGCCTTTGAACTTAAGGTTATACGTCAGATGGGTTTTGCGGGATATTTCCTCATCGTAGCAGATTTCATTCGGCACGCCCGGGTCAAAGGGATTCCGGTAGGACCAGGCAGAGGCTCCGCTGCAGGATCTCTGGCAGCATACGCCCTTTCCATAACCGACATTGACCCCATCAAATACGGGCTCCTCTTTGAAAGATTCCTGAACCCCGAGCGGGTTAGCATGCCTGATATAGACATTGACTTCTGCATAAACGGCAGAGACGAGGTAATCCACTATGTATCTGAAAAATACGGCCGGGAGAACGTAAGCCAAATAATAACCTTCGGCACTATGAAGGCGCGGGCGGCAATAAGAGACGTTGGAAGGAGCCTTAATATTCCTCTCCCTGAGGTGGACAAGATAGCAAAGATGGTCCCTGAAGGTCCAAAGATAACCTTGGCCAAGGCCATGGAGCAGGAACCGGAGCTGAGGAGACTCGAACAGGAAGGGCCGGAACATGTAAAAAGGCTCCTTAAAATATCCATGGCCCTTGAAGGACTGGCCCGACACGCATCAACCCACGCATCAGGGGTCGTCATATCCGATCGTCCCCTTGTGGAGCATCTGCCCCTTTGCAAAGGATCAAATGATGAGGTAATGACCCAGTACACCATGGATCGCATCGAGAAGCTCGGGCTCATAAAGTTTGACTTCCTGGGCCTTAAGACCCTCACGGTCATATCCAAGACCCTCGATCTTCTGAAAGAAACAAGGGGATTTCTGGTGGACCTGGATTACCTCCCCCTGGACGATCCGGCCGTATATCAACTTACCTCCGACGGAAAGACTACCGGCGTATTCCAGCTCGAAAGTCACGGGATGAAAAATCTCCTGCGAAGCCTCAAACCGGAGGTTTTCCCTGATCTTATTGCCGTTATGGCACTTTATCGGCCTGGCCCCCTCGGCAGCAACATGGTCAGCGAGTTTATTGAAGGCAAGAGGGGTACATCCACTATAAAATATCTTTTGCCTGAGCTGGAGCCCATTCTCAAAGAGACCTATGGGGTCATCCTCTATCAGGAACAGGCCATGCAGATAGCCCAGAGGGTAGCCTCCTACAGCAGGGCGGAGGCGGATGAACTAAGAAAGGCAATAGGAAAGAAAAAAGAAGACGTGATGGCCAGACACAGGGCCCGTTTTATTGAAGGGGCGGCCAGGAGGAACGTGCCTAAAAAGGCCGCTGAAGAACTTTTTGATCTTATAGAAAAATTCGGCGGATACGGATTTAACAAGAGCCATTCGGCTGCCTACGCGGTTATCTGCTATCAGACGGCATACCTGAAGGCCCATTTTCCTGTAGAGTTCATGGCATCGCTTCTTACCCTCGATATGGGGAACCAGGACAAGACCATCAAAAACATAGCCGAGTGCCGCACTATGGGCATACCCATTCTTCCTCCTGATATAAACGAAAGCCAGTCGAGCTTTGCAGTCGTAGGAGACAAGATCAGGTTCGGTCTGGGAGCCGTCAAGAATGTCGGCCTAAAGGCCGTTGATGCCATAATAGAAGAAAGGACAAAAAACGGACCGTTCAGGGATCTTGTTGATTTTTGCAGAAGGGTTGAAGGCGCCAAGGTAAACAGGAGGGTGCTTGAAGGTTTGATTCAGTGCGGAGCATTTGATTTTAAAGGCATACCGAGGGCTGCGCTCTTTTCCTCCCTCGATGACGTCATGAAGCTGTGCAACTGCACCCAGGACCCCAACCAGCTGAGCATCTTCGGTTCTCTGGGCTCAGGTGCCATTTTCAGCCCCATCGAAGTCCCTCTGCCTGATATCCCTGAATGGGAAGACAGGGAAAGGCTCAGAAGGGAAAAAGATGCCCTTGGTTTTTATATCACAGGACATCCCCTTGCACGTTTTGAGCAGGAACTGGGATTTTTCTCAACCTGTGCCGTCCAGGATCTCCCGGACCGGGAAGACCAGAGCAAGGTTAAAATAGCAGGAGTGGTTGAGTCCATAAAGGTAAAACGGACGAAGAAGGGAGACAAGATGGCGGTCGTACAGTTTGAAGACCTGACCGGATCGGTTGAAGCAGTGGTGTTTCCTGATGCCTTCACCCGCTTCTCCCATCTGCTTGCAACTGATGATCCGCTGCTTCTCTCAGGAATACTTGAGATATCGGAAAACGGTGTAAAGGTGGTGGTTCAGGATCTCGCCACCCTTGCCTCGGTAAGGCACAAGGCCGTCAAGGCGATGGAGATATCTGTCAGGGAAGAGGCATTGACCCGCGAGTTGCTTGCGGAGCTCAGGAATCTTGTATTCAGACATCCGGGGGATTCAAGGCTCATTTTCCGGATCGAACGTGACTCTTCAAGCGGGGTAGCCATAGCCGCCCATCCGCGGTTCAGTGTAATGCCGTCCCGGGAATTGGCGGCAGAAATAGAGGCCCTCACCGCCTGCAGGGTGGAAGAGATAATCCAGCCCGAATGATCTACTTTCTCTTCGCCGCCTCCTCTTCCCTCAGCTGTCGTCGCAGGACCTTGCCTATGATGGATTTAGGAAGCTCCGGTCTCAGCTCTACAACCCTCGGGACCTTATAAGCGGCGAGTTCCTTTCGGCAGAACTCAATGATCTCCTCCTGGGTCACAGCTTCACCTGGCCTTGGAACCACAAATGCCTTAACCGCCTCGCCACGGCGTTCATCCGGTATGCCTATTACCGCTGCCTCAAGGATCCCAGGATGTTCGAAAAGCACTGCCTCCACCTCCGTGGGATAGACATTGTAACCACCTGAGATGATAATATCTTTTTTTCTGTCGGCTATGTGAAAGAATCCATCCTCATCCATGGTTCCGATATCGCCTGAGAAAAACCATCCGCCTTCCCCGTCCGGACCTGTTTTCATACCTCTTCCGCTCTCATCAGGCGTGTTCCAGTAGCCTCTCATAACCTGAGGTCCTTTAATGATTAGCTCTCCCGGTTCGCCGGGGGGAAGCTCCCTTGTGCCGGTCTCCATGTCAACCACCCTTACATCGGTATCCGGAAGCGGAACCCCGATGCTCCTATGTCTTGCATGGTCTATCGGGTTCATGGTGGCAGTTATCGTCTCAGTCAGGCCGTAGGCCTCCACCATTTTTCCTCCCGTAATGGCCTCGAACCGCTCCTGGACCTCCGGCGCAAGAGGCGCGGCAGCGCTTGCCGCAAATCGCAGAGAGCTGAGATCGTATTTCTTCACGTCCGGATGATTGTTGAACCCAACAAACATCGGCGGAACCCCCAGGTAATAGGTGACCTTGTATTTCTCGATTGCCTTGAGCACATGGAGCATATCCCTCGGATTTGGTATGAGAACCCCTGTGAGCGCGCCGGCAATGGTGGTATTGAGGACCACAGCCAGACCATATATATGGAAAAAAGGCATAACAGCCAGCATCACCTCCTGAGCCTTTTTACTCTTTGCCCAGACATTGAGGGCTGAACTGTTAAAGACCTGACTGCCATGTGTATGCTGTGCCCCCTTTGGTTTTCCGGTTGTACCTCCTGTGTAAATCAGTGTGGATATATCCTCCGGACCCACCTCAACCGGATGAGGACGCACACCCTTTTCAGCGAATACAGACTGATACCAAAAGGTTGACGGCTCCCCTGATATATCGAGTCTGTGGCCTTCTTTTTTCTCTTTGCTTAGGGTGAAAAGAAATCGGAGGAGACCGGGGAAGTATTCCTTGATATTGGTTACTACCACCTGTCTTATAGGGCTTCCTTTCCTTATCTCTTTTACCCTGCCGTAAAGGCTGCTCATGACAATAAAGGTTTCGGTTCGGGAATCCCTGACAAGGTGGTCTATCTCCCTCGGCACGTACAAGGGATTGCAGCAGACGACCACACCGCCTATCCTCCACGTGGCGTAAGCAGCAATGACAAACTGGGGGCAGTTGGGGAGCATAAGGGCCACCCTGTCTCCTTTCATTACCCCCATTCTCTGAAGCCCTGCCGCAAAACGGTCAACCAATTCATCGAGTTCACGGTAAGTTATCCGGGATTCCATGATGCGTGAGCCGACCCTGGCCCCGAAGATAAGCGCGCAATGTTCAGGATAATCTCCTGCTGCAGCCGCAAGGAAAGAATCAATGGTCGTTTTCGGATAATCAAGTGTGTGCGGAACCCCATCATCGTAGCTTTTATACCAAGGCCTCTCCATACCCCATCCCCCTTTCCAATGGCAGTCTGAAACCTATCTGCCTCTCAAGTGGTTAAGAACATGCTTTGGCCGGCCGAGGCATTTCCCGAAAGGGTCCCCTTTCGGGCAGCCTCAGACAACCCACCTGCCCGGTATCTGCCTGCCGCAAAAACCGCATCGGCCCTTATTAATGTGGAATTCACCCTTCAGGTAGCCCTTTCTTTCTACCAGTAGCTTTCTGCATCCGGGGCAATAGGTATTGGCTCCTGGGTGCCCTGCCACGTTGCCGATGTAAACATGGTTGACACCCTCCTTCATGGCGGTCTCCCTGAGCTTTTCAAGGGTCTCAACAGGCGTTGCAGGGAGACGGGTCAGCCTGTAACGGGGAAAAAAACGAAGGAGATGCAGAGGTCTGTCGGGGCCAAGCTCGCGGACTATCCATCCGCACATCTCCTTTATCATCTCCGGGGAATCCACATAGGCAGGCACCACGAGTGTGGTTATCTCAAACCACACTCCCTCCCTTGCAAGGATCCTGAGGGTGTTAAGGACCGGGTCAAGGGTCCCGCCGTTAAGGGTGCGGTAGGTACGGTCACTGAAGGATTTGAGATTGATGTTGGCGCCATCCAGAACTGCGCAAAGCTCCCTGAGGGGCCCTTCATTTATATAGCCGTTTGAAACCAGCACATTCAGGAGACCTTCTTCCCGTGCAATAAGAGAAGTATCCCTGGTGTATTCGTAGAAGGTGACTGGCTCGGCATAGGTGTATGCGATGGAAGGTATCTTTCTTTTGCGCGCCTCCGCTACAATATCAGGCGGGAAGAGTTCAATGTGATCAACTTCATCCGGCTTTTTCTGGGATATCTCCCAGTTCTGGCAGTTAAGGCATCTCAGGTTACACCCTGTTGAAGCAATCGAAAAAATAAGGCTCCCGGGAAGAAAATGAAAGAGAGGCTTTTTCTCAACAGGGTCTGTGTGGACCGAGCAAGCATTCCCATAGGCAAGGGAATAAAGTCTTCCATCCACATTTACACGGGAACGGCAGACGCTTCTGTCTCCCGGTTTCAGAAGGCATCGGTTGGGGCAGATTCCGCACTGCACCAGCTTTCCGCTGGTCGAATAGTAAGCTCCCTCCGTGGACCACTTCCAGGGCCTGGCAGGAGCGTCGTTTCGAAAAACGGTCCCCCTTATATCTTTTTCAGGGTCTGCAAGACCTGGAAAAGCCAGGGCTTGCCCGGGCATGATAAGGGCTGAAATACCCAATCCAACGGTCCTCAGGAACTCGATGCGGGTCATTTCCATTTGCACGGGTTTCTCCCCTTGGGGCTCATTTTAGGGCTTTTAATATAATACTTGAAATTTTCAGGGTAATCAAAACAATAGCTGATATCTCCATGCCCCATAAAGGTATAAGAACGGTTCCTGTCGCCAGTGTTCCCAGAGCAGCTCCCCACAGGTCCGCAGCCAGACATCCGGCAAGAGGGCCCTTGTCTTCTCCAATCAAATAAGCCACAACCGGAAACTGAAATCCACAGACCCCCGAAAAAACAACGCAATAGGCGAGAAAAACCGCAGGAGGAAGATCTATCCTGTAAACACCTATCCATACCAGAAACAGAACAAGAAGGGCCATCAAAATGGCCTCAGATATAAATAGTTTTTTATGGGACGCCAGCCTTCCCCAGGAGGACTTTCCCAGCAGTGCGCCCGGCAAAAGACCCGCCAGGAAAGCAGTTACTATCGCGCCTATCTGCACGTAAAGATATCCATATATGACCTGGAAGGAAAAAACCACAAGCATCTCTGCTCCCATAATCACAAACCCGGTAGAGAAAAGCAAATATTCCTCCCTTCTCAGGAAGATCAGATAAACTGTAACAAGACCTAACACAACAAATAAAAAGATATAGGGAGAACTTCCGTACCGCGCAAACCAGTCAGCAAACACAATTCTCATGAGTCCGGGAGAAAAATCCCTGTTTATGGGTGCCACTGAATCAATCGCCTGATTGACGGCTTGAATGCGTTCACCGGTAACATTGCCGTAAAAAAAAGCCGACACATAGGAGCTTGAAATACCCTTGATTGAAATCCTTGAGGGGATGTCTTCGTGTAATTCTCCGTCCCTGGCCAGTAAATATGCCTTTTCCCCCGGAAGTATAAGGACATTGTCAAAATGAGTCTTCATTGTAGAGACCAGGATGGAAAGTTTCTGTCGTTCCAGTCTGCTTATATAGTTGGGGGAATAATCCACGGACATGGCAAATATGCCTTTTCCCCTGAGAGATTTTTTTACGAGCGCCATGCATTCACTTGTGTAAAACCTGTTCAGCTGAAAACTGTCCGGTTCAGGAAGATCAAAGATGACGGCATCGTATCTATGTTCCGTCTCCTTCAGATGACGCCTTCCATCAGTATTGATGATGTTAGCGGAAGATCCTTTTCTTATAAGTCCATGGTCCGTCCCAAGCCCGGTCACAAATGGATCCAGTTCCACATAATCAACCGAAGCCGGTTTGTACTTGAAGACCTCCTCCAGGGTCTCCCCAAGCCCGCCGGACACCAGCAGAACACTTTCCACCCTATCCAACTGGGAGAGGGCATAGTGGATCTTCTCCTCGCTGTTGACAACCTCTCTGTCTGAATAAAGAGGGACCCCTGAACCCCATATACTCTTCTGATCGCCCTCCCTTGTGACAATTATCCTGCCATAGGGAGATTCCCCGTAACTTAACACTTCACCGTATTGCCCCATAAGGGTTTCTGTCTCAAGTTTCGGCCAGAGGGAAAACAGATAAAAGCCCAGGATCGGTATCATGAAAAGAATAAGAAATTTTACCCGTCCGGGTCGCGTCAGGCCCTTAACAGCAAGCACGATAAGAGGCGTTGAGGTTGCGGCAACGGCCTTGAATGGCGTAAGCAGATAAACGATGATGAAGCTGAAAAGCAGACCCCCGGCTATATCTCCTGCTGAATCAAGTGAGTATACAGTCCCGCTCTCCAGAAGAGACCCTGTGGACCGTGATACGATTTGTACCAGCGGAATGATAAACCCCGACAGCAGGCAGTAGGGAGCAGTTGTTGCAATTATAAACAGAAATACAGGATAGAAGCCCGGAGAAAGTCCATGCACAAACGCAATACCCCTTAAAAAACGGATTGAGGCAATCTGTGTCAGGGGCATGAGGGCCGCCAATAAGAGAAGCAGGCTCAGAAGGCCGGGGCTCGCTCTTCGCATCGGCTTTGCAATGAGACTGCCAAGCCCTGTGAGCAGGAGCCATGTAAAGATGCTCAGGGATACGGTTATCTCATTCCCGTGAAACTGGGAAAGGAACTCCCTTATGGTAAGAAGCTGGGTAGTAACCGAAGATACGCCCAGAAAAACAAGGGCCAGAGCCTGGTATTCCCTCGAGTTCATGGCGGCTTTCCCAGGGCATTTTTCCGTGCTGCGGTTCCCTTACTCTTCAAATGCCTGCACCTGATATGTTGAGACAGAAAGGTCGCCTCTTTTCCAGGCATCTGCCGGAAGTCCAGCCTTTAGGCAAAGATGGCTCAGGAAATCCTCTTTCCCTGGGAGTTGCTCCCAGACCTGAGGAAGGAAGGTGGACTGGCGAAACCCCTTTTTGATTATTACCCCGTCTATCCCGGGTCTGAGTTTGGCAAGGAGATCCTTTTCATTGCTGTATGAGAGGGATTTTGGCTCAGTAAGGATACTTACCTCTATCTTGATATCCTTAAGCTCTTCTCTTTTCAAAGGCTGGAAACGTGGATCCCGAAATGCCGCATTAAGGGCGTTTTCTTTAACACCTTCAAGGATACTTTCCTGCGGTATAATATGGCCTATGCATCCCCTGAGGCTTCCGCCCTTTGTAAGGGTAACGAAGGTTCCACGGCGCTCGTCAAAGACACCGGACCGGCATCCTTCATCGTCCCCTTTCACGGTCTTTGCCCCTGGAAAGAAGTCCTTTTCAATTGTACTTCTGGCAAGAGAGAGCAGATAGCGGCCCTCCTCATCTGTCAGCCTGCTGGTCTTATCCATCTCGGTCTCCTTTAATAATCTCCTGTCAGCGGGACCCTTTGTCCCAGAGTCGGCCCCGAAACAAAAGGAAGCTGTGCAGAAATAAAGGCAAATAGTCCAAATAAGCCACATGCACATAATCATAGCCTTAAGTATCCATGTGTCAACACCAAAGGAAAAACTGAAAACCACCATGCCTTGACAAATTTTGGCACACATTCTAAAGTTTCGACGCTCATGGACACATGGTCCATTTATGTCGAAATTAGATGCCCATAAAAAATCAACTTCTTGGCGAAGCATTAAAAAATTGAAGTATAATGCGCGGACCGCCCTGCGATCAGACCGGGATTAACAAGGAGAAACAAGAGTGGAGAGCAAAAAAGAAATGATCAAGAGGGCCGGACGTATCTTTGAAATCCTTGACCCTCTTTACACACATGAAAAGACAGCCCTTGAATACAGATCCCCCTTCGAGCTCCTTGTGGCCACAATCATTTCGGCCCAGTGTACAGACAAGCAGGTAAACCATGTGACAAAAACCCTTTTTAAAAAATACAAAACCCCTCAGGACTACCTGACAGTGCCGATTGAAGAGCTTGAGCAGGACATCCGGCCCACCGGCTTTTATCACAACAAGGCAAAATCCCTGCGGGGATGCTGCCGTGGCCTTATTGAACTTTTTGGAGGAAAGGTGCCTGCCGGCATGGATGATCTCCTGAAGCTTCCAGGCGTGGGAAGAAAAACGGCAAACTGCGTCCTTGGGGCTGCCTTTGACGTACCCGGCATAGTAGTGGATACCCATGTAAAGCGTCTGGCACAGAGAATGGAGCTTACCGCCAACAAGGACCCGGACAAAATAGAGATGGACCTTCAGGAGCTCTTCCCAAAAGATAGATGGCGCCGCTTTTCGGACATTCTCATCTATCACGGCCGCGAGGTGTGCACTGCCCGGAAACCGTCCCATGACCGATGCCCCGTTCGATCTCTTTGTCCCGGGGCATTATCAGGCCGCTGATTGACCAGCCTGGATTATTTTTTCTGATCCTTTTTGGCGGTAAGGACCCCTTATAATCAAAGCATCGCAGCAATCAGGAAGGCATGATCAGAAGGCTGCGCAAGAGTGCGGGATTTATCGTCTATCCAGCACCCTGTCGTCTTTTCGAAAACAGGCCTTGTGGCAAGAAGATAATCTATGCGCCATCCCATGCGGCGCTTGAAGCCGTTTGGTATCCGATAGTCCCAGAATGTGTAAAGATCTCTCTCCCCGGGATGGTGCATCCTGAGGATATCAACCAGCCCCCATTCAAGTATCTGCTTCATTATGGCCTGTTCTTCGGGATGGAATCCTACCTGCCCCCTCAGACCTTCTGGATCATAAACATCCATCGGTTCAAGGGCAACATTGAAATCCCCTCCCACGAGAAGGAACTCATCAGGCATGCAATGGTTTTTTAAAAAGGAAAGCAGCGCCCTCATCCAGCCAAGTTTATATTGGAACTTTTCAGTTCCCGGGGAAAAGCCCTGGGGTACATATACGTTTATCAATCTCAAATCCCCTGCCCTTGCGCTGATAAAGCGGGCATCCGTCATATCTTTGCCCGGCCCGTCAAAAGACACATCCGTCAGAGGCTCTTCGGAAAGGATGGCGACCCCGTTATAGGCCTTCTGCCCCCTGAAAACACTTCTATATCCTATTTCCTCAAAGGCTGCAGAAGGAAAATCCTTGTCCTGCACCTTGGTTTCCTGCACAAAAACCCCTCGCGGTCGTTCCCTCTTGAGCCATTCAACCATAAGCGGAAGCCTTGCCCGGATCGAGTTGGCGTTATATGTAGCCCACTTCCCGCTCTCCATCCCCAGCCCCCATCATCTTAGTTTTCCATTCATCACTTAAAAATCCAGGCCCAGCCGGTCTCTTTTGCTTTTTTCCTATTTGACCCTGGTTCCAGGCTCTGCAGCCGTATCCGGTGTAATGAGATGAAGCCCTTTGGCGTCCGAAGCCGCAAGAACCATCCCCCTTGATTCAACGCCCATAAGCCTTGCAGGCTCAAGATTTGCGACAACTACAACCTGACGACCCACCAGGGTCTCCATGTCATATGCCCCCAGGATGCCTGCCACTATTGTCCTTTCAGTGCCAAGCTCTGCTCCGAGATCCACCTCCAGCCGCATCAGTTTTTTTGACCCAGGGACCGCCTCGGCCCTTTTTACTGTCCCCACTCTCAGGTCCATCCTTAAAAAATCCTTTATGGAGACGTTTATCTTAGTTTCCCCGGCACTCGACTCCCTTTCAGACTCTGACATAGTTTTCCCTCCCGCACCGGCATCACGATTGCTTTCTTTTATCCCGGCCGGTCTGGACGGTCCTTTTTCCTTTTCTATCCTGGGAAAAAGGGCGGGAGTTCTGGACATGGAAACAGCTACACCCGTAGTTCCCCATTTCCGCGCCTCATCCAGGGTAAATTCCACCCCGCTTTTGGGAAGCCCCAAAAGCCCCTGTATCTTCTCAGCCGTATCCGGCATTACCGGCCAAACCAGGGCCGATATTATCTTAAGAGTCTCGGTGATGTGGAAAAGCACCGTTGAAAGCCTTGTCCTGTCTGATTTGGCAAGGACCCACGGGGCCGTGGCGTCAATATATTTATTAACCCTGCCTATCACCTCCCATACCGCCATCAGGGCCTTGTGGAAGGCCAGCTCCTTCATATGGTCTGCGTATATTCCGATAACCCCAAGGGCAGCATCCTTCAGTTCATCATCGTCCTTTTCCGTGATCCCAGCGGAGGGGGACTCCTCCTTCATGTAATTTTTCAGCATCGTAAGGCTTCGGCTCACCAGATTTCCCAGGTCATTGGCCAGGTCTGCGTTGATCCTTCCCACAAGCGCCTCCTCGCTGAACTCCGAATCCAGGCCAAAGACCATGTCCCTCAGGAGAAAATACCTGAAGGCATCCAGGCCGTAAACAGAGACCATATCAAGGGGTTTGACCACATTACCCAGACTCTTGGACATCTTTCCCTCATTGACATTCCAGTATCCGTGCACATTGAGGTGCCTGTAAGGAGGAATCCCGGCGGACTTCAGCATGCATGGCCAGTATATGCCGTGGGGTTTGAGGATGTCTTTGGCAATTACATGCTGGGCCACAGGCCAGAATCTTTCAAAATTCTCACCCCCCGGGTAATCAATGGCGGTAAGATAATTAATGAGGGCGTCAAACCAGACATAGGTCACGAACCTGTCGTCAAAGGGAAGGGGTATACCCCAGCTCAGTCGGCTTCTGGGTCTTGAGATGCAAAGGTC
>QZIK01000036.1 GCA_003599015.1 Desulfobacteraceae bacterium | reverse complement strand
CTTTATCATGGCCGACATGCTGGGAGTGCCATATTTGCAGATCTGTAAGGCCGCGATTCTTCCCGCCTGCCTCTACTATTTTGCGTTGCTTTACATGGTGCATCTGGAGGCCCTCCGCTACGGCCTCAAGGGGATGTCCCGTGAGGAGCTGCCGCACCTGGGGCGTATCCTCAGAGAGGGTGGGCACCTTCTACTTCCTGCTTTCTTTCTGGTTGCCGTGCTCAGTATGGGCTACTCCCCTATGAAGTCAGGGCTTTGGGCAGTGGGCGCCGTGCTGGTTGTGAGCTGGTTCAAAAGAAAAACTCGCATGGGCTGGAGAGAGTTGTTGCATGCCCTCAGGCGCGGAGCGCTCGGAAGCCTTGAGGTGGCTCTCGCCTGCGCCTGCGCGGGTATCGTAATCGGAACAATCACCCAAACCGGGCTCGGTCTTCAGTTTTCAACCCTTGTTATTGAGGCGGCCGGCGGGCATCTACTTCTAACCCTGGTGTTCGTGATGGTTGCCTCAATTATACTGGGGCTAGGACTTACCACGAGCGCGGCATATATTTTGACCATTATAATGGGTGGGCCTGTGCTGATTAACCTTGGCGTGGACCCTCTGGCCGCGCATTTGTTCGTATTTTATTATGCGTGCCTCTCGGTGGTTACTCCTCCGGAGGCTATGGCGGCTTACGCCGCGGCGGCTATTGCCGGAAGCAGGCCGCTTGCAACCGGCTGGGAGGCCACACGCCTTGCTGCCATTGCCTATCTGGCGCCGTTCTTTTTTGTTTACAATCCGGAACTCATCCTGAAGGGGCACTGGTTTAATATCCTCATTGCAACGTTTACAGCAACCCTTGGGTGTATCGCCCTTGGGTCGGGGCTCATGGGCTATTTGCGTGACAGGCTGGGATGGTTCCCAAGAATTCTGCTGGTGGCAGCAGGGCTTACCCTGATAAAGCCCGGTCTTTACTCTGACCTGATCGGATCTGCGATTCTGGTCGGTACCTATGCTTTTCAGGCCGCGGGGAGCAGGAAGGCATCCGCCTCAACAGCAAAGCAGGAGAATCCGCAATGAACACCAGCCGTGCTATGGTTGTCACAGAGCCGGGAAAAATGGAACTGCGCCTTTTCCCTCTTCCTGAAACAGGAGAAAACGACGGACTTTTGAAGGTCGAGCTTGTAGGCGTGTGCGGCTCGGATCCCGGCATATTTAAGGGGAAGGCGGGTCGGGCCCCGCGGCCTTTTCCCCTAATCCTGGGCCACGAGGTTGTAGGCCGTATCCAAAAGGCAGGGCGGAATGCTCTATCCCGCTGGGGTGTTTCAGAAGGTGATCGGGTAATAGTGGAATACGCCTTCGGATGCGGGGAATGCCGCGCCTGCCTGGCAGGACGCTACACCATCTGCGAGAAAATGTATTGCTACGGCTCGATGATCGGCTGTACGGAGGCCCCGCATTTATACGGAGCCTATGCCGATTATCTCTACCTCCCGCCGAGGGCTATGGTTCACAGGATCGGAGAAAACGTCTCGCCTGAGTCCGGAGTTCTGGTGGCCGCGGTCCTTGGAAACGCGGTCAGATGGTTAAGTCATATCGGCGGGTGCCGGCCGGGGCAGACTGTAGCGATAGTGGGTCCGGGCCAACAGGGAATGGCTGCCGTTATAGCAGCCAGGGCATGCGGGGCATCCCTCGTCATGGTTGTCGGGCTTGCGCGCGACAGCCGGCGACTTGATCTGTGCAGGGAATTCGGGGCGGATCTGACGGTTCAATCCGATCGGGAAGACCCTGTTTCAATACTTCGGGACGCCACCCGGGGGTCCATGGCCGATCTGGTTATGGATGTAAGCGGTCATCCATCCGGAGCAGCCCTTGCACTTGAGCTGGCGGGCGTCGGAGCCAGTGTGGTCTTGCCGGGACTTTATGGCGCAAACACCCAGGTGCCTCTTTTGCTTGATAAGGCGATCTTCAAGGAGATGAGACTGTTGGGTGTTTTTTCCCAGGATTTCACCTCGGTGGAGGCCGCCATAAAACTGGCGGGAAAACTTCCCTATCCCCTTGAAAAGATGATAAGCCACCGTTTCCCTCTGGAGAGGGCAGAGGAGGCCGTCAGACTGGTGGGTGGAGAATGTCCTGGCGAATACCCGCTAAAGGTGGTTATTTGCCCGGAATCATAAACTAAACGCCATAACTGGATATGACGACGGATGGAGGCTGTATACTAAACTCAATTGAGCATATGGATTTTTCCGCAAAAGTAAGATGGAGAATGAGATGTGACAGGAATCCTTTATTCTTGATACTTCAGGATAAATACAGTGTTAGAGAATTTGCCCGGGCAAAAGAAGTACCTACAGCGAAACTGCTCTTTGTAACCGATAAGCCTGAGGAAATTCCATTTGACTATTTGCCTCCTCACTATTTTATCAAGGCAACCCATGGGTCCGGATGGAATATACTTTGTTTCAACAAGGAGCACTATTATTACGGGCATGGCGATAATTTTTTAAATAAAAACGGTTCGTTATTAATATTTGAATCAGCTTCTAACTATCTTATTTCTAAGTATAGAGTTATAGATATATGTAAAAAATGGTTAAAAACTACATATTCAATTAAAGAGTGGGCTTATCAATTTATTAACCCTAAAATAATTGTTGAAGAGTTATTATTTTCACCATTTGAAAATATCCTTTTTAACTATAGCTTATTTACATTTAATGGTCAAGTAAAAGCAATTCGCTTAGATTCAGTTCCTTTTATGAAATATCTTGATGGATTTCTTTTCGACACAAACTGGAATGTTATGGCTCCGGTAAAAGAAAAGGGGCTTTCCAGGTCTTTTCTGCCGCAGAAGCCCGATAGGTTGGGAGAACTGCTTGATATGGCCGGCAGATTGGGAGAAAATATAGATTTCGTAAGGGTTGATTTATATGATACCAGTAGAGGAATTGTTTTGGGTGAAATGACCATCTATCCTGACGCCGGGGCAGTAGATTCACCTGTATCCTGAAGGAGTTTTAATAGATGGCTGGGCAGTCAATGGAATTTAAATAAAAATTATGCAATAACTGACTCTGGCTTGCGTCGTTTGATATCCTATTTAGAATCAGCAGGAAATGTTTATTTTAGCAATTTTATAAGTATTTATAGAAGATTTGTTTCAAAAAATAATTTAAAAAATATTTAAAATCATTTAAGTAAGACAAGGGGGAAATCTGAGGCTTAAAAAAGGCCAAATAATCATTGGCGGAAGTGCATGGGAATCGAACCCACCTATCGCCCTCCTCAGACGATACACCGGATTTGAAGTCCGGGAGCCCCACCAGTGAGCTTTCCACTTCCTCCGCGCCTGCAGGTGTTAATATTTTAAGCCGCCAGCAGGCTGTGTCAACTGTAGCAGGAAAAGAAACTCTGCTTCCAGTATGATTTGTGAACAATGCTTATTAGTTACGAAAGATGCTCAATAACTATTTTTAAAATGCGCCTTATTGGCTCAGCTGCGCCCCACAGGAGCTGATCTCCCAGGGTAAATGCAGTCACATACTCCGGCCCCATGAGCATCTTGTGTATCCTTCCCACAGGAACCGTAAGCGTTCCGCTCACAGCCGCGGGGGTCAGCTCTTTCAGGGTAGCCTCCTTGTCATTGGGTACTACCTTGACCCAATCATTTCCATTTTGAAGGATTTCTTCAATATCCTTCGTCGGAATGTCGCGGTTCAGCTTTATTGTGAGGCCCTGGCTGTGGCAGCGCATTGCTCCGACCCTTACGCACAATCCGTCAACGGGTATGGTTTCGGTCGTACCGAGGATCTTGTTGGCCTCGACACATCCTTTCCATTCCTCTCTGGTCTGGCCTGACGGCATGGCGGAATCAATCCACGGGATAAGGCTTCCCGCTAGGGGAGCCGAGAAAAAGGCAGTGGGGAAATCCCCGCTCCTCATCCTGGAGGTCACCAGGACGTCAATTTCTATGGCCGTGGATGCCGGATCATCAAGAAGGCGTCTTGCATCATCTCCAAGGACCCTCATCTGAGAAATGAGCTCCCTCATGTGGTTGGCTCCGGCCCCTGATGCCGCCTGATAGGTCATGCTGGATATCCACTGGACATGTCCGGATTCAAAAAGTCCTGAAAGACCCATCAACATTAGGCTCACTGTGCAGTTGCCGCCCACATAGGATTTGATCCCCGATCTGAGGCCTTTGTCTATTACATGCCTGTTTACAGGGTCGAGCACTATGATGCTGTCTGCATCCATGCGCAGGGTGGAGGCGGAATCAATCCAGTAACCGTTCCATCCCTTTTTTCTTAGTTCAGGATAGACCTTTTTTGTATAGTCTCCGCCCTGACAGGTGACAATTACCGGAAGAGAGGCCAGCAGATCAATATCAAAGGCATCCTTGACGGGAGGTGAGTCAAGTCCCACGTCAGGCGCTTTTTTGCCCGCCTGGGTAGAACTGAAAAAAACCGGCTCAAATCCTGAAAAGTCCTTTTCTTCCTTCATCCGGGCCATGAGCACGGAACCCACCATGCCTCTCCATCCGATAAAACCTATCCGCAACATTGTCTTTCTCCCTCATCCTTCATGAAAAGCTGATCATAAGATTAGACGATTCTAATCCTCATTTAACTTCTCTGCAAGACCGTAACTTAAATGCCGACCATTTGACCCAGTGCATGGGTGACGGAGTCGTGCACTACCAGGGCAGCTCTTCCGTCCAGGGGGGTCGGATCTCTGTTGATGATCATCAGCGCGGCCCCCGATTCTGCCGCATGGGCCGGAATCGAGGCTGCGGGATAAACAACCAGGGATGATCCCATTACAATGCAAAGATCGCATTCTCCTGCGAGGGTAAATGCCCTTGCCATCTTGTCCTGCGGCATCGTCTGGCCGAAACTCACCGTGTCTGGCTTAAGGATTCCATTGCAGCTATTGCAGTACGGAACCTTGAATGAATCCTTGAGACTCTTTTGGATCTCGTCCCTGTCGTATTTTTTTCCGCAGCGCAGGCAGGAGACTGAAAAGGCTGTGCCGTGAATCTCTATGATTTTTTCCGGGGAGTTTCCCGCCCTGTGGTGGAGATTGTCTATATTCTGGGTGACCAGAGCCAGAAGCTTTCCCCTGTCCTCAATTGTTTTTATGGCGAGATGGGCGCGGTTGGGCTTTGCGGATTTCATGGTTTCATAGTATTCAATACTCATGCGCCAATAATTCTCCCGGGATGATTCGTTTGAAGTAAATCTGTCAAAATAAAACTCAGACGGGTCATATTTGTCCCAGATTCCGCCCGGACTTCTGAAGTCTGGAATACCGGACTCCGTGCTGAGTCCGGCCCCGGTAAAGGCGAGGATTTTTCTCGCCTCCGTTATCATTTCAGATCCCCTTGCTATAAGCGCATTCACGTGTCACCTCCGTTCGATCTAATGCCAAGACTTCTTTTCAGGCTTCGGATATAAGGTATAGTCCTAAAGCAAAGAGCCCTTAAGGTCAACAGGGATAGTGATTGAAGGTTTAAGATGATTGTGAGATAATGGAAGAAAAATTTCGGGAGGGAGACGATGAAAGGCCTTGTCATCCGATGGCTTGTACTGACAGCGGCAATAACGGTGGCTTCCTATGTCATAGAAGGAATACATGTCGCCGGGTTTTTCAGCGCCCTTTTCGGTGCGGCGATGCTGGGGGTTCTAAATGTATTTTTCAGGCCTTTTATCCTCATACTTACGCTCCCCATCAATCTTATTACCTTGGGGCTTTTCACCTTCGTGATCAACGCTGTGATCCTTATGATGGCATCCGGCGTCATCAGAGGCTTTGAGGTTGAAGGGTTCTGGTCTGCTGTTTTAGGGGCATTGATTATAAGCCTGGTGAGCTGGCTTCTCAATTCCTTCATAGACGGGCAGGGAAGAATCACCAGGGTTGACTATATTGATTTGAAAAGGCGCGATGACGGCCGTTGGGAGCTATGACAGAACCTTGGCCATCAATGGGATTGCCACAAAGGTTCCGGTTGAGCTCCCTATATTGGTGAACACCACCACGAGAAGTATTCGGCTTATCTTGTTGCGCCAAAAGCCTTTTACTGTGGTTATATCCTGAGGCAGGTTCTCAAAATCCTTTACCTTGGGCCTTCCTATTACGACCTCTGTGAGTCCGGCCACCCATCCTGCCGCAACAAGAGGATTAAGGGAGGTGATGGGGGCCGCAAGCGCCGCCGATATAACGGTAAGCGGATGGGCAAGTGCAGCGGCGGCTCCCAGCCCTGCCAGCACCGCGTTGGCTCCAATCCACCAGGCGATCATCTCGCCGCCTCCTTTGCTTCCTCCGGCGACAAACCCTCCTGCCATCAGGGCGATAATGGCTGCAGGGATGGCCCAGGCAAGGATCCGACCTGTCTTCCGCTTGGGGGGAACGACTTCAAGCTCCTCAATGGACACTTCATCATTCCAGTACCGCAAAACTCCCGGAAGGTGCCCGGCTCCTACTACAGCAACTATTTTTTTCCCGGGAGCCTCTCTTATCTTGCGGGTCAGATATCTGTCCCTTTCATCAATAAGCACTGTCCTTATTTCGGGTAAGGCCTTGCCGACCTCTGCCAGAAGAGTCTCCAGAACGTCCTTTTCCTTCATCTCCTCAATGCGTTTTTCATCAATGTCTTCTATTTCATCCATTGAAAGGAGGAGCTGGGCAGGAAGCTTCATTTTTTTCCAAAAACCCATCAGTCTCCAAGCCCTTGCCAGGGTGGTGCGGATATCACGATCTGCAAGGTGAATCTGAGCGCCGGTTTCGGAGGCTGCGTTAATAGCGGCTATCAGTTCGGCTCCCGGCTCTATGCCCAGTTTGCGCGCAATCTTTCGTTGAAATGACGCCAGCATGAGATTGGCAAGGAGTAAGAAGGCCTTTTTCTCCCTTATTGCCTTGATGAGGTCCGTTTCCTGCCACCTGTTTTTCTGTGTTATGGACTGATATCTTGACTGGCAGAGTTCAACACAGACCGTATCAGGCCTCTCATCCTTGATTAGTCTGTCCACAAGATCGGCGCTTTCCCTTGAAACATGTGCGGTTCCAATCAGTATGACTTCTTTTCCTTCGTGGGTCAGTCTGTGAATAGTCTTATCTTCTATCAAATCTCCATTCCCTTCTGTCATGGGATCAAGCCTCCCGGTAAAGAAAAGAAGCTTATGCAACATACACCTTGCCCTTTTGTAATTTCAAGCAGCATGTTAATGCTTGCCCCTTGTTGATTGACAAGATCCATTATCTCTGCTATAAAATCGCCCGATAAAGGCACAAAGGATAAAGGAGTAAACCCATAACTTTTGCCGAAATCAGGCCTATGTCAGTGAGTTACCATGAATGTAACGCCAACACTGAAGAGGTGGGTTCAAGGGAACTGCTGCCTTCTCTTCAATGCCTGTATTCACCCTCATGCAATAATATATGCGGTTTTGCAACATTTTATCATCAGTTTTCAAACGTTATCGCTGATAACGGGGTTTCCATTCGCCCCGCTGGTTGAGGAATCTGGAATTTATAATCAACTCTACTGAAAGGAGATCAAGATGAAATCAAAAAGGCTTTTCTATTTAACCGCGGTGGTGGGGATTGTTATCTGCTTTTCGACTGCGGCCTGGGCCATCCAGACCACAGCAGTTGGGGAAGGGAAATCCCGTCAGGAGGCCATAAACAACGGTCTCAGGGCTGCTGTGGAGCAGGCCTTGGGAACTATGATGAGCTCAGCGACCCAGGTAAAGGATGGGACTCTTCTTCATGACAAGATAGTTTCAGCAAGTGCGGGCTATGTTAAAAGCTACGATGTCATCGCAGAGGGAAAGGACCCTGTGTCCGAGTCTTATAAGGTGAAGCTTGCAGTTATTCTTGATGATGCGAAACTGAAGGGAAGCGTGGAAGAATTTATGAAGGATCCGCGTGCAATGAGCACCTTCACGCAGACCAAGTTCGACGACAAGAAGATTGTTGTGGTTTACATGCCGAGGACAGGCCTGGACCTGCCCTATGACTCCAAGGCAGTCCAGACCATAATGGATCTAATACAGGATAAACTGGCAGGATATGCCTTCAGGGTTTACCTTCCATCTGAGTTGAAAAGGATAAGGGGAAGGTCTGCGGAAATGGTCGTGGATGAGGCTACAGCCATTGACATTGCAAGGCAGGAGGCGGGAGACGCCATGGTAGCGGTGGGCTTTGATGCAGGAAGACAGCCCACTGATGACGGTTACCAGCTTCTGCACGTAAGCCTCACCCTTAAGGCTTTTGATCCCACAACAGGAGAACTTTTTGCCAATGTGCAGGACAGGGACAAGACCATTGCAAGGGGAGGAGACTATGCCCTTCAGGACGGACTTGCTCAGGCAGCCATCAAGGTTGGTCCCAGAACGGTTGACAGACTTACTGCAAAGATAGTGGAAAGGTTCAGCACGGTAAGGCAGAAAAGCGTTGTATTGATACTTAGAAATATCGGACCCAAGAATCAAACCAAGGTGGAGCGTATCCTGGAGGATATAGGGTGGAAGTTCAGAATTTCCCGTCAGACAGGCAAGTATCTGGAAGTGGATATCTTCAGTGAAGCCGATCCTACAACGGTTAGGAGAACCTTCAGGGATGCGGTTGAAAAGGCCGGCATGGATCTTACCGCATCTGAGATGGCAGGGAGCAGGGTTACCTTTGACGGCAAGGAAACAGGAGGCTACTAGATGAAAAGCTTCTTATGTCTTATTGCCTCTGCGTGCATGCTTTTGCTGGGCGCATGTTCCATGCTGCCTCAGCCGTCAAGCAAGGGGGCCCTTGTAAAGGTTTACAGGGCTAACCCGGTCAAGGAGGGCCTTGTTTGTTCGGTTGGAGGAGATCAGGGACTTTCTTTTATATATGTTGGACCTCAGACGGTGAGCGGAGCAGTGAACGAAGAGGAAAAAAGGGTTGTTGCCCAGTATGCCAAGGCAGTGCTCGGAGAGAGCCGTTTCATAAACGCCATGGGAGTTCCAGCAGGGGAAGGGGAATACCCTGATCTCAGCATTAGAGTTCACTCCTATGGCGTTGATACCAAAAAGTCGGAGGGTCGTGTATCCAGGGACGGAAAGTTTCAGGCAAGCTTTTCGATAAAGCAGGCGGGGATGCTTGAGTGTGCCACTGCCGATCCGGTGCTTGTGGAAAAACACTATGAGGCGCCCTCTTACAGCGCCGAGAAACTGCCGAGTATTGCCAGGGTGCAGGAACAGATTGTAAAGGAGGCCGTGCGTCAGGTTGTGCGGCAGTTTGTTCCAACCACGAGCACAGAGCTAAGACCCATCAAGGGTGGAAGCGATTTGGCGGACAGGGCGGGCAAGATGATAGATGGAGGGAACTGCGAAGGGGCATATGATGGGGTAAGGATGGTTGCAGATAGCCCACAGTGCAGCGACCCGGATCTGCTCTATAACACAGGTGTGGCCCTTGAGTGTATGGCATGGAATAAGGCCAATGATCAGAAGTCACAGGCCGATTACCTCAGAAAGGCCAAAGCCATGTATCAGCGTGCAGCCTTTCTTAAACCTGGTGACTCGGATATACAGAAGGCCGCAAAAGAGGTCTCATATGAAGTGGATACTTTTTTTGCATCCTTTGAGCGACAAAAGAAGACGAGAGAAACACTGAAACAATATCAGGCTCCCAAGAGCTATTGAAACCTTTGAGGCTCCGGGGTGTTTAATTTTACTAAGGGGAGGTTTATGCTGAGAAACACGCGACGTGCGGCAAACGGAATGATTTTATTTATTTTTGCTGCAGCCCTGGCTCTTTCCTCCTGCATGAAACAGATCCCCGGAGCGGTAAAGGCGGCCAACCCAATCCTGGAGCTGGAGATGGATCTCTTCTTCATGGATCTTGTGGCTGCTCAGGTAAAGATGAATCAGCTCCTTTTGGACAGGATGCCCGTATCCCTGGAGGATGATTGGCCGGAATTGCTCAGACATTACTCGGAAGGGGATGTTGATGGGGAGAAGGAGAAGCAGGCCAAAAAAGCCTATGACGAGTGCCTCGAAAAGGCACTTAAGTACGACTTTTCCTTTTACAGATTTTATGACCTCTCTGTTTATTTGGGTGCCCTCTTCAGGGTCGGCAGCTTTGAGGATCTTATGGGGGCTGGTGCCGTGGCTCTCAGGGGGAAATTTTGCTTTGAAGCCTCCAAGATTTTAGGCAGACGTTATGAGCATGCCAAAACGGCTCTGAGTTCGTTGCCGTTTGGGTGTATCTGTGCTTACTACAGCGACAAATTTCAAAGCCTTAGACCAGGAGCGAGGGAGTGCGCAATCCCGTCAAGAGATGCTGAGTGCTCCTTTTTCAACCGACCGACAGAGGAGATTCTGCATGCTCAGTTATTCGGAGGAGGAATAAGCTCGTGGATTGACTTCAAGGTTCCCTCAAGCTGTTTCAGGGTAGTGGTTGGAGAACATCTTGGAGGCGTGAGGCGTGGAACTGAGGCTGGAAGTTTTGAAAATGTATTCTATACATTGCTTCCAGTGAACCTGAGAGAGAACCTTGAAAGGGTTGATGAAGAACTTTTCCTGACCGTAAGTGATCTTAAGACAGTAGAGGCAAGGTTGGATGAGAAGGGAATTCAGTCAGGGGAAAGGGCGGCATTAAACAGGCAGAAGCAGTTTCTTGAAAAAGAAAAGAAAAACAAAGAAGGTGTGCAGGAGAGACTTTACAAGCAGGCTTTAAAGACTGTCCAGGTTGACAGGAAGAAGATTGCTGTGGCCAAAAAGCTCCTCAACATAGCGGAGTATATTGACGACACCTTTAACGAAGTCAATACTGCAATGATTGCCCTGACGGTCAAGATAGTGGATGACGTGATACTCTTCGGTGAACTGGGACCGGGGGATATAGCCCAAAGAATAGCATTCCTTACAGCTCACGGGATAGTTAAAGGGGTGGATCTCCAGAAACGATTTGAGCTTCTTGGAAAGCGAGCGATAAGCCTGCCAGTAACGTGGGCCAGCGCATGGGGTTATGCCATTGCCCAGAAGTTTAAGGTTTCCAGATATAGGGATTATTTGGAAGCCCTGGTGAAGATGGAGGATAAACTAAAGAAAGGATCAAAGGTGTGAGTTTGCCTGCCCTTAGAATAAACCAGGGCCAGGTAAGGAGGATTAAAAAGCTGATGGTGATGTATTGTCAAACCTGGAGAGAACAATCAGCCAAGAAAAGTGGAGGTGGTTCTATGAGGAGGTATGTCAGTTGGGCAATTGTTGCGGTTGTAGTGTCGCTGGCGCTGGGATGCGCGCCGAAGAAACTTGCGCCGGTCTCAGACGAGGACAATCCGGCCCATCATTATCTTATGGGCATGGGGATGATCGAGAAGGGACAGATTAGCGAGGCCGCTGCACGATTTGATCGCGCTACTAAACTGGATCCCGATTATGCTCCGGCAATAGGTGGGCTTGCCCTTGTGGCGGCACTCAGGACAGAGGCCGAGGCCGACAAGGAGCACCAGGCAGTGGAGCTCGAAAGGGCAATTGACAGGCTGGATAAGGCTCTGGATAAGGCAAAGGGTGATTCGCAGAAGTTTGATGGGATGGTAACAGGTATCCGGGTCTATACACATGCAAGACCCAAAAACTGGCTTGAAAAGGCCGAGAAATACCACAAAAAAGCAATCAAGCTGGACAACGTAAAGGCAGAAGAACTCCCTTACTACAAAGGAAAGGAGTCGGCGCACTATTTCATGGGGGTAGCCTATTTCAAGGCTTACAAGTTCAGGGAAGCTGAAGGCGCCCTCGCGGACGTCCTTTCTCTGGCGCCCGGAAAATGGCATGAGCCTGCCAATAAACTTTACAAGCAGGTCCAGAAGATAAACAGGGCCTCTGCCAACTTCACCCTGACCGATGTGGGGAAAAAGATAGCGGTTAAGGGCCAGGTGGTGAGGGGTGATGTTGCGGCCCTATTGGTTGACGAGATTCATCTTGATAAGGTAATGGCCGGAAGAATTCCGGTTCCAAGGGGCGAGGCCAAACCTGATTTCATACCGGCGGATGTGACAAACCATCTTTTCAAGGCTGAGATCATGACTGCACTCAAATGGAAGGTTAGGGGTCTGGAGCCAATCTACGACCAGATCTCCAAGGCATTCCTTTTCTATCCCGACAAACCGGTGAGCCGTCTTGAACTTGCCTTTGTTCTGGAAGATCTGATGATGAAGATAAGCGGTGATGAATCCCTTGCAACCAAATACATAGGACAGGGCACATCCCCTTACCCCGATGTGCCTGCCACCGCGGCGTGGTTCAATGCGGTTATGACTTCAGTAACAAGAGGTCTTATGGAGCCGGAGCTCAGCGGCGCTTTCAGGCCTAACGATGTGGCGGACGGTGCAGAGCTGCTTCTGGCGGTCATGAGGCTCCGTAACGTTATGAATATCAATTAGGACTCTTATCGAAACCATCGAAAAGGGCGGGAGAGGATTTTCGTCCGAGGAAGGAGTGAAAAGATCATGAAGAAGACAATAGGATTGGTGATGTTAATCTTTATGGTGGTTGCGATGGTTCCGCTTGCCCTTTCCCAGGGTAGTTGGGAAACGGTTAAGGACCCCGTGAAGGTTTTTGAGGAGGGTTATATCCAGGTGGTAGGGGCCTCCGAGGAAGGCCAGAGCCGATACAGAGCCGTGCGGGCCGCAGAGGTCGTGGCACAGAGAAAGCTTCTGGAGATCCTTCAGGGAATAAATCTTTATGGCGTTACAACCGTCAAGGACGGGATGCTCCATAGCGATGCGGTTGCTACTACTGTTGAGGGGTTTCTACGAGGTGCAGTCCAGTGCGGGGATACCTATTATCCGGACAAGGGATATGCTGAGGTTTGCATGCGACTAAATATACGCGGCAAAGGCGGACTTTATGACATAATCCTGCCCATCATGAAAGATAAGAATATATGGCCGGAGAAGAAGCCTGCCTATCAGCCTGCACTTATTCCCAAGGCGGTCGAACCCAAGGGGGTCGAACCAAAGGCTCCTGAGGCCAAAGTCGCTCCTCCTCCTGAACAGAAGCCCGAAGAGAAGGCTCCAGCGCCGCCCCCGGAGGTTGCCAGACCTTCAGAACTTACAAAGGTGTATGACGGACTCATTCTGGATGTCCGTGAATACCAGTTCAGGCCGGCATTGGTAAACAGAATCATTACCGATAAGGAAGAGATAGTTTTTGATCCTTCCAAAGTGGTAAGTACTGTATTGGTGGAAAGAGGATGCGGGGGATTCACCACCGATACAAATAAGGCAAAGGCCCTTCTGCAGAGCTGGGGCTGTCAGAATCCCATGGAACTCAAGGTCAAATCAGTGGTCAAGCTAACAGATGCACAGGTAGGCACAG
The DNA here is from genome assembly GCA_003599015.1 of Desulfobacteraceae bacterium. Lineage (GTDB taxonomy): Bacteria > Desulfobacterota > DSM-4660 > Desulfatiglandales > Desulfatiglandaceae > CG2-30-51-40. The sequence continues at coordinate 425 of QZIK01000036.1, read as the reverse complement.
ACGATGCGGCGGCTATTTATGTGCATGATCAAAAGAGCAATATGTTGGCTCAGGCAAAAGTTGTTTTTCTTCTTAAGTAGTCCGCAGTTGTTTTAATTATCCATGCCAGGGGCGGGTCATTGATAGCTGGCAGTGCCCGCTCCTGGGCGGTGGTTTGCCTGTCTTATGCGACTAGGCGTTTTCCGCAGCTTTTCTCCCGGACAGGGATTGTGTTAATCCTTATGCTCCTTGCTCCCGTTCAGGGATTCTTGTTCCTTCCGGAAGTCTCTCGCCCGCGGGCGTGGTTATGCCTCCTGAAGCTAATTAAGGAGCAACATAACAGGGGGGGTTCTTATGAAAAAGTTATTGATCATAGTTCTATCTTGCGTGGCAGCCCTTGCCGTAACCTTTGTTGGTGCCGGCATGTATCTCAAAGCCAATATTAA
>QZIK01000066.1 GCA_003599015.1 Desulfobacteraceae bacterium | reverse complement strand
CACAGAAAAAGCCGGTTCGGGTCTACTTTCTGACCTACGCAGAGACCATGCAGACCCGCTTGATGCAGCTCATGGCCCAAAAACTCACTTCCAGCCTCGCAATAGAAGGCGAGCTCACCGACAAGGGCCTTGCCGCGCTTTCCGAATCATCGGATTCGATGGCCATCGAGCTAGCGAAAATGCTTATCGATAAATCACGCGAGACCCGTTCACCCCTGAAGGACATCTGGGCGGACTACCGCAAGAAAGAGGTCAAGGCAGAAGGGGCCATTTCCATAAGCACGGCGCCTGAACCTGTCTCGACTGAAGGGAATACCGTGGCCTCACCGGATATCACCAAGGCAAGCAACGAGGTTGAACGAATCGGAGACCGGATCGTCCGGGTCCAGTTCATCGAATATACCGGCAAAAGAAAGAGGAAGGTCACCCACATCGAGGTGAGAGAGGCTGAGCTGGATGAGATGCTCAAGAAGCGCGAGAACGCTATCCAGGCCCAGTTCTCCCTCTTCTAGCCCAAGAGTTGAGGAGACAATATCAGATAACTTGCAGGAGGTAAGAAATGGCTGCAAAGCAGGATTACCCGAGGTTTTATTCCGCCTGCCTGAGCTACAATCAAGGCAGATCAGGCCTGGTCACTGGAGGCCGGTCCCTGGAAGAGGCCCTATCGGAGTCATTCAAGAGCGGGACTCATTACCTGGGGTTTGGCTGTGATGTGGAAGTGAGCAATATCTCATGAGGATGCCGGCAGTGCTGGGGCACCGGCCTGGTGATAAAAAGCAAAGGCAAGCAGGTCCGATGCCAGTACTGCAAGGGTAAAGGCCTGACCCAAACCATTGTCGGAGGTTTCATGATAAGTGCCTCACCATCCGTGTCCATAAAACCGAAGGAATGACCCTTCTCGAAAACCTGAACCGGGGGGAGAGGATCACAATGCCTCTCCCTTGGGGCCTTATCATCGAAAGAGCCCCACTCTATTGGAGAGGGCCCGCTAGGGGGAGCACAGATAAAGAGGGTTTCCAGCCCCGGGGGCCGCAAGACAACGGAGACTGCACTGACCGAAAAGTTTATAAGCAATGGGTGCAAAGGGGAGGGCGATGAATGAGAAATGCCTCTGTCAGCTGAGCACTCAAAGGACCTGGGAAATCGATGGCTTCATTCGGCACACGCACCTTACGCTCACCGATCTGTGGAGAAACAAGGACGAGTGCAAAAACACTACCGACGATCTTTCTCCTTCTTCAGATCCCCAATTGTCCTCCTATCAAGCGTCAATATGTACTTCTCAATGTTTTTCTGTTTTTCGTAGACCTGCTTCATTTCCCTCAGCCCGCCGTGTGCCCGCACCAGAAGGTCCCGTGCCTCTGAGGCACTGCCGCCCTTGAGGCTTTGTATTGCGGTGGCGATAATCTTATTGAAGGCCTGCGAGAAGGAGAGAATTCTGGATTCATTGGCCTCCAGGAAGTCCAAGACCTGAAGCATCCGCTTTTGATAGGTCATCTCTTCTTCGATGATTTTTTTCTTGGCTGGATCCTTTTCGTTCTGAAACCGCTTCTCAAGCTCGGGAAGATTCTTCCGGTGAAGCCTCCTGTATGCATTGACGTGCCGCTTAATCAGCTCCAGGCCCTGGGTCAGAAGCACCTCTCTCTTTCCAATCTGTCTGAGGGCCTGAGTCAGCTCCGCGACCTCTCCAGCATCCATACGGCCGCCTTTCCGCTCAATGATGCCAATCATCACCTCCAAGTAGTGACCAATCTCCTCAACGGTCTTGATCTCAAACCCCGTCAACTTCATGGTCTTCCTTTTCACGAGCTTCATCTCTCCTCTCTCCTGCTCTTCCTCCCTGTCTATCTCCACATCCTCTGAACTGCGAGGAGCAAAATCCCTTTTCTTGAGGTCCCTTGCTATGTCCAGGGGCGAGCTCCGCAGATGCCTGAAAAAGGCCGTTACCACCTTGAACACCGAAACCACAAAAAGGACCAAAAGGATCCCGTTGACCGGCGGGAAGGTCTCCCTGATCGTATACAGAATATTGGGAATAACCGCCCACAGAGAAACATAGAAGAGCGCAAAACCAAGCGGAAGGGCATTGGCGGTCCGCATCCCGAAACCCCGGATCAGCCCGAAAATGATAAAAAAAATAACGATGAACAAGAGTACCGCACCGAAAAAGCCAAGGCCCTCGAGGCTCAAGTGAAGCCACCCTTGATATACGGAATAATAGGTCCCCACAGCAAGCGCCAGCGCAGTGGAGGTGCCCAAGACCCTCAGGTAACGGCTTTCCTCAAATTGCCTACGCAGAGCAATCCCCACAACCGCCCAAAAGAAGAAAAGCAGTAAGGTGAAAAGAATCCAATCCGAATAATCGGAGATTAAAGAACCGGGATGAATACTTGAAAAGGGGTCAAGCAGATCATACGTAAAGGGCATCGAGGGAATTCATGAACGGAAGTATATAAAAACCTTTCGATGCCCGGGAGAGACGACCGCTACCTCCGAACAATATCTCTCTATTTAATTGCATTGTAGCTCACAGAAAATGGTCGCACTCAGCCCGTATAATAGCAAATGTTCCAATTAACAATTCTTTACTATCAACATTTTGTTATAGATTGAGTCCTTTTTTTATGTTGATTTTGTATTTTTTTATAAGACGATAGAAATTGTTTCTTGAAGTTTTACAGCTTGAAGCTGCCTTCGTAATGTTTAGATTGAATTCATTCAATGCATTCTCAATTTTTCTCTTCTCAGCTTCTGCCTTTGCCTCCTTAATACTTACATGCGTATTGTCATGGTCGTCTTTTAGATAACGTTTAAGCTTCCTTTTTACCACATCTAAGTCAACTTTCACATTATCTGAAAGGACCACGCATTCCTCGATCAAGTTCTTGAGCTCTCGCACGTTTCCCGGCCAATTGTGTGCCAACAACAGTTTATCTAATGCCTTGTCGTATTTCAGGTCTTGAATTCCATGCTTCTCGCAAAAAAAATTGAAAAAGTGCTTCGAGAGGGTCATAATCTCGCTAGGCGTGTCGCGTAGGGGTGGAAGTTCTATACGAACGACATTGATCCTATGATAAAGGTCTCCCCTAAACTCTTCCTTTCGGACCATTTCTTCCAGCGGTCTATTGGTTGCACATATTAGCCTGAAATCTGTTTTGATTTCTTCGGTGCCGCCTACCCTTTCAAATTCTTTCTGATCGATCGCTCGAAGAATCTTTTTTTGAAGGTGAAGAGGAATATCCCCGACCTCGTCAAGAAAAACAGTCCCTCCATCAGCGACCTCAAGCTTTCCCTTTTTCATATTGCTTGCTCCGGTGAAAGCTCCCTTTTCATGACCAAACAGCTCAGACTCAAGCAAACTTTCTGTGAACTGACTCACATTGACGGTTTTAAATGGCTTGCTCGATCTGTCTGACAACTCATGTATTATTTTGGCCAAAATGCCTTTACCGGTACCTGACTCCCCGGTAAGCAGAATGTTAACGTCCTTCCTGGCAGCCTTTTGAACAAGCTTATCGTAAATGGCTTGTAGGGAGTGTCGGAGACTAATCATATCAGGGTATTTATAGACGACGGATGCTATTGTCTTCTTTAATGAATCAGAGTGCATGGGGGAGCTTTGGATAGCTCTCTCAAGTATCCCGCGAGCGTAATCCTTCTCTAAGTATCCGTCACATAGTAGAAACTCAATGATGTACTCGATGAAACAATCACTATTTGAGTCAATAATCCGCAGAATTATATCGCCCAGGTTTTTGGCAATGACTGATGGGTCTACGTTCATCCACATCCGAAGGAATCTTCTCAAACCATCGCCGGTAAGCTTCTTACTCTCTTTTAAAAGCCGTTCCTTCGTGTCCTTCATCCTGATGTATTCCGGAGGGATGGCGTCAAGAACATTGATAAGTTCTTCAATTGGTGTAGATGCGAATCCACTCAAGAAGGCCGTGTCTCCCTCTCCGTACAACAAGTCCAGCATTTTCGCCCGCGAAATACTTTTATCGTCAGCCCCTCTGCCAACCTCGCCCGCAGATATGATGTCACTTGCGATCTCTTTTGCTTTGATCCTTTTTAATCGTTTCTCGATATAGCCTTTTGCAGCTATACTCATCAATTGAGCGTACTTTTCCAACTGGGTTATCTCGTTACAAAGTGGGCACCTCTCTGCATTATCACCAAATGTTGGAATAGGGATTTGATAGACTGACTTAATGTTTTCCTTTGGTATTTGCCGGGCAAGTGAGTTACGGAAGTCGGTCGTTAGTCTATCAATGAAAAAGAGCATTCGTATATTTTCAAATATGGGGCTTTGGCCCTTTTTGCCGGTACAGAGATCCAAAAGGGTGTTAAGGGTGTTCCCTGTGTTTATGCCATCGTCCACTATAAGAATTCTTTGGCCTTCACCCCTCAGCATTTGACCGTCTCCGGCTGTAAAGGATTTCTTGCTGTTGTCATATGCCAGAAGTGTAGCTTTGGGGAACTCAACTTTGATCAAGTGGTTTGCGATCTTCATTGCCGAAGGATTGTGCGGCGCAAAGACAAGATCTGGCGTCTCGCCATCTGCATACATGGACTTTACGTCCCAATTTATCTTGTCAATATGTTTGTTCAGGATCGCGTAAGTGTCTACGTAATAGTAGTAATGCCTTCTTGCAGTTCCTTGGTAGATGTGGGTTTTAAGGGCATCCGTTTCCTGGACCATTTCCCACAATTTTTTATTTCTTGGATTACCTGAGGAAATCGTCCTGTTATCATGGTGGCTGAAATCAATGAAAAATGGTGAATTAGTCATAGGATCAATATAGGAAATTGGATTTTCGGAAATGTTCTTGCAAGCAGGGCAAGCCTTGGCTGGATCTTTCGGATCATAGAGGTCAACCGGTAAATAACATAGATAATCGATGGCATCTTTCTTTTCAGGCTTGGTTTGACAGATAATGGCGGAGGACCCTACGACTTTTCCCCCCTGGCGACGCACCGCTTCTGCCATGTTCTTGAGCAATAATCCTGTGCTTGAAACACCACCTAGTATTAGGACCTTCATACCATGGAATGGGCTGAGGTTTTCAGATATGTGCTTGAGGTGGGGGCGATCATAGTCCTCTAGGAATATATATTCTGGAAAGATTCTTAGACGGTTGAACTCGTCAATGACCGACAACGCAAGAATCCTACTTTGATCAGAAAAGGTGACAATACAATCGAGTGATAAATTGCGAAATCTCGCGCAGAAGAGCCTTGCCATCCATGAAGTAAAAGCAGGTTTGGAGAAAAGGGCAGGCATAGATATGTACTTTAAAGCATGCTTGCCAGACAAAAGTTGATAGTGTCCCTTCAAAAGTGCAGCCAGCTTTTCTTCAACAAGAAATGTAATCATATCATTAATAAGTCTCTTCAAGGAAAGGGATGGTTCGGCCGAATCATCTTTCTTGAAGAACCAAGAGTTGAGCTCTAAGAAATCATCATCATATATGTGTGGGCTCTTATTGCCTTCTTCTCCTGAGCTCATGATCGCGTTCTTTAAGAGAGTCTTTTCATCGCCTTCGGAGCCAAATACTTCTATCAATTCGCCGTATTCATTGATCACGGGGAGGAGTGCTCTCCTTTTAGTCAGCTCATGCTGTAACTCCTTTTCAATTTTGAAAAAGTCCATCCACTTGGGACCAATATCCATAAGAACCAAGGGTAAGTTTCTCTTCCACTTCCGGCGAAAGGAAGAGTACGATTGCATGATCCCTTTCTTGAGCTGCTCTGCAAGCGCTTTCGTGAAATTTAAGCCAGTAGGGTACACTACCCTGGTGGAGCTAGAAGGCGCTGATTTGATGCTTCTGGCCAAAGATTTTGCACAGTTATCGGGTCCATCGGTTCCGATCTCTTCGCACTCCTGAACAATTTCACAAAAATCAATAAAATAATACTCATTATTCATAGATATAGCACCTCCGAGTTAATCTGAGTTGTGTGTCCCAAAGAGTGTATAGTGGCCGCCATTGTTTCACCTTCGCTCATATAACATTTATGTTACAAATAATGTTACAAAAAATAAAACTATTTTTCATTATAATATTGAGTAGATCAGGCAAAAAGTGACATTTAGTGTAACTAAAAAGCAACAGTATTAGATATAATCAGGAGGTTTTAAATAAATAACTTATTGATTTTATGGAAATGTTTTCTTTGCTTCTTATCCGGCATGAAAATTGTCTATGAATATTATCTAAACGCGCCTTTTGTGGAAGGGAGAGTCTGAGAAGAGTCGTTTAGGAAAAGCTTAATTATAGAATCATTTTTAAGTGTTGGTATGAAATGAGGAGATACCTAATGAAAGCACAAATAGGACATTTTTTTAAGAATGTATTTTCGTTTTTTGAGCAAAGAGTGGTGCAAGTGTGCGAATGGTTACCCATCTATGTAGGCATTTTCTCCGGTGAACTCCGGCAAATGGTCGGACAGTGTTTTGAATCTGGCGGAAATGAAACGGGTGGTGAGGGGTATGGGTTGAACACCCACGCAGGCCGTGCAGTCATCCTTTTTGTGACTCCTGCAGGGCCGAAGGCTATTCATAAGCCATTATTTTTTCAACAAGATATCGCCTTCGCAAACCTTAACAACGCTTATTTAACGGGCAAAATGGGCATCCAGATCAATTCCACCTTCCATCTTCACACTGCGGGGTGTTCTGGATCTCCCTCAGGTTTGGACAGAGATAGCAGCCATGAAGTGGTCTCGAGAAAAGCAATAGCTCAATTCTACCAATTCATTGTCACCTTTGAAAATGGCTCCTCCCTTTCACCTGATCAGAACCTCTCTCCGCGTCTTGGTTATGAATCTCCAACCTCAAAACCTTCCGGAAATCGATTTTATAATGGGTTGGGCGGACAACATCGAAGAGGGCCTAGACAGGGAAAGACAGCCAGAAGTGAGACTGATGTTATTGCCTACGTCAACGCCTACATGTATTCTAACCGTGAGCCCAGAAGGCCAATTCCCTGTCCAATACGAGTCATACCGGGTATCAGCCCGATACGGGAGGCGATAGCTAGAAGTTGCCCGATTCCAGAACTTCGGCAACGGATCGACTTTCCCCTACAGCGAATCAGGTTTAAGGCCTATGAGCCAGAGTCTGAAAACCGATCCCCTACTATCAGCCTTCCCCATCGCACATATACTCACTGCCTGAAACTGCCTGAACATATCCGTGACAATATCACCGTTGCGACAAGAGACGGGCTCCTGGTGGTATCGGTCCCGATTCCACCGAAAGGGATGATGTTCGTGGTCTATGACTTAAGAACTGTAAACCGTGTAAAGGCGGTTTACGTTTCTGAGGACCACCCTTGCGGTGCGCATGTAGACATCACAGAGAAAGTTCTAAGGCACGGGGTTTACACGAATCTATCGACAATCTATGAAAAAGGTAGCGAGTACCTGGGCAGGACAAAATCATATGGTCATAAATGGATAGCCTAAGAAAGGATGGCGTGAAATGCCTAAACGGGAATCGAGATCAAGGACTGACCTAGAAGCCATAATCATGGCAAAAGAGATGCCTTACTTCAAATTCGTTCGAAGAGGAGGAACAGAATATTTCATTGGAGAGCATACCACATCAGACGGTCGTTTCTACCGTTTGGTGCTCTTTCTCGATCCCCCATATCCTGAAAAGATACCAAATCTATATGTTATCTATCCTTCAGTCCTTCCGAAATATGGTCAAGGAAGCATAAACGAATTGGGAAATTCCCATGCTTTTCATACTAATTCAAACGGACCAGATGGGGTTGTAGCAATATGCCACTATTCCTCTTCCGAATGGGATACGTCATGTACCGCATATGGCGTGATAATTCGAGGACTTATATGGCTTGAGGCTTACGCGATTCATCTAAAAACTGGAGAAACCATAGTAGGCATTATCGATAAACTGCTCAAGAACGCGGTTCAACATTGAAGCGAGATAGCAATAAGAAACCACCACAACTAGAAAGGGGGGCAAGCGATGAATAGTGAAACCAATCGGATAGATCAGTTGATACGTGACTTAAAGAGAGGAGACAATGCTAACACCGGTCTTGTCGTTGGAAAATTGGACAGAAAACTCAGGCTCGCGAAGCCTTCTGACGACCCTGACAGTGTAATTCACCTTTCGGCAGAAGACTTGAGATTCGGATCTCTCAGGGTATCGAAGGATACAAAGATCATTTTGGCTGGCGAAACCCTTCTGAGCATCTCCTGCAAGGAGGGACCTCATGACGTCATGTTTCTATGTTGGGACGATGGCGATGTATTTACCTTGTTAGAGGGGTCGCCGACGTTTGGCGGTGCACCCGGGTCCATCCTTTTCCAATCTGACTCTAGCAGCCTTCAAACCCCGATTTTCGGAAAGAGCGAGGACCTCGTGAGAGTCATCATTCACCGCGATAACGGATCCGATAGAAAATCGACAGGATTTAAACATCTTGGAGAAGTTGCCGGGTATGTTTTCAATGGGCACAGTTGGATAAGTGCCCAAGTCGAGGTTCTGCCGTTGAGAGAGGAAATCTTTTCACGAAATGGCGGCATATTGGAAACTGGCGCGATTTCAGACAAAAAGGTTGCTGTCATCGGGGAAGGCTCTCATGGGTCGTCCATCTCATTGAAACTGGTTAAGACAGGCGTTACGGATTTTGGTTTAATGGATCATGATCGTTATGAGTTCGCTAACAATTCGAGGCATGCTGCAGGGTATCGTCATGCAGGACGCTATAAAGTCAACATAATAAGGGACCTGATTAAGGAGAGAAACCCTTACGCCTCAGTTCAAACTTGGGCTGAGGAGGCAAGTTGGGACAACTTAGATTTGATCAAAAAATTCATTAGGGGGAGGGACTTAGTCATATCCGGCACTGGGGATCATGAATCAAATCGTGTGATCAACAAGGCCTGTATTGAAGAAGGGGTGGTCCTAATCGTTTCTTATTCCTTCCGCAGGGCATACGGCGGAGCAGTCCTAAGGGTCTACCCAAGGAGGTCGATGTGCTACGAATGCTTCTGTAAACAACTCCCTGGACAGTCGAAGGACAGAGAGATCTCCAATGAGAAGAAGGCTAAGAAAGAATTTCAATACTCGGATCTCTCTGTTCCCATCGAGCCGGGGCTATCAATCGATATCTCCCCGATCACTACCATGGTGGTCAAACTTGCCATCCAGGAATTGCTGAAAGGAAAGAAATCAACATTAGAGTCGCTAGATTATGACTTGGTTGCCCCGGCATTCCTCTATTTGAATCGGAGAGAGACTGGAACGCAATTCGAAAAGCTTGAGCCTCTTGAGTATAACACAGACGGAATGCATATCCTGCGATGGTACGGCATTGAAATCGAGCGTGACCCAGCCTGTCCGGCTTGTGGGGACTTTGAGAAGCACATGGCCGAAAAGTACGGGGTGCCATTATGCTAGAGGGCAAATGAGGTAGATCAATTCAATCACAAGGAGGTGCTCTGTATGACACATGAAACATTGACATACGCGATTTCTGAAATCCCAGACAGCTCGTGTGTCGCAATGCAAAAAACTGCGGGCGGAGATGTTCTTCGAGCTGTGGGCAGGGATTCTGAGCACATCCTTCGCATGATTTCGAGCATGCCTCCAAGTTCCATGACACTGTCTGTTAGGATGCATTTCACCCCGGAAAAAGAAAGCGGCGATCAGCAATCACAGCTGAAACTATTCATCATCGCCTGCCTACATGATCCAGGCATTGAGTCCATCATAACATCTGCATTGGAAAACGGGCCGATACGCAAGTTCTATGCACTTAACCGCGTCAACGAGGGTAAGTACCAATGGGAAAAATATGGGGCTCTCTGCGAGATCCGCAGAAGGACAGATCAACTGAAGCCTCCATACGATCAGGAATTCAACACCAAGACCCTCGAATCATACTATACGATCACTGCCTTCGACCGGAACGATCGAAATGACTATATGGATGTCGACCTGGTTCTCAGCCACACAAGCGAATCGATACTGATTGATCTGTGCGCTCAGCCGGTTGATATATCGAATGAACGGTCAGAACATGCTCGATATCTCGCAGCCTTGCGGGCCATAAACAGTTCCTGGGAACGGAATGAGGATGAAACTGATTTTGTGGACTATGTGGGAGAGGGCTCAGACAGATGGGCATCGAGTCCTGGGAAGGTTATCGAACCACCCCATTACCACGATCTTGTGGCGGATGATATTCTTCGCAACCAGCAGCGATTTCACCAAAGCCTTCTAAGTCCCCACCTCCTATTTCGTTTCAGCATCTTTGCTGAAACAATGCCGGTTGCGCGTCTCATCGGTTCATTTGTTGCGGAATCCGCTTTCAACAACGGAAGCTATGAGTTGATGGTTGCGCAAAGAGGAGAAGAGCATTTCCAAAGGTGTCTATCGGAGGCGAGAGATGTCGCAATCGGTTAGAGACAGTCACGGTAATCCGGAGTGGAAACCTGTGCGGACAACCGGTGCCGCTAACAAGTTGGATCCTGGCATCGCGTCTTTCAGGAAGTCAACCTCACATGACTGGAAGTTGGGAGGCGCTGAAATCCCTGTAGGAGAAAGGTTGAAGTCAGTATTCAAAATTGCAGTTTCAAAGTCCATGGCTCTTGGAACGAGATGCCTGCATCCTAAATCCATTGCTTCGAAGCAGGAAGTGCCTTTTTCTGAAAAGAGAAAGATTCTTCCCAAGAAAGGTTAATGGTGGAACATGGGTATCCCTCTCAATAAACGCTTCGGAGGATTTCAGGGAGCTCCAGGGTCGGTCTTATGGCGGTTAAGCCGGACTGCAACCGTAGAGGAGTTGGCCAGCGCACTTCGACTGCCTGTAGCCCGGTCAACCTCACCGCTCTGCATTCGAAAGCACACGGATCCTCATTACAAAAACCTCAAAGACGTCATCATCTTCGGTTCGGACATCCAAAATCCTGCTTTGGTGAAATGCCTAGACTTCTCCGCTCTGGTCAAACACTTATCTGTCTTTGGCATGACAGGTTCAGGGAAGACTATCGTCGTTAAAAATGTGCTGCTTCAACTTCATGAAAGGGACATCCCATTTCTCGTCATCGAGCCGTTCAAAACCGAATACAGAATATTCAAGACCTTCGAATCCCATCCAAGCGCAGTTGCCCGGAGCCTTGTCAAAAAGCTGGAGATTTACACGCCTGGCAATGATTCGATTTCTCCACTCCGATTCAACCCCCTGGAGCTCCTTGACGGTATCGCCATCGATGAACACATCGGCAATCTCCTTGCCTGCTTCAAGGCGGCCATACCCATGGAAGGATCTCTCCCGGCTCTTATAGCAGAGGGCCTGGAAAGACTCTACGAGCAACATTGTGACAGAAATCACCCGCCACTTATGGTCGATCTGGTATCGGCAACCCAACAGGTCCTGAAAGAAAAGGGATACGCGGCGGAAGTGCACTCCAATATGCGCGCCATGATAGAAGCGCGACTTGGTGTCCTTACACGCCGCAACATCGGCCGGGTTTTCCAATGCCGGAAGAGCGTGCCCAGCATTGAGCACATCATGGGTGTCCCGGCGGTCATCGAGTTCTATGCCCTTGAGCAAACCGAGGGCAGCCTAATGTCTCTATTTCTCAAAAACGGCATTCGTGAGCGGCTGAAAACCCTTCAAAAACAGGAGAAAGATCCCAGATATGTCATCGTCATCGAAGAGGCTCATAATATCGTGGGGAGGACTGGAGAGGCGGTTGCCTCCCCTGAGGTGGCCGACCCAAGGGCCTTCGCCGCCGATTTTGTTGTTCGCATGGTGGCTGAGCTCCGAGCACCCGGAGTTAGTGTCATAGTCGTTGACCAATCGCCTTCGGCCGTGGCCCCACCGCTGATCAAAAACACTGGGTCAAAGGTCGTCTTGCGGTTGGTCGATCGGGAGGATCGTGAAATGATAGGTGCCAGCATGCTCATGAGCCCGACTGAAATTGAGGAACTAGGCCGTCTTACTCCTGGGGAGGCCTTTTTCTTCACGGAGGGTGATTACAGACCGCGCCGAATATACACGAAGAATCTCGAGAAGGAATTCAGTTTCAAGACTTCTGTTGAGAATGAGCGAATCCTCCCTTACCTGAACAATGACCCCTGGTATCACGAAGCGGCAGTGAAACGAACTCTGGACGAACTGGACATACTCAGAGAGAAAATGAACGCATTCGACCTGGAGCGGGTAAAGATCTGTCGTGAGTTGCAGGCGGTCCTTGCTCGCTATACCAAATCGGCCTCTTGCTCCGACCTTACTCAAAGGATGGCAGGAATAAAGGCAGAGAAGGCAAAGCTCAGGACTCTGAGGCAGAGACTAATCCATCAATACGATGTTTTCTTGAGGGACGTGTATCGAAGATACCTTCAGTTGGAAACCCCGGTTGAAGTAGTCGATTCGGTCGTTAGAGAAATGAGAGATGACCTTGTCCACCGGCATAATGACGTCATCAAGCCAGATCTCGAAAGCGCCATCAAGATCATCGACGAATTCCTCAACTACTATAGGAATCCTTAGAAGTCAGGAGGTGAAATCATGGCAAGGCGCGGGGAAGGAATAAGCAGGGGAGAGATAGATCAGACTATCGAGGGGCACAAGGAGGCGATGGGAGAAAAGGAGTCACTTCTCGAGGATGACACTTCGGATGTGGAGACGATCAGGAAAACAATGGAGTCGCTTAGTTTTGAAGGTGCGCAAGAAGATAATGAGGCGGTAAGGGGGGCAATAGAGGATGCCGAAGATGTGACGACCGAGAAGTTTGAACGCGACGACGAGGAGCTGGAAGGGGTCCAAAGCGAAGCCAATGAATTCGCGGAGGAAATGGAACGCCGCAAGGAATCGGGAGAGGCCGACCTCGGACGGATCAGTGATGCCAGCGCAGAACTCAAAACTCAAGAATCGACTAATGAATTCGGCAAGGTGAAAGCAGCCACGATGGAAGGCATTGAACGATTGGCGGAAAGTGAGAAGAGAGCTTTAGAAGGGATTGAAAAGAGTGATGCCGTGCAGGAAGGATTCCGCTCGACTGTAGGGAAGGGCCGGGAGAGGAGGTAAGAATTCATGAAGAGCAAGGACAGGGGCAACATAGGCCCAATGGCACTGCCACCCAATCGTCAAGAAGAAGATGTAAACTTTTTCTTGTCTCGGCTTGAAAAGCTTCTCCAAAACCTGAGCGAAAGGATCAAGGTGCTCCCTAAAGTGGACGAGAAGGGAGATTCTGAGTGCCCATTTGCAGAAAGCCTCTACTTCGACAAGCATGAGGCGGCCAAAGAACTGACACACGCAGTCGAAAAGCTTTCGGGGTATCTCAACTGGGTGGAGGAACAGATTGCGAGGTGTCGCAAAAACGAGAATCTGATCGACACTGATAGAATCAGTCTCAATTCTTTAGAGGCAAGGGAGAAATATGATCATGCAAAGAAGTCCCAAGAACTTGAACTGCGCAAGTACCTGTACCTCAAAAAATCGATGCTACGTCTCAAGGCAGAAGCTAAGGCACTTCTCGCTCAGGCCGATAAAAAGAAATGGCCTCTCGGAGTGCCTCAAGCTGGTGCAGGCTCGAGTCCAGAGGACATTCTCGAAGCCGTCATGAACCGAAGGCTGCCCGTCTTGCAGCCTCAGCCGGCAAGGCCTATATACCACTGGCCTTCGTCTGATTCGCCACATCCTTGGGCGTCTCAGCAACCCATATTGCGAGGCGGAATTAGGCTGCCAACAGAGTGGCCTTCGCCGGCGTATGGGCCTGGCTATTCAGGACAGTCTCCTGCTGATACCGAGGACCAGGGACCTTCTGCGGCTCAAGAGCGCAGGGAATCCTCCGATTTGGATGCTGGATGGCGGTCCTCACAACCAATGCAATCCGTGGCCGTAGCGCCGGGCG
>QZIK01000084.1 GCA_003599015.1 Desulfobacteraceae bacterium | reverse complement strand
GTGATATGGACAAGGCCGTCTATACCCCCAAGGTCAATGAACAGACCGTAATCGGTGATGTTTTTAACGGTGCCTGTTACTATCTCCCCCTCCTGAAGGAACTCAAGGGTCTTCTCCCTTGCAGCCATGCGTTCGGCCTCCAGGATGGCCCTACGGGAAAGCACTATATTTCCTCTTCTCCTGTTGTACTTGACAATCCGGAAGTCAAAGTCCTTGCCGATGAGAGAGTCCATATCACGCATGGGCCTCAGATCCACCTGAGAGCCTGGCAGAAAAGCCGGCAGTCCTATGTCAACAGAGAGTCCTCCCTTGACTTTGGAAACGATCTTTCCCCTTATGGAGCCGCTCTGTTCATATATGTTTTTTATCTGGTCCCAGATCTTTATCTTTGCAGCCTTTTCTTTGGACAGCTTGACTTTGCCTTCATCATCCTCCCGGCGCTCAAGGAGTACCTCAACCTTTTCACCGACGCTTACGGTCAATTTTCCGTCCGGGTCCGTGAACTCGTGTATCGGGATATGTCCTTCCGTCTTGTAACCGATGTCAATAAGGACATGGTCTTTGTCAATGTGCACGACTTCTCCCTGGATGACCTCTCCTTCCTGGATGGTCTTGAAGCTTTCCTCATAAAGCTCCAGGAAGCTGTTTCCATCTTGTCCGGGTTCCGAGGTAGATGCTTGAGAACCCAAAGATGCAAGTGCCTGATCGTTTTGAACGGTGTTGCTCCCTGTTACACTGGCTGATGTTTTTTCCATTAATTTAACTCTCCCTTCGTCTTTTTGCCCGCAAAGCCAAGCTCAAATCACTTTTTTTATCAGATATGTCTGATAAGTTCAACACTTTATTTTATCTCCATGCGCAGATATATGAAGACCGTTGCTCAGGAGCCGAATGATTATCGCATGCAGAACCTCTGGTATAGCCATGCTTCCCGTGTCAATGATAAAGGCGTCCGGAGCTGGCCTGAGGGGAGCTATCTCCCTTGTCTCGTCCTGATGGTCCCTCTGAAGAAGCTCCTTTATGACGGTTTCCCTTTCAGGTCTTTCGCCGCGGGAAATCCTTTCAGCGTATCGGCGTTCAGCCCTCACTGCTGGGGGAGCAGTGAGAAAGAGCTTATGTCTTGCCCGGGGAAAGACCACAGTTCCCATGTCCCTTCCTTCCGCCACTACATTTTTTTCTGAAGCAATCCTCCGCTGGAGCGCGGTCATTGCTTCCCGCACCTGCGGTGATGCGGAAATCTCAGAGGAAAGAAGATCCATTTCCGGGCTCCTTATGGCTTTCGATATATCTTCCTTGCCGAGGATAACGGCAGGTGGAATTTTATCGGCATCAAAGGAAAGAGGAAGATCACGGCAAAGAAGTCCCAGTCTTTCTCCTTCGTCGCGTCCTATACTCAACCTGAGAGCCGAAAGAGCCACGGCTCTGTACATGGCGCCCGTATCCAGGTACAAAAAACCCAGCCTTTGCGCCAGGGCTCGTCCTACCGTGCTCTTGCCTGAGCCGGCCGGTCCGTCAATGGTTATTATTTCTCCCTCAGCCATCCTGCTGTAACTGCCCTCTGACCCCTAGAATCCCCCCAGGACCCTCCCAAGGGCTTCAATGAAGCGCCTGTTTTCCTCGGGAAGCCCGACGCTTATCCTTATATATTCTGGAAGCCCAAAGCTGTCCATGGCCCTGACTATTACCCCCTGTCGCAGGAGTCTCTCGTAAAGAGGCTTTCCGCCGCCGGGTATCCTTATCAGAAAAAAGTTTGTCTGGGTGGGCACATATTCCAGCCCCATGGCCTCAAGGGCCTTGTACAGATATTCAAGTCCTTCATGTACAAGGGCCAGGGTCTTTTGGACGAATTCGTGGTCGTCCAGGGCGGCAGTTGCAGCAGCCTGGGCAAGGAGGTTTGCGTTAAAGGGCTGCCTTACCCTGTTCATGTAGTCCACAATCTTTGGAGAAGAGAAGCCGTATCCTATACGAAGACCTGCCAGTCCATAAAGTTTGGAAAAGGTTCGCAGGGCGACGAGCATAGGATTATCTGAAAGCAGTTGAACTCCGTCGGCGGCATTTTTGTCCCTCACAAACTCAATATAGGCCTCGTCAAGTGCAACAATAATGTCCCTGGGGACGGATTTAAGAAAACTGCCGACCTCCTTCTGGGAGAGCAGCGCGCCGGTTGGGTTGTTGGGATTGTTGAGGAATATGATCTTGGTGGAGGGGGTTATCGCCCTGAACATGGCTTCCAGATCCGGCCTGAAACCAACCAGCGGAACGGATGTCATCGTTCCTCCAGCTCCCTTGACTATCTTCTCATATACCAGGAATGTAGGAAATGCCTGAACCACATTATCGCCGGGAGATAAAAACGTCCTTATGATAAGCTCTATGATCTCATTGGATCCGTTCCCTAGTATTATCTGGGCGGCGGGAACTCCAAACTTTCCGGATAATTTTTCTTTGAGGTAGTATCCGCTTCCGTCCGGATAGCGGTTAAGCGAGTCCAGTTTTTCTCTGATGGCCCTCACTGCCATGGGGGAAGGTCCAAGGGGGTTTTCGTTGGAAGCCAATTTGATCGGTGACCTTACCCCCAGTTCCCTCTCCAGCTCTTCTATGGGTTTCCCGGGCGGATAAGGCACGAGCTCTTCAATTCCTTTGCGAATCAAACTTCTCATCTGGTTAAATCCCTTTTCTTAAGGTAGGTGATGTTGATGCAAGGGGCTTATAACCCATGAGATTGAAAAAGTAAACAGGACAAAAGTGCCCCGCGGTTTTTCGACGGCCTGCCCTGCTTTTAAATTAAAACCTTAAATTGGGCTTGACTTGATCGAGAGTATTAACTATGTTGCCCCAATGAGCCCGGTAACCGGTGTTAATAGTTTCGGTATCAAAATGAAGAGGTTGGCATATGAATAAGTCTCAATTGATTGAAGCCCTCGCAAAGGCGGAGAGCCTTCCTGTAAAAAAGGCCGAAGAGGTAGTTAACACGTTTTTTGGGGATATGGAAGATGCCCTCGTCAGAGGTGAGAGGGTTGAGATACGTGGGCTTGGGAGCTTTAAAGTGAAAAACTACGACGGTTACAAGGGGCGAAATCCCAAGACAGGCGAAATAATCAAGGTCGCTCCCAAAAAGCTCCCTTTCTTTAAGGTTGGAAAGGAGCTCAAGGAGAGGGTTGACATAGAAGAATAACGGATTTTCCCTTGGCCGTGCTAGACGGGGAGCTAGCGGTGCCCTGTAACCCGAGATCCGCTCAGCGGGGTTGAACGTCCTTCAGGAGATCGCGGCAAAGAAGACCGGCTGACTGCCTGTGAGATGGGATGGACCTCACGTGACAACCGCCTGCGAACCCCGTCAGGTCCGGAAGGAAGCAGCGGTAAGAAGGACCGGTTGTGTCGTGAAGGTATCTATCCTTTAGTCTCCTGTAGAAAGCCGCTTCCGAGACGCGCATTGAATAAGGATGCACGGCCAAGGAACCCCTTGGAATTTACCCCTAATCTTCACCTGCCTTTATGATAAACAGCCCGGCTTTTTCATTAAACCGTCGTCTTGCCTGGAGCAGGAAAAGTCCCCTGCGATTTGGTTTCAATCTCCTGTCGTCCGAAAAAGGACTCAGGCACTCCGTCTTCACAAGGGAAGGGGGGACAAGTGAGCCCCCTTTTGAAAGTCTTAATGTCAGTTTCGCCGTAGGCGATGAGCCTCAAAGGGTGGCCGCCAATATAGAGATAATCAGAGTTGCCATGGAAGCCGGTCGTGTTGTTGCTGCAAGGCAGAATCACGGGGTGGAGGTGGTCTTTTTTACCGGGAAAGAAATGTGGCCTCAGGGGAAAGAACCATTTGCGGATGTGATTATGACCGGCGTAAGAGGAGTTGCGCTGCTGGTAAAGCTTGCGGACTGCCAGGGGGTTATCCTTTTTGATCCCGACGGCGCACTGGCGGTGGTGCACTGCGGCTGGAGAGGAAATGTCTCCAATGTCGTCGGCCATGCGGTCAGCGAGATGGAGAAAAGACTTGGGTCAAATCCTTCTGAGATAAAGGCAGCCATCAGTCCCTCACTGGGGCCCTGCTGTGCAGAGTTTGTTGATTACAGGAACATGTTTCCTGATCACTTCAAAAGGTTTCTCGTTAAAGAAGCCAATTTTGATTTGTGGGCCTTGAGCAGGCGGCAGCTGATGGATGCCGGGCTTAAGAAGGAAAACATAGAGTGTGCGGAGATATGTACCAGATGCAGGACCGACCTATTTTTTTCATATCGCGGTGAAGGAAGGACCGGTAGGTTCTGCGCGGCTGCCATGCTGGTGTAACTCATTACTCGGCACCCGGCCGGTACAGAGGACATGTGCATCGCAGTGTATTGTTAATATTCAGTTTCAAGTGAGAATGGAGGTCAAATGAATATGCTAAGGAGGATACTTATGTTGTTGATTTTAGTTTCGCTGGCTGTTCCATGCGGGGTTCCCGGTGCCGGGCCTGCAAATCCTGTTGTGGTCCTTGATACATCCATGGGTAAGATCGCACTGGAACTGGATCCTGCAAAGGCGCCAAAAACCGTAGAGAACTTTCTGGCCTATGTCGGTGCCGGACATTATGACGGGACCATATTTCACCGTGTAATCCCGGATTTCATGATCCAGGGGGGAGGGTTCGACTCCCAGATGGGGCAAAAGCCCACCAGGCCGCCCATATTAAACGAGGCCGATAACGGCCTTGCCAATGCCAGAGGGACAATCGCCATGGCGCGGACTGCCGACCCCCACAGCGCCACGGGCCAGTTTTTCATTAATGTAAAGGACAATACCTTTCTAAATCACACGGGTAAAAATCCCAGGGGATGGGGCTATGCGGTTTTCGGAAAGGTAATCGAAGGCATGGATGTGGTTGATGCCATTGCCGGAGTCAAGACAGGGGCCCGTGGGATGTTCAGGGATGTGCCTGTTCAGGAGGTGGTTATCAAGTCAGCCGCCCTCAGAAAATAGAGTATATTCAAGAGGCTGTCCATTATTAATAAGGAATTCCCTCGGACGGAGACTCGGTATTTCAATTCCTTCTGCCCTTAAATACCGAGTCCCGCAGGTCATCGGCGAGCGAACAGAGCACGGGAACCACTACAAGGGTGAGCAGCGTCGCAATCCCCAGACCGAATATAACGGCCACCGCCATGGGTCCCCACCACTGGGAGGATTCGCTTCCTATCTCCAGTGCAAATTTCCTGAAATCCATGCTTACTCCGGTTGCCATCGGTACGAGCCCCAGAATGGTGGTTATGGCAGTAAGCATTACCGGTCTGAAGCGCACCAGTCCTGCCTTTAGTAGAGATTCGCGGGATGAAAGACCGTTTTCCTTGAGCCGGTCGGCATAGTCTATCAGAACTATGGCGTTGTTTACCACCACCCCTGCAAGGCTTATTACTCCAATTCCGGTCATTATAATTCCAAATGCAGTATTTGTTACTAAAAGGCCGGTGAAAACTCCTATTAGGGATAGAACAACAGAAATAAGAATAATCAAAGGGGTTACAAAAGAGTTAAACTGTGTTATCAATATAAGTGCTATCAAAAATATAGCTGCTGCAAAGGCCTTGCTGAGAAAGGCCTGGGCCTTTTCCTGCTCCCTCTGCTCTCCTGTGAACTTGAAGGAATATCCCCTCGGCCACTCAATTCCCTTTGATATGAGTCTTTCTATATCCCTTATTACGTCGTTGGCGAGTCTTCCTGACACATTGGCCGAAACGGTCACGACTCTTTTCTGATCCAGTCTCATGATAGCCCCCAGACCGCTTGAAAGACTTACCTCCGCCAGACTGGTAAGGGGGACGGGCTCCCCAGCGGGCCCTGAAACAGTAAGTCTTTTTATGGATTCGACAGACCTTCTGTCTTTCTCCGGGAGTCTTGCAATGATATCATACTCTTCCTTTCCCTCCCTG
Organism: Desulfobacteraceae bacterium; assembly: GCA_003599015.1. Taxonomy (GTDB): domain Bacteria; phylum Desulfobacterota; class DSM-4660; order Desulfatiglandales; family Desulfatiglandaceae; genus CG2-30-51-40. The sequence continues at coordinate 8,048 of QZIK01000084.1, read as the reverse complement.
AAGACGCCTACCTTCGCTCCATTTATGGCTGATTTAACGGTAGTTGCTATTGTGAAGGTGTCGAGGTTGAGAAGGGCTGCCTTTTCCTTGTCCACCCTGACAATGATCTCAGGCTTGCCCTTGACGAAATTGTCTTTTAGATCAACAACCCCCGGAACCTGTTCCATTATCTTGCGAACCCTGAGTGCAAGATCACCTAAAGTAAGGATGTCCTTTCCTGTTATTTCAAGGTTTACCGGCGGTCCGGTGGGAGGCCCCTCTTTTTCCTTTTCCACCTGAACCTCAGCTCCCCTTATGGTTTTTAAAAGTCTAGTGCGCAATTCGTCTACTATCTCGGAGGAGGGCCTTTCTCTTTTGTGGAATTCCTTGAAATCAATAACCACCCTGTTTATGTGCGTCCCTGTTCCGCCCTGGGAAAAGGGATCTCCTCCAACTGCCCCCACATTGGCGATGACATAGCGAATGTCACCGTAGCCCCTTGCTATTTCCTCAACACGGGCGACTATGGCATCCGAAGCGTCCAGATTGGTTCCTTCTGCTGCCTTGATTGTTATGTAGGCGCGTCTTGGTTCCGTATCAGGGAAAAATTCGGTTCCTTTTCCATACATACCGTATGATGCTAGCGAGCCGACAAGCATGACAAATCCCATCACCAACACTATAAGCCTGTGTCTCAGAGACCATTTTAGAACTAAAAGATATATCCTTTTTGCAATGGGTTCCCTTTTTTCTTGAGCCGATTTGGTCTTTGCGGTTTGGTACCGGGCCGACAGCACCGGGTTTATCGTCAGGGCGACAAAAAGGGAGGCTGAAAGAGCCATTATAAGAGTGACTGGAAGGTATTTCATGAATTCGCCCATGATGCCGGGCCAGAATATCATGGGGAAAAAGGCCCCCAGGGTTGTCAGGGTAGATGTAATGACAGGCCAGGCAACCTCATCGGTTGCTTTCACGGCTGCATCAAGTCTTCCCTTCCCCTCCTGCATATGCCTGTATATATTTTCAACTATCACTATGCCGTTATCAACCAGCATTCCCAGAGCAAGTATGAGGGAAAATAGCACCACCATATTCAAGGTCGTGCCGGAGCCATTCAGAAGAATGAAGGTTATAAACATGGAGTAGGGTATGGCAAGCGCCACAAAAAGGGCGGAGCGTCCTCCTATAAATACGAAGATAATCGTCAGCACGAGGATAAGCCCGGACAGTATATTGTTTTCCAGATCGGATACCATCAGGCGGACATCCTCGGACATATCGGAGGTCAGATCAATGTTAAGACTGGGAGGAAAAAGCGGTCTCATTTCTTCCACTGCTTTTTTGACTTCGTCTGTTACAATTACGATATTCTCTCCGCTCCTTTTCTGAACGGCCAGTGTGACGCTGCTTTTTCCGTTCAGGCGAGTGCGGGTGAGGGGGTCTTTGTGCCCGTCGTTGATTACGGCGACATCCCTGAGATAGACGGGTTTCCCGTCCCTGACAAAGGCAACGATGGAGAAGATTTCGGATGGATGTTTGAAGTCTTCCGGCACTCTTACCAGGTATTTTGCCTCCCCGATATCCATGCTTCCGCCGGGCATGTTGACGTTGCTCCTTGAAACAGCGCTTATGAGCCCTGAAAAGGGAACGTTGTAAGCCCCAACGCGGTCAAGGTCGAACTCAACGTGGATCTCTCTTTCAAGACCTCCTGATATCGGTACGTCAAGCACCCCCGGGATGGCTTCGATTCGATCCTTTAGATCCTCGGCGAATCTCTGGAGCCTTCTAAGGCTGAAGTCTCCGGAAAGGACCACCCTTATTACAGGCAGGTCAGAGAAATTGACCTCCTTTATCACGGGATCATCCTTGAGATCAGCGGGCAGATCGTTTTTTGCCTGGTCAACCCTGTCCCTTACCTTTTGAAGGGCATCGTCTATGTCAACGGACGGCAGGAACTTGACCGCTACCGTGGAAATACCCTCGGCTGATGTGGAGCGGATCTCTTCGACATCGGAAATGCCTTTGAGTTTTCTCTCTATGGGAATAGTGACAAGCTTTTCCATGTCTTCGGGAGCAACGCCTTCATAGGTGGTTGTCACAAAAACATAGGGTATCGTGATGTCGGGAAAGGACTCCCTGGGCAATATCCAGTAAGAGTAAACCCCTGCAACAACTATAAGTACAAGAAGTGCCAGCACTGTGGGCTGGCGTTTTAGGGCTATCCTGTTTACGATCATTGTGTCAGGATCCTTGTGCCGTCTTCAAGCTCGGACTGCCCTGCCACAATGAGGTTTTCTCCGGGTTTCAGGCCGTCGGTTATCTGGACTCTGTCCTGCTGGATAATCCCTATGGATACCGTCCGTGCGCGGGCTACGCCGTTTTCCTCAACGAAAATGAGGCGTTCCCCGCCCCTTTCCACAAGCGCGAAGATGGGAACCGATAGCGCGTCTTGCGCAATTCTTCGGATCAGGGCCACGCGGGCCATCATGCCGGGTCTGATTTTGCCGTCAGAGTTGTCAATGACGGCTCTTACCAGGAAGGTCTTGGTGGCGGTGTCGGCCTTGAAGGCGACGAAATCAACAGATCCTGCCAGGGTCATTCCTGGAAAGGCATCCACGGTTATTGCTGCAGCCTGGCCTTTCTTGATGTGGCGCACATCCAGTTCCGGGACATTGATGTTTATCTTAACCCTGTCGATATTAACAAGATGTAGGAGGGGTTTTCCCCTGTCAATGAATTCGCCTTCATCAGCAAAAAGGTAATTTACCATTCCGTCCGCAGGCGCCCTGACAAAACCCTTTTCGTGTTCTATCCTGGCCTGCCTCAAGGCGCCTTCGGCAAGGGAGTACTCCGTGAGGCTCCTGTCAAGTTCCTCCTGGTTGATTATATTTCGGGAGCGGAGGTCTTTTCTTCTTTTAAGAAGGTTTTCAGCAAGCGAAAAGGCTGCCTCGGCTTTATCAAGTGAAGCCTTGAGGACTGCCACATCTATGCGCGCCAGGAGATCTCCCTTTCTTACCCTGTCCCCCTCACGCGGCCCCATCCATTCTATCCTTCCGGCAAGGTCGGCTGGAACGAAGATATCGAGCCATGGTTCGGTTTGCCCGGGCAGAACCAGAATGTCCTTCATGGGGGAAGGGAAAACCTTTTCGACCACCACCTTCATTACCCTTGCCTGTGTGCCGTTGGATGTTTTGGTCTCATTTCCTTCCCCCCTGCTGCAGCCGTGGACCGGACCAAGCAGGATGACTCCTGCGATCAGGAGGTAAATTAACCTTTTGAAATTGAACATAAATTTATCCTTCCAAAACAAGCCCTCTCTGCTCCATTCGGTTTGACAGACTGTTAAGGGCTATTTCATTTTTCATAAAAACTTACAGCAGGAAAAACCGCTTTCAAGTAACTTGCCCGATCTGAACTCTAGCCGGTCGCCTGCCGTGCGGCGTGAATTTTTTTCAAATAAGATTATCCATTAAACATTAAAAAGTCAACGCCTAATGCCATAAGGAATTATTTTGTAAAGTTTATTAATAATCTAACTAATAAATAATGAAAAATGACAACCCAATCGGTCTTGAAAACAGGTGAAAACTCCACTAATTCAAGGCGGCTGCAACGGAAGGGGCTGCTCTTTTAAGCTGAGTAAATGCATTTTTCTGGATCAAATCGCGGCGATTGGATATATAATCGTGCCCGGTTCCTAATGAAGGGGGCCCGGATAATGAAACAACAGAGGTGAGGGGGAATGGTCCTGCACGGCATTATGGATGAAAACTGCGAGGTGGCCTTTCAAAGGGAGGTTGCCGGGGGTGTATTTCTCCTGGGCATAAAATCTCATGCCATAGCGGGTAAGGCGGCGCCCGGCCAGTTCGTGATGGTAAGGGTGAGGAACTCCCTGTCGCCTCTCCTGAGGAGGCCTTTTTCCATATGCGGGGTCGTGGATGGGATCATTGTTCTGCTTTATATGGTGGTGGGCGAGGGAACCGAGATATTGTCCGGGACCTTGCCGGGACAAAGGATCTCTGTGCTGGGGCCCCTTGGGAATGGGTTTCGTCTTCCTTCCGGCATAAAAAGAATTTTCCTTGTCGGAGGAGGCATGGGAATCGCGCCGCTGCTTTTCCTTGCTGGAAGAATTGAACCCGGACACGCAGTGTTTATGGCAGGATACCGCTCCAGCGAAAAGGCGGTTCCAATAAAAGACCTTGGCCTTCCATGCCCCGGTATCCAACTGGCCACGGAGGACGGTTCAGAAGGAGTGCGCGGCCTTGTAACGGATCTTCTGGAACTCAGGATCAGGGAGGACAACATAGAAGATCCCGTAGTCTTTGCATGCGGGCCGGTGCCTATGTTGAGAAGGGTTTCCTCGCTTTGCCTTGAGCTTGGAATACCCTGCCAGATTTCTCTTGAGGCACATATGGCCTGCGGCCTTGGGGCATGTCAGGGCTGCGCTGTGCCCGGATCAAAGGATAGCGGCAAGGTCTTTTTTCACGTGTGCAAGGACGGTCCGGTTTTTGATGCCGGGATGATTTCGTGGGGGGAGCTATGAACGCCCCTGATCTGAGCGTAGAGCTGGGAGGATTGTTTCTAAAAAACCCGGTTATAGCTGCATCAGGAACCTTCGGGTACGGGGAGGAGTTTTCCCCCCTGATTGATATCAACCGGCTGGGCGGTTTGGTGGTGAAGGGCATATCCCTTAAACCCCGCGCAGGTAATTCCCCTCCCAGGGTCGTCGAGACCCCGTGCGGCATGCTCAATGCCATAGGCCTTGCCAATATAGGGCTGGATGCCTTTATAAAAGACAAGCTTCCGAAGCTGCTGAAGCTTTCAACTGCAATAATAGTGAATATATACGGACACAGCCTTCCGGAATACGGCGAGCTTGCAGGATCGCTGAAAGGGATTCCCGGTATTGCCGCCCTTGAGGTGAACATCTCATGTCCCAACGTGGATTGCGGGGGCATGGCTTTTGGAACAGACCCGGACATGTCCGCCAGGGTTACGGACGCTGTGGCGGCAAAGGCCGACCGGCCGGTAATAGTAAAGCTATCGCCGAACGTAACCGACATAAGGGTTATAGCCAGGGCTGTTGAAAAGGCAGGCGCCGACGCGATCTCTCTTATTAACACCCTGACCGGAATGGCCGTGGACATAGAAAAAAGGGCGCCTGTTCTGGGGAATGTCAGCGGAGGTCTCTCAGGTCCGGCGATAAAGCCGGTGGCTCTCCATATGGTATATCAGGTTGCAAGAAGCGTAAGAATCCCGGTTATCGGTATGGGCGGAATCATGAACTACAGGGATGCCTTGGAATTCATCATGGCCGGGGCAAGTGCGGTACAGATAGGAACCGCTAATTTTGTGAATCCAGGAGCGACCATTGATATTATTGAAGGACTTTACGGATACTGCAGAGAAAAAAGGATCGGCAGGCTTGTTGATCTGGTGGGAAGCATCAGTTTGCCGGGCAGAGGAAAAAAGGATTTGATGGTTTAGCTTTCAGGCTCCAGGAAAGGAATGGGCTTCCCGGTTCGGAAACCGAGTGCGTGGCAGGTCGCTATCAGGCGTCCTGTTTCATCTGTTACCCTTATATCATAAGTGCCTGTCCGCTTTGTAACGTTTATCTCCCTTGCCTCGGCCCTCAGAACAGCGCCGGGTTCAGGGCTTGCAACGTAAGTTACATTTACATTGAGGGCTACGGCTATGGAGCCGTGGGTCTGGCCGGCAAGCTGGAATGCCTCGTCTATGAGGGCAAATATGGCGCCTCCATGTGCCCGGCTGTATATGTTGTTCATTACGGCCGGGTCATAGTCCATCTCCACAAGGGAATATCCTGTTTCCAGCTCAATCATCCTTATATTGAGCAGCCTTGAAAAGGGCTCTTTTGTCAGCGCCCTTTTGATGCCTTCCATTAATCGCTTTTCCATTATCAACAATCCGGCAGAAATTTCTCAGAGTCGAGGGACGGTCCAAAATGATTATAGGTCCGTCGGAAGCAGTTTCCCGAACCGTGAAATATTCCTTGCACAATTCCGGTCAAAAATGTATCAAGACACCTTTTACAGGCTGGTTCCATGGATCAAGGTTTGCCTGAAACATCCAGGAGCCTGACCCGACTCGCCGTGGTCTTCCACCCATGAAAAAGTCCAGCGGGAATGAAATAGGTGTCCATGGGGCCAAGCAACAGCCTTTCATCCCCCAGAAACATCTCTATCACACCCTCAATAACAATGCCGCATTGTTCAAAGGGATGCTCGTGTCCGCGATCCTCCTTGCCGGCACCTATTTCCATGATGGCCATAATCAGCCGTGATCCAAGCTCGACCTTGCTCTTGATCCCCGGCCTGAAATCCGCCAGTGCTGCGTTCTTCGCATTTCCAGGGAAGCCCATAAGATTTCACCCATTCAAATTGTGCAAGCCTTTGATACGAAATCGGCTTTTTCCTGGTCCATAAATTTAACTAAATACCCTGCCTATATTTACCCGATAAAAGGTCAACTGACCGAGTGTATGATATATAAACCGAATAAAAACAGCAAATGAATTATTCGGCTATCAACATCGAGGATCAGAGAAAACGGCGGGACCTTCCTTCCTTCCTTCATATCCCTTTTTTGAAAACTGCCGCGGCTTTACTATTGCGCCCCAATGATCTATAATTTTTTACTGCTGTACTGAAAGGAATTTCCGGCTTGGATTAACCTGTTAAGTAAAAAGGAGAAACCGGTGTTCACAATAGGTGAAATAATAGACCTCGCGATACAGATTGAGACCAACGGAGAGAAGACCTATAGAAACGGGCAGAGAGAGACCGATGATCCTGCTCTTTCAAGCCTTCTGGGATGGCTTGCGGATCAGGAAAAAGAGCATATTGAATGGTTTTCAAACCTTAATGTCAGGATTGATAAAAGTCCTGTGACAACTGATCTTGACCGTGCGGCAAGGGATTTTCTCCGCGGAGTGCTGGGGGGACAGACCTTTTCCCTGGGTGAAATCGGGGTATCAAAGCAGGAGGGAGTGATCTCAATGCTTGAGACCTCCTTGGAGTTTGAAAAGGATACGATCCTTTTCTATGAAATGGTAGGCGAGTTTGTTGAGGATACGGCCACAAAGAGGCATCTTAAAACGATCATAAGTGAAGAGGAAGACCATGTTAAGCTGCTGGGTGAATACCTTGACAGGATAAGGCGTATGGTTAGAGTAGATTGAAAAGGACGAGGAGGGGCCTCGGGCAAATGCTGCTGACCTTAAAAAGCGGCCCCTCTCTATTTTCCTTAACCCCTTTTTCTGAGGAGATCAGCCAGGGTGCCCAGGGAATTGGAGCTGCCCTGCTGTTTTACATACTCCCTGTATGCGCCGTTTTCCGAGCCTTCCCCGAGGCTTTTTGTGCTCAGGGAGATCTTTCCGGTTTCTTCGTCTATTCCCAGAACCTGAACCTCCACTGAAGAGCCGGCTGGGAATTTCTTTCTGAGATCTCCGGACTGGTCTCCGGCTATCTCAGATACATGCAGAAGGCCGGAACGCCTTCCCGGGAGGGCCATAAATACACCGTATTTTTTGACAGATTCAACGGTTCCCTTGACGACTTCTCCTTCCTTAAGCTCTGATACTTCCGCTTCCTCGCGCTCCTGAGCAGGGTGATGGATCTCGAGGGAGATTCTCTTTGCTCCCGGATCAATTGAGATAATCCTTATTGAAACCTGCTCGCCTTCAGTCAGTACATCCTTAGGATGGGCTATACGCTTTCCAGCGGACAAATGGGAGATATGGACAAGCCCCTCGATTCCAGGTTCAAGCTGAACAAAAGCCCCGAAAGGTGCAAGCCTTGTAACGGTGCCGGTTAATACCTGGTTTTCTGAATATCTGGATTGGACGCTGTTCCAGGGATCTTCTCCAAGCTGTTTCATCCCCAGGGACACCCGGTTTTTCTCTTGGTCGAAACGCAGCACTTTGGCTTCCACTTCATCGCCCACGGACAACACTTCGGAGGGGTGCTTGACGCGGCGCCAGGCCATGTCGGTGATGTGCAGCAGGCCGTCGATGCCGCCCAGGTCCACGAACGCGCCGTAGTCGGTGA
>QZIK01000021.1 GCA_003599015.1 Desulfobacteraceae bacterium | reverse complement strand
TATTAACCATATTTTTGGACGGGACATGCCACCATATCTTGTCTCCGTCTGATACCAATGTCTCATGGTCAGGCTTGTCCTGGTCAAGCCTTAGAGAATAGGGCGGCTTGAAATGAAGTGTTCCTGATGCAACGTCTCCACGCATCTTCCCCGGAAGCATTGATATGGTGCGGCTTATGATCTCTCTTGTGTAAGGTACACTCATTCCGGGAAGGCTTCCGTATCTTTGTTTCAATCCAGACAGGATATCGGATACTTCATCGGCTGCCACGACAGACTTATTAGGGACTAATAAAATCACTGCTGTAATAATAATGCGCAACAACATCTCTAAACTCCTCTTCTTCCATATACCTCACGGGGTCTTACCCCGTCTGACGGTCCAACTATACCGGTCTTTTCCATGGCCTCGATCATGCGGGCTGCTCTGTTATAACCCACCCTGAGCTTGCGCTGAAGCATCGAGATGGACGCCTGCCCGCTTTGCACAACAAACTCCACGGCCTGGTCATATTTTTCATCCATTTCTATATCGTCTTCAGCCGGATCCTCTTCTTTTGTCATATGATTCATGATTTCAGGATCATAGTCAGGTTTGCTCTGTTTTCTGAGGAAATCCGTCACCGCCTTAATTTCATCTTCTGATACAAATGCCCCGTGCAGTCTTGTTATCCTTCCAACTCCGGGCGGCATAAAGAGCATGTCTCCATCTCCCAGGAGCGCCTCAGCTCCCATGGCGTCCAATATGGTCCTTGAATCCACCTTGGATGAAACCTGAAAAGAGATGCGTGCGGGGAAATTGGCCTTGATTATACCTGTAAGAACGTCAACAGAGGGTCGCTGGGTTGCTATTATCAGGTGAATACCTGCGGCCCTTGCCATCTGGGCGAGTCTGGTAATGCCTTCTTCAACCTCCCTGGAGGAAGCCATCATAAGATCTGCCAGTTCATCAATGACTATTACTATGTAAGGCAGAGGCCTTGGTTCAGGCTGGCCTTCAGTTTGACCTTTGGGTGTGACCGAACCCTTGGCCAGTTTTCTGTTGTAGGTCTCAATGGTGCGAGCTCCCCGGTCAGACAGCAGCATGTATCTGCGCTCCATTTCGTCCACAGCCCAACGGAGGGCCCTGGTGGCGTCCTTGGGTTGCGTAACTACTGGATGAAGAAGGTGAGGGATGTCCTGATAGATGGAAAGCTCTATTCTCTTCGGATCTATCATCAGGAATCTCACCATATCTGGAGACATCTTGTAGAGCAGACTTATGACCATGGCATTTATGGAGACGCTTTTTCCGCTTCCAGTAGCACCCGCCACAAGAAGATGCGGCATCTTGGTGAGATCAGATATGACAGGTCCACCTGTGATATCCTTTCCCAGAGCAAGAGGGAGCTTGAGTTTGGAATCCCTGAAGGCTGCACTTGTGATGATCTCCTTAAGATATACCATTTCCCTCTGGTTATTTGGGATCTCAATGCCTATAACTGCCTTCCCCGGTATCGGCGCCACGATCCTGATACTCTGAGCCCGCAGGGCCAGGGCAAGGTCGTCTGAGAGTGAGGATACCCTGCTGATCTTTACACCGGGCGCCGGTTGATATTCATACATGGTTATAACAGGACCGGGAAAGATCTCAACCACCTCTCCCTGGACGCCGAAATCGGCCAGCTTTCTCTCAAGCCGCCGGGCGTTCATCTCAAGACTTTCTTTTTGAAGCTCTCCGGCCTTTGGCTCCTCCGGGTCGCTCAGGAGATCAAGGGGAGGAAAAACAAATGCGCCTTGTCCGCTCATAAAGGAGAAAGTCTCCTGTTCCGGGGCAGGAGTCGGCTCCGGCGGAGAGGTGGTAATAGTGACCTTGGGTCGCGCCTTCATCTCACTGTGGGCGGCCATTGTCTTTCGTACTCTTTTCTTTCGCTCTTTTCTCTTAAGGTAAAATCCAGCAGCCAGAGAGTACCCGTAGGCTAAAAAAGCACCTGTCTTGGAGAAGATCCCTCCGAGGGAAAGCCCTGTCACACTCATAAAGGAAATAAACCATAGCGATGACAAAAATACACCTGCCCCTGTCCTGTTAAGAAACCGGATGCATGTTCCTGTCAGCCAGAGCCCAAGAAGTCCACCTGCCTGGATCTTTGATCCGCTGAAGATGATTCCGCCCCGAAGATAAAAATCGAGCAAGCCGGATGTGGACGCGACAAGAGCCATAAATGCCAGAAGGCTTATAAATCTTTTGTGAAATGATCTCCCGGAAAAGCAAAAAAATGCCATGTGAAGGAGAAAGAGGGCCACCCAGTAGGAAGAGAAACCGACTGTCTTGAACAACCCTCCGGCAATGTGGGCGCCCACTGTTCCGAACAGGTTATGAACCCGACCTGGATGAACGGGTTGTAACCAAATTAGAGGGTCTGAGGGATGATAGCCAAAAAGGCTTCCCGCAACAAAGATTGCACCGATAAGAAGCGCTATCCCCTGGATTTCTCTTCTTACAGGGTTATTCCTTTCAAGGCTTTCCGGCAAGCCTGCCTTCAAAATGAATCACTCCCCCTTTTGATGTCTTTTGCAGTAATCAATTAATTAATTTCCAGAATTAACTTTCCGCCACGCCGACGCGGGCGGCGTGAGAGATTAAACTGGGATTATCACAGGCAAAATAATGGGGCTTTTCTCTGTTACGTCAAAGAAAAACCTTTTGAGCCTTTTCTGGATATCCGATTCAATCTCCATCCAGCCGTCCCGAGGAGGTCTTTCCATATCATCCAAAACCTCAAGCACAAGACATTTGGCATCCTCAAGCAAATAGTTACCCGAGCCATTATAAACAAATCCCCTTGAGATGATATCTGGTCCGTAAACGGTTTCGCCTGTTCTTTCGTCAAGGGCCAAAAGAACTATGACTACCCCATGGCCGCTGAGCCTTCGCCTGTCTCTCAAAACCATCTCACCTACGTCGCCAACTCCTTTCCCATCAACCATCACCCGGCCCGTCTGGACATGGTCGCATACCTGTGCAGAGCCTTCCTTAAATCCCAGAACTGATCCGTTTTCCAATAAAAATACCCTTTCTGCTTCAATGCCCATGTCAAAGGCTAAGTTGGCATGTTTGACAAGATGGCGGTATTCTCCGTGTATAGGTATGAAGTACCTGGGCCTAACCATATTCAGCATGAGTTTAAGCTCTTCTTTTCTGGCATGACCAGAGGTATGGATATCAGAGACCTTTTCATAGACAACATCTGCACCCATTCGATACAGGCTGTTTATCACCGTGGTGATGGCCTTTTCATTCCCTGGTATGAAGCGGGAGGAAAGAATGATCGTATCTCCGGTCCTTATCTTTATTGCCTTGTGCTGGCCCTGGGCCATCCTTGCAAGGGCTGACATGGGCTCTCCCTGACTGCCTGTAGTCACCACGGCAATCTGCCTGTCTTGAAGGGTGCTCAGTTTTTTTTCCGTAATCTCAAGCCCCTCCGGTATGTTCAGGAAACCCTGTTCCCTGGCTATGGCAACGTTTGTAATCATGCTCTTTCCGCTGAAAAAGACCTTACGTTCAAATATGGCAGCCAGCTCAACCACCTGCTGTATCCTGGTTATGTTTGATGCGAAAACAGCGATGATTATTCTCCCCTTGGCGGAGGTGAAAATACCTTCCAGTGTCTTCCGGACCTCTGTTTCACTTAATGTGAATCCATCCTTCTCAGCATTGGTGGAATCAGAGAAGAGGGCCAGGACGCCATCCCGCCCTAATTGAGCGAAGCGGGCAAGATCCGTGTACTGTCCATCCACAGGAGTCAGGTCTATCCTGAAATCACCCGAATGAATTATAATGCCCTCCTCTGTTGTAACAGCAAGTCCGACCCCGTCCACAATGCTGTGGTTAACCCCTATGTATTCCACCTGGAACGGGCCTATTTGCGACACCTCTCCTGCTGAGACGGCCTTGAGCTCTACCCCGTAAGGCATATTATGTTCTTTGAGCTTTTCCTTCAGCAACGCCAGCGTGAAGCGAGTCCCGTATACAGGGATCGAGAACTCTTTTAGGAAAAACGGCATTGCGCCAATATGGTCTTCGTGCCCATGGGTGAGAATGATGCTGACCAGTTTATGCCTGTTTTCTCGCAGGAATTGAAACTCTGGTATAACAATATCTACACCCGGCAGGTAATTGTCCGGGAACATTAGTCCGGCATCAATGACCAGAATATGGTCTTTGAATTCGAACGCCATCATATTAAGCCCGATCTCACCGAGCCCGCCTAAAGGTACTGCCCTTATCATTTACTCTGCCATTACAGGTTTAGAAAGACATTGTTTCATCAAAGGACATTAAGAAGGCATAAAAGCATTGCCTATTGGTCCAGAATGATGTTAGCCTTTAGTCCTTCGTCCCGTCAATAGATTGTTGATAATCATGATGCAGGCGGACCTTGAAATTCATTTCCAACTGTGATAGAAGTCAACTTATCGAAGCTTTTGAGGCTATGGGTCATTTGAGACCAGCTTTTTTTGAACAAACCCTTTTGGACCTCCATATGGTCCTGCTTTAATGGGAAGGAGAGCGATTATGGCGGGAATAAACAAGGCGATTCTCGTAGGGCATCTCGGGAGAGATCCGGAAATGCGCGTTACCAGCAGTGGCATGGCGGTCGCAACCTTCAGTATCGCCACCAGTGAAAAATGGAAGGACAAAAATACCGGCTCTCTTCAGGACCGAACAGAGTGGCATAGAATCGTTGCCTATGGTCAGCTGGCACAGGTATGCGCTGATTATCTGAAAAAGGGTAAGCAGGTTTACGTGGAAGGCAGGCTTCAGACCAGAGAATGGGAGGATCGCCAGGGAAATAAGAAGACCACCACGGAGATAATAGCTCAGACTATACAGATGCTTGGTCCCTCTGATCGTGGAGCCAAGTCGCCACTGGCAGAAGATCGGTCTGCAGCGGAAGAACAGTCGATGCCCGTACCTGAGGATGATATTCCTTTCTGACCGGCAGCGCCGCCCCTGCCTGCCCCTTTTTTAATAGGCCGTTGCAGGGGCGTGTTGATCAGGCTTTTTTATCAGTCTCGCCTTTTTTCTCCTCCTCATCAGGCTTGTCGAGCTCCTCAGGTGTCTCCCCGGTCGCCTTTTTAAAGTTACGAATCCCTTTCCCTATACCGCTTCCTATCTCGGGGAGCTTTCCTGCTCCAAAGATTATCAGAATTATAATGAGAATAATTATCAGTTCCGGCATTCCAAGACCAAACATAGGGGACCTCCTGATCTTTACGGTTGCTCCTTAATTGTTTCAGAGAACCTTTTTATTTCATTTGATTTTCTAAAAGACAAAAGAGCCTGTTGGTACAATAACCATGTTGACCATAGTCTGCGCCATTCCTCGTTATGCCAGAAAAGTGCTTCTTCCTGCCCATCTTTTTGTTCCCTGGAATAGTCATCAAACTCGGATCTGCATCCGGGACAGAGGTTCAGGCCGGACTGCGCAGCTCCGCATTGGCATGGATCTTTATCATAGGATTCAATATGAATCCCGCACATGGAGCATTTGAACCTGCACATAGAGCATTGGACTACCCTTTTCAGGGATTCCACCCTCTGACTGTTCAGTTTGAGCTGGTCCTTCTTTCTTCGGTCTTCAAGAATGATGCCCAGGTCGTGGATTTTGCTCAAATCTGCCTCGCTCTATTTTTTATAAGGGCCGAAACTGCCAGGGTTGCGACTTTGTCAAGAGCTTAGCATCTGAAAGGTCCCTGGTCAAGAAAGGTTTAAGGCCGAGCGGTGTCCTGTCCCATCACCTCAAGGGCGGTCCTTCCCAAGGTTCCAAGATTCATCTGTACCGTGATTCCTGCCCTTTTTAACGCCTCAATTTTGTCCTGGGCCTTTCCCTGTCCGCCGGAGATAATTGCGCCTGCATGGCCCATGCGCCTTCCGGGCGGGGCGGTCTGTCCGGCGATGAAGGCAATAACAGGCTTGTTAAATTCCGCCTTGATGTATTCAGCTGCCTCTTCTTCTGCTGTCCCGCCGATCTCTCCTATGAGAATCACACCTTTTGTTTGCTTATCGTCCCTGAATCGTTTGAGATGATCAATGAAGGAAGATCCTACTATAGGGTCTCCGCCGATTCCTATGCACGTGCTCTGTCCAAGCCCGACCCTGGTAAGCTGATCCACAACCTCGTAGGTGAGGGTCCCGCTTCTGGAGATCACTCCTATGTTTCCTTCCCTGTGAATAGGGCCTGGCATGATGCCCACCTTGGCCTTGCCGGGCGATATAATTCCCGGACAATTCGGACCGATCAGGACGGCATCCAGATCTTTCAAGAAGGCCATGACCTTGACCATGTCAAGGACAGGTATGCCTTCGGTTATGCAGATTATAAGCCTTATGCCAGCAGAAGCTGCCTCCATTATGGCGTCTGAGGCAAAAGGAGGGGGGACAAAGATGCAGGATACGTCAGCCCCTTTTTCCTGGACGCATGCGCGTACGGTGTTGAAAACCGTTATCCCCTCGAATTCCTGGCCTCCTTTTCCGGGGGTTACGCCTGCAACAATCTTTGTTCCGTATGCAATCATCTGCCTTGTGTGAAATGCTCCTTCCCTTCCGGTGATACCCTGAATCACTACCCTGCTTTCACTGTTCAACAAAATGCTCATATTCTCTCCGTTTTGGAAACCTGCTGGGCGACAAGCTCTGCCGCCTCAGAGAGGTCTCTGGCCACAAGGAATTTTAGGTCCGATTTTTTGAGGATTTCCCTTCCATCTTCCACATTGGTGCCCTCCAGGCGAACAATCAACGGAACCCGGATGTTTGTCCTGCCTGCAGCAGCAACAACTCCTCTGGCAAGGACATCACAACGGAGAATCCCCCCGAATATGTTTATTAGGATGGCCTTGACACGCCTGTCTTTGAGTATAATCTCAAAACCCTTGGTGATCATCTCCTCGTTTGCGCCGCCTCCGACATCAAGAAAGTTGGCAGGTTCGGCCCCAGCCATCTTGATCACGTCCATTGTAGCCATGGCAAGGCCTGCCCCGTTGACCATGGCGCCTATGTTTCCATCAAGACGGATGTAATTGAGGTTGTATTTTTCTGCCATCTGCTCGAGAGGATCTTTTTCTCTGGGGTCATCCAGCGACAGGAGTTCCTTCTGTCTGAACATGGCGTTATCATCTATGCTCATCTTGGCATCCAGGGCGATGACTCTGCCGTCCTTTGTTATTACCAGGGGGTTTATCTCGACAAGTGAACAGTCAAGGGTAACAAATACCTTATAGAGGTTGGCCATAACGTGCATAAGACCTTTGGCCGCAGTGGGAGAGGGCAGGGGATTAAGCCCGTAGACCAGGTTTCTCCCGTTGTAGGGCATCCACCCTGAGGATGTATCAACATGCTCCTTGAGTATCAGGTGAGGTGATTTTGCCGCAACTTCTTCTATATCCATACCTCCGGCCTGACTGAAGATCATTGCAGGCACGCTTTCGGCCCTGTCAATGACCATGCTCAGATAAAGTTCTCTTTCTATTTCAAGTCCTTCCTCGATAAGTACCTGATTTACTGTTACTCCTGCTGGGCCTGTTTGCCGGGTGATAAGGGGTTTTCCCAACATAGACTCAACGGCTGTGACCACCTCGTAAGGATAATGGGCCACCTTTACCCCGCCGGCCTTTCCCCTTCCTCCGGCATGCACCTGTGCCTTTACAACCCATGGAGGTCCCGGGATTATCTGGGTTGCCCTGGTGGCCTGATCAGATGAAGAGATAAGCTCTCCCAAAGGGACCGGTATCCCTGACTTCCTGAAAATGTCCTTTGCTTGATATTCATGCAGTTTCATCGAATGGGCACTCTGCTCCTTTGCTTGTACCGCCGGTTTTAAGACTTTCGGCTATTATTCCGGTTTTGCCCCCCTTGTCAAGAACCCTTATCTATTTTATAGTTGTTTCACGTTGACGTAAAAATCTGAATCTATAATCATGGAGTCCACTTTGATCCCGGCTTGAGAGGCAAAAAAAAGTGACAGGCAGCGATCCCTTTGCAAACATCTTTACCCCTGAGGTGGTCTCATCAATCCTTCCTGGAGAAACGGCTGACAGGTTTTTTAACGCCCTGCTCGGAGATTCAAATGAAGGCGCATACGACATAGGCCTGTTATACAAAGGAAAGAGATTTAACGAACTGGTCTTTGAGATACAGCTCATCCAGCGTCCCGGCAAGTGCCTGGCCTGCCATCTTACCTATGGCCTTCCGCAGGTATTTTTACGACATCCGGTCATAAATCTCAAAGGGGTTGTCGGGGAGATAGAAAGACTTCTTGAAGGCAAGGCAGTCTGTGTCGGATGGAAGCTCGGTTCCACCAGGGAGATATCGAGAGAACTTCATGCAATACCCTTTGTAATATCACTTGATGGTTCAAAATTGTGACTAACAGGAAGGATGGGGGAGACAACGCCTTGCCGGGAGAGCCACACAGGGCTTCCAGTCATGCCTCTGAACCTGATGATAATGAATTAAGACAAATGGTCGCTGAACTTATCTCTTCACAGACCACAATGACACTTGCAACCTGCGCCGGAAATCTTTCATGGTCTGCACCAGTCTATTATGCTTATTACAAGGGGGCATTCTATTTTTTTTCAAGCCCCTGTTCAAGGCACATAACCGAAGCCCTCTCATCAGGCGGAACCGCAGCGTCCATTCACGCATCAGGATCATCCTGGAGAGATATCCGAGGGATTCAAATGCAGGGGACTGTTGAGCTGGTTGAATCATTTCTCGAATCTGCTGAGGCCTTAGGGAGATATCTCAAGAGGTTTCCCTTTGCGATGGATTTCTTTGAAAAAAAATCCAAGTTTGATCTAAGGGGCTTTTCCGAGCGCTTCGGGGTTCGTCTTTACTGCTTCAGACCTCAGCTTCTACTTTATACCGACAATTCCATCAGGTTTGGGTTCAGGAAAATGGCTGCTTTGTGATTTTTGGAGGATTTCCGGAGCTATAATAGGTCTAGGCGACATTTAAAATGATCAGACTGCCATGTCTCATGATACATGTCTGTCTATCTGACTATTTTGATACACCATATATTGCACCCTTATATTAATGAGTTGAGAATAGTGATGCTTCAATTCCGTTCCGATTTGCTGCTGAGGTGTATCATGAGACATTATCCACCTGTTGTCTAAAAGGGGTAAAATAGACTGCGATTCTAAATAAATTCCATTCAGAAAGGAAACAGGCTTCACCTGGCATGGATGTTGAATAATATCCCGGAAACAATTAATCGGCAATGAAAGGAGATGGAATTACCATGAGCAAGACGGAAAATAATCTTAAGGATGCATTCGCAGGTGAGTCCCAGGCCAACAGAAAGTATCTGGCGTTTGCCAAGCAGGCCGAGCAGGAGGGGTTCAGAGAGGTTGCAAAGCTTTTCAGGGCGGCGGCAGAGGCCGAGACTGTTCATGCCCACGCCCATTTGAAGGTGCTTGGAGGCATAGGAAAGACCTCTGACAACCTCAAGACCGCGATCGAAGGCGAAACCCATGAGTTCAAGAAGATGTATCCGGTTTTCATTGATGAGGCTGCGAGTGAGGGAAACAAGGCAGCGGAACGTTCATTCAGATTTGCCAACGAAGTAGAAAAGATCCATGCAGGTCTCTACGAAAAGGCCCTTGAAAATTTGGGAAAGAACAAAGAAGTTGACTACTATGTGTGCTCTGTTTGCGGTATGACCGTGGAGAACGATGCTCCTGACAAATGCCCTGTTTGCGGAGCCGCCAAGAAGGCCTTTGTAAAAATTCCATGAAGTCATGATGGGTATTCTTGCCTTATACCAAGGAGATACCTGAATTGCGATTATACTCATTCGGCCCTTTAAGTTAATAAGGAGGATAATCTTCATGGGAAAACCTGAAGAGATGTGGCAATGCCAGACAACCAATTGCGGATACATCTACGATCCTGACAGGGGAGACAGAAAGGGAAAGATATCAAAAGGAACAAAGTTTGAGGATCTCCCGGATGACTGGAAGTGTCCCGTGTGCGGAGCTGGGAAAAAGATGTTCAGGCCTCTTGCCTGATCCGGGTCTGCTGCTGGAAAAATGTGATAACAGGAGGATTAGCGGTGGAGAAAACAAACCAGGTAGCAATGAGAGGCAATCCCCTTAAACTTGTCGGCAGTATGCCCGGCGTTGGAGATAAGGCTCCTTATTTTACTGCCCTGAGGAATGACCTTTCGCCGGCAGATCTTTCCGATTTCAAAGACAGGGTGTGCATTATATCGTCGGTTCCTTCCCTTGATACTCCTGTCTGCGATCTGGAAACAAGACGTTTTAACCAGGAGGCAGTGGATCTGGGTGATGATGTTGCGGTCATAACGATCAGCATGGACCTTCCATTTGCCCAGAAAAGATGGTGCGCAGCGGCAGGGATTGATAAGGTAATAACCCTGTCCGATCATAGAGATGCCTCCTTTGGCCAGGCATACGGGGTGCTGATCAAAGAACTTCGTCTTCTTGCCCGATGTATCTTCATTGTGGACAAAGGAGGCATTATAAGGTACATTCAACTCGTGAAGGAAATTGCTGATGAGCCTGATTACGGCAGCGTTATTAAGGCAGCAAGAGAAATGATTTAAAAGAAAAAGGAAAACTTTGCCGTGTCGAAAGATCGCATTGAAACAAAGGTCATGCATGCAGGTGAAACCGTTCCTCGCGTGAGAGGGGCGGTCTGCATGCCTGTATTTCAGACAGCCATGTTCGAATATACAGGCGAAAAAAGCTATGACGATCTGAGATACATAAGGCTCAACAACACACCCAACCATGAAGTTCTTCACGCAAGGATTGCCGATCTTGAAAATGGAGAGGCCGCCCTTGTTACAGCGAGCGGAATGGCCGCTATAACCACTGCACTTTTAACCGTACTTTCTGCAGGAGATCATATCCTTGCTCAGTCGTGTCTTTATGGTGGAACACATGATTTTGTCACAAGGGATCTGGAAAAATATGGTATCTCCTACGATTTCATTGACGGATCCCGTCCGGAGACATGGAATGATCTTCTAAGGCCGAAAACAAGGGCCATCTATGTTGAGACCATGACCAATCCTCTCCTCGAGGTGGCCGACCTGGAGGCGGTCGCGGATTTTGCAAGAGAGAAGGAGATTATCTCCATTATTGACAATACCTTTGCAACCCCGGTCAACTTCAGACCCCTTGAGGCAGGGTTTGATCTTTGCATCCACAGTTGCACGAAATACCTGAACGGCCACTCCGATATAGTTGCTGGTGCGGTAATAGGGACAAAACAACTTATAGGGAAAATAACCCGCACACTCAATCATCTTGGTGGCTCCCTTGATCCCCATGCATGCTTTCTTCTTGAAAGGGGAATGAAGACGCTGGCAGTCAGGATGAGGCAGCATAATGAGAGTGCCTTGAGAATTGCCGGTTTCCTGGAGAAACATCCTCTTGCGGAGAGGGTTAACTATCCAGGACTTCCAAGTCATCCGGGATATTCCAGGGCTGTGAAGCTTTTCAAGGGCTTTGGGGGCATGCTGAGTTTTGAACTCAAAGGTGATGTTGAGGCTGCCGAAAGGTTCATCAAAGCCCTTAAGATACCCATAATTGCCCCAAGTCTTGGAGGGGTGGAGAGCCTTGTTACACGACCGGCTACAACCTCCCATGCAGGCATGTCTCCTGTGGAAAGAAAGAAATTGGGCATCTCTGACCGACTCATCCGCCTGTCAGTGGGCATCGAGGCAACGGATGACCTCCTTGAGGACCTAGAGTTGGCGATGCATTCATTGTCCTGACATCAATCCTGGCTCATACTATGATCATGAGGCGGGTTCAAAACATCTTTGCGATCTCGCAGGCCC
This sequence comes from Desulfobacteraceae bacterium, assembly GCA_003599015.1. Taxonomy (GTDB): domain Bacteria; phylum Desulfobacterota; class DSM-4660; order Desulfatiglandales; family Desulfatiglandaceae; genus CG2-30-51-40. The sequence continues at coordinate 2,393 of QZIK01000021.1, read as the reverse complement.
GTTGCTCAAGGCGCTTGAGGGAGACGGGAAATCGGGTCTTAAGCTCCTGGGCAAAAAGGGACACCTTGAATTCTTCAAGCATCCATCTGAACTCATCAATGGCTTTATTCTTTTCCTCAGAGGAAGGCGGGTAAGAATCCCGCCTCATTTTTTCCGACAGATCAAGAAGCCTGATGACCGCAGCTTCCTTTTCTTTGTCCTTTGAAAAGTTGTTGACACCTCGTTCAGCCCGGATCTTGAGGGCTTTGATGTACCTTGGCAGGTCGTTCAGTCTTTCAAAGGTATATAGCTTCATGAAATCCCGGGGAACAAGTTTTTGGAGTTCCTGTCTCATTTTAAAACAGAAAGAAACGGCAAGGGAGTTGTTCTTGTTTGCTTTCTCAAGGCTGCCGAGGGTCGAGAAACACTCATCAAAGGCTTCAAGCACCGAAGAGGCAAGGGCATTAATTTCCTGAGCCTTTTTTATTATGACAGAACCTGCTTTTTCGGCGCGGGCTTCAAAGTCCTCGCGGCTTCGCACTTCAATATGGAAAAGTTCTCTCACCAAGGCATCCACTATATACTGTTCCATAAGCCCTCGCCCGCCCAGGAAGGCCGCTGCCCTGGAGGAGGATGTGGAAAAAGTCAAGGTGCGTCTTATGAATTTTAATTCCCTGGTAAAACGTATGCGGAAGAGGGCCTCCACCCCACGGATATGCTCTTTTGCAGCATCGTGTCTGGAACGGAAAAGACGCAGACAGACCGTGCCATCTTCCTCGCGGAGACCAGGGTAAGCCGGCAACATATTCTCAATCATAATCTGCTCAGGGACGGGGCCGAAGTCCCAGGTAGTAACTCCTTTTCTCTCCCAGTCCTTTTTAGCCGAATTCCAGGCTGCAGATTCCTCTTTTGCCTTTGGCAGCGCTGCAGGGTTCTTTAATAAGTCCATATCTCGACCTGCAACCAGTTCAGCGCCGCTATTATCCGTAATGCTGAACCTCAGCTGGAGGTGCCTGGGAAGCGACAGAGAGGCCCATATGGTTCCAGGGATATCAACTTCAAATCTCCGGCGGATTATACGGGCAATCGTGCTTATGAAATCGTGTTTTGCCTTCGGGACCTCTTGTTCAATTATCCTGGCGGTATCGGAAAGGGGCGTCAGTTTTTTTCTGTATGCCTTTGGAAGGGCTGATAATAAAGCAGCAATCTTTTCCTTAACAAGTCCCGGAACCGTCCATTCAAGGCCTTCCGGCTGTATGTCCATCGCCGCAGTTGCCGGTATTGATACAGTTACCCCGTCTTCCTCATCTCCGGGTGAGAATTTATATTTACATGGAAAGCGCCTGTTTCCGACGGCAACTAGGTCAGGAAAAAGCTTCAGCGAATCATCGTCAGGTCTCCATCTCAAAAGCTGCTCCTCTGTCATCTTGAGAAAATCATCTCCTCCCGCCTGCTTTATGGCGCGCTTGAGGGTTCTTATGTCACAGACACCCGGGAGCCTTTCAGAGTAAAAAGCCGTCATGGCGGCCTCATCAGCCAGTATGCCTCTGCGCCTTATCTTTTCCTCCATGCCGGCTATATGTTTTATAAGTGCCATATTGTGTTCAAGAAATGAAAACCGCTCGGACACATCTCCTTCTATGAGGGCGGATTGAATGAACACCCGGTGGGATTCCTCCGGATCAATTTTTCCATATGATATTGATCTTCCCGTAACTATTACAAGTCCGTAGAGGCTTACCCTTTCATTGGCTCTCACCTCACCTCTGTCTCTTTCCCAGTGCGGTTCAAGATATGTCTTTTTGCATAGGGGGCCTGCCAGATCCTCAATCCATTGGGGTTCTATGCGGGCCGCGGTCCGGGCAAAGATCCTGGAGGTCTTTACCATGCCTGCGGCAACTATCCACTGCGGGGGACGATTAAAAAGGGACGACCCCGGAAACAGCATGACCTCTTTTTCCCGAGCAGCGAGGTAGAGGTTCTTTTGTTTTTTTCTGGCGATGTTGGAGAGAAGCCCGCTGAGGATCGAAATATGAATCGAGCTGTAAACATCAGCTTCTTTTCTTTGCGATGAGCTTGTCTCATGGGGCATCCTTTGCTCTTTGAGAATGGAGATTATCTGTTGATGGATGAAGATCCATTCCCTCATACGATTAAATGAAAGGAAATGCTCTCTGCAGAATTTGCGCATCTGGTTCTGGGTTCCCATTTTTTCAAGAAAATGGTGATATCTGTTCCAGACAGCAAGGAGTGTCAGAAAATCGGAATCCTGGTTTCGAAAGGGGGCATGTATCCTGTCTGCCTCTGAGGATTTCTCCAGGGGCCTTTCCATTGGATCCTGAATGCTCAAGGCCGAAGCGATTACCGCCAACTCCCTGACACATCCCTGCTGAACTGCCTCAAGGAGCATTCTG
>QZIK01000140.1 GCA_003599015.1 Desulfobacteraceae bacterium | reverse complement strand
ATTATTATTGGGCTCAAACCAACCTTGATGGAATGTGCTCCCATGGCAAGGATAATAGTCCTTCCGCTAGTTGCAGCTATGGCAATCCTGTCAATTATCTCTATTAAATCCTTAGCTGCAAGTATACATGGCAGCCGTTCAAGCCAAGCGCTGAAACGCCCACCCTTAGTCCAGCGGGTGGCGAAGGCTTCAGAATTTACAAGACTGCGTCTTTCACGCAGAGGATAGCATTGTACTTTGTCCAGCTCTATTGGTTTAATTTCATCCATTTGGTTCGCCTAAAGGCCCTGGAGGTGCTTTTCAAAAAGTATATAGTCAGTAAGGTGACATATTATGTGCCCTGCCAGTATATGGGCTTCCTGTACGCGTGCGGTAACCCTGCACTTTGCAACCAGGGCGAGGTTAACGAGGGATTTCAAATCTCCACCTTCACCGCCCAGAAGCCCTATGGTGTAAATGCCTCTCCTTGCAGCAACCTTGACGGCTTCCACCACATTTCGGGAGTTACCGCTTGTACTGATGGCAAGGAGAACGTCTCCATCAGTGCCGTTTGCCTTGATTTGTTTGGCGAATATTTCATCAAAAGAATAATCGTTTCCTATGCTTGTTATGACTGAAGTATCCGTAGTAAGGGCAATGGCCGGAAGCGGAGGTCTTTCAAGCTGAAACCTATTGACGAACTCGGCCGCTAGATGCTGAGCATCGGCGGCGCTGCCGCCGTTTCCGCAGAGAAAAAGCCTGTGGTCGCCGGCAAATGCCTCTGCGATTTTCTGCGCTGCCGTTGCAATGCCTGAGGCGTTATCGTCAATGAAAGAGTGTATGACTTTCTCGGATTCCTGCCATATCCGGCGTATTATATCTTCCATCTTGATTTGTTCCAGTAAGTTTTCATTTCAGTTCAAGTCGAAGAAAACATACGGACTTGCAGCCGAGTTGTCAATCCGGTGAACTCAAACGTGAAAGCCTCGCCAAGGTGTCGGCCACCGTCTTCATCTCTGAGACCCTTATGGTCCTTACATCCAGGAGCACCCTGTCTTTTTCAACCCTTGCGATGATAGGGGGATTGTTTTTCCTCAGCAATATCTCCATTTGGGAGGCAGACATCCTTGAGGGCACAAGACATAAAATACGGCTTGGCAGCTCGAGCGCAGGAAGCGCCCCGCCTCCCACCCTCGAATAGCCTTCCGTTAGTACCATGGAAAAGTTTTCATCACTGATTTTCCCGACCATTTTAATCAATCTTTCAGCCCTTGCTGCAAGGGTATTGTAAGGGCAGGCTATCATCCTGAGGGTCGGTATCTCTTTCATGGCCCTGTGTCGGTCTCTGTAAAGACGAAGGGTTTCCTCCAGCGCAAGAAGGGTCATCTTGTCAATACGCAGAGCCCTTGTCAGGTGATTTTTTCTGATTGATTCCACAAGGTCCTTTCGGCCGAGAATTATGCCGGCCTGAGGTCCTCCCAGAAGCTTGTCTCCGCTGAAGGTAACAAGATCGGCACCTGCTGCAAGAACCTCCTGCACGGTTGGTTCCCGGCCGAGTCCATATTCCGAAAAATCAATGAAGCACCCGCTTCCCAGGTCTTCCATTACAGGGATGCCGTGTTTTTGACCGAGGGCAGCAAGCTCCGACAGCGGCACCTCCTTTGTGAATCCTATGATCTGATAATTGCTGGTGTGGACCTTCAAAAGCAATGCTGTTGACTCGTTTATTGCTTCCTCATAGTCCCTCAGGTGGGTCTTGTTTGTAGTTCCGACCTCCACCATCTTTGCACCGCTTTTACGCATAACCTCAGGGATGCGAAACGAACCGCCTATCTCAACAAGCTGGCCCCGGGATACCACTACCTCTTTTCCACTTGCAATGGTATCCAGAGATAAAAGTACGGCTGCAGCGTTGTTGTTGACCACCATCGCAGCCTCAGCAAATGTGAGTTCCTTGAGGATTTCCTCCACATGGACATAGCGGCTGCCTCTTTTACCAAGCTTAAGATCATATTCAAGGTTGCTGTATCCACCGGCTAGGTTCACAAGATTTTTTAATACCTTTTTTGCAAGGATTGATCTTCCCAGGTTTGTGTGAACCACCACCCCTGTCGCATTTATGAGCCCTTGCAGGCTTGGCCTTGAAAACCGGTCAATTTTGTCTATTACCTTTGCAATTATTGCGTGGAGGTTCACCAGTGAAACATCAGCCATTTTATTGCTGAGGATTTTCTCCCTGATTTCATCAAGGACCTGATTGACTGCCTTTTGAATCAATTGCCTGGACCGGCCTCTGGATGCCTTTTCGAGTTCGGGCTCCATCATGAGACGGTCCACTTTGGGGATCATTCTAAGCATAGATTGCTTATCATCGATCATTACTGTTTACCTCTTGATCATAAAATACATCTAATATCATACAACTGCAAAAAGCGCGGCGTCAAATATTTCACATGAAAAATCCCTATTTTCGTCAATTCCTGTATTGGGCTATGAGACGGTCTCTTAGGGCCTTAAGCCTGGTGCTGATGCCCACTTTGTAAATGTGGGGATTTTCGAAACGTTTGTACTCCGAAGGCAGCATTCCGAGGCGCTCCCGGCAATATTGCGCTGTCTGGTAAAGCGTCGGAGGAGAGTAGACGATCTGTCCCTTTTTCATTACCAGGTGCAGCACCGGCTCGCTTTCATAACCTTTTATGGAAAAAGATTGGTGGGGGACAAAGGGATGATGCATAATGGAAATGTTTCTTTCATGATCGAGTCCAACCGCATCGGCTCCGAGAAAATTACCGTGAGAGTCAAGATAGCGCCAGACCCTCTTTTTTTCCGGAAGGGTTATCTTTGATACATTTTCTGAGAGCTTTATAACAGGACGACCATCCGCATGTGCCAGTTTATAAACGCCATCAATAGCCGCATCCGGTCTTCCGGTTACCAGATTGGTGCCCACACCGAATACGTCGATGGGGGCTTTTTGTTCCAGAAGGCTTCTTATGACATATTCGTCCAGCTGATTGGATGCCGCTATTTTGACATATTGGAGCCCTGCGTTATCCAGCAGGACACGACTCTGTTTGGCAAGATAGGCAAGATCGCCGCTGTCAAGGCGGATGCCTTTGAGTCTTTTGCCTTTCGCTTCCATCTCCTTTGCAACTGCTATGGCATTGGGCACGCCGCTTTTCAATGTGTCGTATGTGTCCACAAGCAGAACGCAATCGTCCTGACTGGTGTGGGCAAAGCTTCGAAATGCCTCCAGTTCGTTTTCATAGCACTGGACATATGAGTGGGCCATTGTACCCGATGCCGGCAGATCGTAATCCCTGGCTGACCTGGTATTGCTGGTCGCATCAAATCCTCCTATGATCGCAGCACGGCTGGCATGATAGCCACCTAATCCCTGAGCCCTTCTTAATCCGAAATCTATCAGTATCTGGTCTTTTGCAACCAGACGCATTCGACTTGCCTTGGTGGCAATAAGGGTTTGAAAATTGAGGATATTGAGCGCCAATGTTTCAATGAGTTGAGTTTCAATTAACGCCCCCTCAATCCTCATTATGGGACATGTGGGGAATACCAATTCACCTTCCCGGCACGCGTAAATGGTCCCGGCAAATCGGAAGTTTTCAAGATATGTCAGGTAATCAGGATGAAAACCCTGGGTTTTAAGAAAATCAAGGTCCTCTTTGTCAAAACGGAAATTTTCCAGAAGTGTCAAGAAATCCATTAGTCCGGCAAACACAGCATAACCGCCGTTAAATGGCGTCTTCCTGAAAAAATAATCGAATATGGCATGTTGGTTCTTGCGGCCGGCCAAAAAAAAGGCCTGGCCCATTGCAAGTTCATATTTATCCGTATAAGTTCCAGAGATATCAAGCATAGGCATTTTCTCTCCAAATATTTTCATTATTCCCTCCCAGCTCATGACTCAACCTTTCGGCTCTTATCAGCGAGCCTGGCGGCTAGTTACTGGAAGGTGTGAAGATCGCATTTCCCGATTGAAAACATGAAGGCTCATTGAAGATCCAAAGATGGTATTATGGATAAATATAGTGAGCATGGGTCATTATTTATCATGTAATGTTTCAGGTCAAGGCGGTCCGATAAGAAATCTGCGCAGGACAATGCTTTTAATGAAAGAAATATCCGCTTGAAAAGCTTGCTCTGCAGTGTTATAGATATTTCAACGGTGGATGTAGCTCAGTTGGCAGAGCACCGGGTTGTGGCCCCGGGTGTCGTGGGTTCGAGTCCCATCTTCCACCCCAGAACAAAATCAAAAGGTTAACTTAAGCAGTTAACCCACATCATACAGGGATTGTCCATTTTGATATCTTCAACCAGGCTTTTTACGCCTTGATGAGTTTCACGCTGCTTTGGTAAAATCCTGACTCAATGATTCCGGAAGTTTTTCAACAAAAGACTTGATCTCGTCGCGAATTCGTCGGTAATGGCTCATGGCTTCCTCTTCATCCGTGACGCCTTCTGCAAGTCTTGGAGGATCCTTAAAACCGCGGTGCGAAATCCGGGCCTTGGCAGGAAGATATGGACAGGATTCGCGAGCATCGTCGCAAAGGGTTACAACGTATTCGAATTCAGCATCGGGAAGCGAAGAGATATCTTTGGATCGCTGTTTTGAAATATCGATCCCAACCTCAGCCATGGCCTGTACTGCTCTGGGATCTATCTGTTTTGGCGCAACCCCGGCGGAATAGGCCACAAACTGGTCGCCTTTTAGCCTGTTGGTCCAGGCTTCAGCCATCTGGCTTCGACAGGAATTACCCGTACACAAAAACAGGATTTTTATTTTATCGTTCATTTGCCTGAGCGCCCTTTCTTTAACACCTTGTATTGAGTTGCGGAATTCATTCACCCAATAAACCCTTCATTTCCGCAGTCATACGCCATGGTCGCGCGGAGCAGATCCGAAAGCTTCATCTTAAGAATCTTTTTCGTTTTCGATTTATTCATTTCCGGGAATCTTCAGCGGCTCTGACCTGGGTCTTACGCTGCCTCTAAACACCTTTTTGATGCCCGACAATTTGGTTCACCACCCGGCGAACGTCCGGCAGACATCACCTCGCTTTGGGGTTCTTGATGCCGCAGTTGCATAGACCACTGCTCTTTTCCTTCTGAATCCGCTCCAGGATCGTGGAGCGACCATTCAGTAAGAGATCGTTTTGTATGTCTTCAGCCGTATAATCGAAGCAGTAGCAAATGGTTTCAGACATCGAAAGTCTATCTGTCATCTTCTCATCCCTGGTTCACGTTGTCGGCGGATTGAACAAAGCCTGAGATATGCCCTCCGATCCCTGCCAGGCAAATCGTCGTTCCGGATAGGGCATTACGGTTTTCTTGCCTGTATGTAAGCCGAAAAGACGACCTTTTCAGCGTGTTCGACAACATTCCAGCCTCTAATAATCTCTTCGCTTTGTTCCTTGGGTGTGATAGCGATATTTTTAAATCCCACTTTATTGAGAATCCCTTCCACCTCCCCGGGTGAAATGGCCCCGGAGATTCAGCCGGTGTAGGCTTTTGGGTCCTTTCGAATCGCCTCCGGAAGTTCACCGCAGCGCAAAATATCGGAAATGACAACTCGCCCACCAGGCCGCAAGGTCCGATAGATTTCCCGGAACACATTTGATTTGTTAGGAGAAAGGTTTATCACGCAGTTGGATATGACCACATCCACCGAGGAGTCTTCCACAGGAAGCCGCTCTATGTCTCCCAGGCGGAATTCTACGTTGGAGACATTCAATCGCCTGGCGTTTTCTCCGGCCTTTTGGACCATCTCCGGCGTCATATCCACTCCGATCACCTTTCCCGATTCTCCTACACTCTGAACAGCCAGGAGCGCATCGAATCCTGCTCCGCTCCCGAGGTCTAATACAGTTTCACCTGGTTTCAGTTCGGCCTTACTGATGGGATTCCCGCAACCGAGCCCAAGGTTAGCTTCTCCAGGGGCTAAAGCAAGATCCTTTTCCGCATAATCCAGGACTCTTCCTCTGTCCATGATGTTGGCCAGCGAGGGCGAACCCCCGCAGCACGAGGGCGTGCAGCCGGCTAAACTGCCCGTGGCGATGCCGGCATATTTCTCTCTTACCATTCTGTGGATGTTGTTTTTCGATCCTTCGTCTATTTTTTCTCGATCCATTTTTTGATCTCCTCCTTGAGGGGGACCTTGCCTACACACTTAACCTGACCGTCCACCACCACGGCTGGTGTTCCGAATACCCCATGCCTGGCGATCTCCATCACGTCCTTTACCTTGACCACAGAGGCGTCAACGCCCGCCTCAGCAACGGCCTCCTTAACGTTTTTTTCCGTCAATTCACATTTAGGGCAACCAGGCCCGAGAACTTTGATTTCCATAGTTATCCTCCTTTTTGTATAGTAATAACATTAAATAGCGCCGTAAAGCATTCCGGCAATGGTGCTTAAAACTACAATGATGGAACAAAATGCTGTTGTCTTCTTGACACCGAGCACCCCGCCTATTACCAGCATATTGGGTAGAGATAGAGCAGGTCCTGCCAGGAGCAAAGCAAGTGCGGGGCCCTTTCCCATGCCCGAACCAATGAGGCCCTGCAGTATGGGCACTTCTGTCAGAGTTGCGAAATACATAAGGGCACCGGCAACTGAGGCAAACAGGTTGGCCCAAAGAGAATTCCCTCCTGCCAGGCTTTGGATATAGTGCTCTGGAATCAGTGCAGGATGTCCTGGGCGGCCCAGCATGAAACCGGCTACCAAAACACCGGCACCAAGCAATGGGAATATCTGTTTCATAAATCCCCAGGTGGATTGAACCCAGGCGACCCTCTCTTCTTTAATAAACCAGCGCTTGAGCATTAGGGCCAGCACAATGAGGAGTGCACCGGTTATATACCATTTCATCGCGAATATCAAAGGCCATAGGCCGGTTGACCCGGAGGCCGGCCTGGCAAAGGCTGCAAATATAAGGATAAACACCATGGTGAAAATGAAAATTGCATCCTGGGTCAGGGTACGGCCTTTGGCCTCCTCGTCAGGAAGATACATCTCTCCCTTTATCCGGGCTTCGTCGTCTTTCCGGAAAAAGAAGGCCATGAGCAAACCCGTAAGAACCGCAAAAAGCACCGCGCCAATGGCTCTGGCCAACCCCAGCTCCCATCCCAGAATCCGTGCCGTTAGCACAATAGCAAGCACATTAATGGCAGGCCCTGAATAGAGGAATGCCGTGGCAGGCCCTATCCCTGCGCCCCGCATATATATTCCGGCAAAAAGAGGCAGGACCGTGCAGGAGCATACTGCTAGGACCGTGCCGGAGATAGAGGCTACTGAATAAGAAAGGATCTTTTTGGCGGTAGCTCCGAAATACTTTAGAACAGATGCCTGGGACACGAAGACCGAAATGGCTCCAGCTATGAAAAATGCCGGAATGAGGCAGGTAAGAACGTGTTCCCTGGCATATTCCTGGAGCATCATAAAGGCCTCCAGACCGGACTGGCGGATAGTTTGGCTGTCCCATGGCACATAATAACATACGACATAGGTGAAAATGATCAGTAGTAATTTCGTTCTTTCTTTCACTCCCGGATCCTCCTGCTAACACCGATTATAAATTACCAAATAGCTATTTAGCAATATTTTGCCGAATTTTATCCTTTTACCATTTCTTGGATAACTCTCCCCTGTCTATCAATGGGAGTTTCTCGATAAGTTCTGCAACCTCAGAATAATCCTCCAACCAGTGTTTGATATTTCCTATAAGGACATCAGCATAAGGGCTTTGGTTGCCATCGGCAATAGAATAGTTTAGCCAGAGTCCATCTTTTTTGAAACTTACCCGGCCGGCGCTGTCCAATATTCTGAGGTGTTTGGAAACCGTCGGCTGGGAAATTTCAATAATTGTCTGAAACTCACAGATATATAAATTCTATTTAAAGAATATACTCTCTGACCACCCATGTCAACTTTTTTAATTTTTCCTGAAGACAGGCCGCGAGACAAGGAATGCAGGGTGTCACGTAGCTGGTGTTGCTTCTACCCCTTAGAACGAGGGGTCGAATGAAAAAAACCTACTCGATCCTTCATCGCCATGGGCCACCAGTCCTGCCCTCTAAATCTTCTTCTTGACGCTGGCCGATTATTTGATTAAGTTTATGCTTAATTGGTGAATGGGAGCAATGGAAAGAAATTTAACAACACTTAAAGCCCTTGCGGATGAAACGCGCCTTAAAATCCTGGAGCAGCTAAGGCACCAGAAGCTTTGTGGAAAGGCTCTTGCGGCCAGACTCAACATATCCGAGGCGGCGGTTTCACAACACATCAGGATACTGAAAGAGGCCCGCCTTATCGAGGCTGACAAAAAGGGATACTGGACGCATTACTCCATCAATAGTGAGACTCTGGGGGATTTGTCACGGACATTGGATCATTTCGGCCGGTTCAGAAATCCCGAGGGCAATTGCAGCAGGATATCGGCCCAGAAGAGCGGCTATGGAGGGAAGGAGGTGAGTAAAATGTGTAAGCCTTGTTGCGAAAGGCCTGGAAAGCTTAAAGGAAGGCCTGATGAATGCACTCCGCAGCAGATAAGGGAATGCCACGGCGAGGCAAAGGGACACCCCTGCGCAGGAAGAAAGGAAATGGAAACAAAGGATTGATGGGCGCAATAGTCGCAGAAAAACTTGCCAAGAGATTCGGAAATGTGCATGCCCTCGAAGATGTGAGCTTTAAAGTCTCAAAGGGTGAGCTTTTCGGATTCCTCGGCCCCAATGGGGCGGGCAAAACAACAACAATAAACATCCTGACAGGCCTTGCCAGGCCCGACACTGGCGCTATTAGCATATCAGGCATTGACTGCACCCACAGCCCCAAGGCCGCTCAGGGCCTGATAGGGGTGGTTCCGGATGAAAGCAACCTTTATCCTGAGCTGACGGGATTTGATAATTTGTGCTTCTGCGCATCACTCTACGGATTGAAAAAGAGCGACAGGGTGTCACGCGCAGCAGAACTTTTAAGGTCTCTCGGCCTGGCTGAGGCCGCCTCCAGAAAGTTCGGGGGATACTCCAAGGGGATGAAGCGAAAGCTTACCATTGCAGCCGGTATAATTCATAACCCCCCTATTCTCTTCCTGGATGAGCCGACTACCGGGATAGATGTTGCTAGCGCCAGGCAGATAAGACAGCTCATATCCGGCTTAAACAGATCAGGCACGACAATCCTCCTGACAACACATTACATCGAAGAGGCGGAGCGCCTCTGCTCAAGGATAGCATTTATAGCATCAGGCAAGATCATAAAGACAGATACAATTGAAAACCTGATTCAACCTGCTAAGGAAAAGAATGTAATGGAAATCACCCTGAGCAAGAGGGCCAAGATATCGTTTGAATCCATGGCTTCGGCATTCCCAAACTTGTCTCTAAGTTGCCCGGAGGATGGGAGGATAAGGGTTGAATCCGGTGAACCCATCCGTGCCGGGGTCCTTGTTCGCTATTTGGAGGAAAACGGCCATGAGGTGATGGAAGCAAGAAGAATCCATCCCTCCCTTGAAGATGTCTTTGTGCGGATCACCGGAATAGAGGCAGGCGCCATGAAAAAAGAGAGGGAGAAATCCATATTATGAAAACCTGGATAGCCTTCTGGAATATCATACTAAAGGACATGCGCGCCTATTATCTCAAACCCCCTAACATAAGCTGGGGAATCATATTCCCCCTCGCCTGGACAGGAATGTTTTTCATCAGATCCGGCGGCGGATTTGATGGAGTCCTTGATCTGCTTCCCGGCCTTATGGCCATATCCATCCTTTTCGGGACAACCTCCATGCTTGCTGTGACCGTTACGTTCGAAAAGAAAGGAAAATCCTTTGACAGGCTCCTTCTTGCGCCGATACCTTTAGGCGTGCTGATGTTAGCAAAGACATCCGGAGCGATAGTATTCGGTATAGCAAACGCCTTTGTTCCTGTAGCGATGGCATGCTTTTTCTTCGATCTGTCCCGGGTGGGATGGCTTACCGCTCTTCCCGCAGTTATCCTCATAGCCGTTTCCTCTACATTTCTGGGACTATTTATTGCGGTATCGGTAAGCGAGGTCTTCGAGGCGCAGACCTTTTCCAATTTCTTTCGCTTCCCGATGATATTCCTCTGCGGTCTCTTCTTTCCGATCGAACGGCTGCCTTTCTTTATCAAACCACTTTCTTATATTTTTCCCCTTACCTATGGCGCAGACATCCTTCACGGGGCTTTCAACAGAGCTCACATCATGCCCCTGGGACTCGATTTTGTCCTTCTCGGGGCATTTTGTGTCTTCCTGTTTCTATGGAGCTATAGAAACATTAAAAAGAGATGGATAATGTGAGAGGGGTTAAGCTTTCTCTTTCTCCAAGCCCACCCCTGCAAGATTAGCCAAAGCCAGCCGGTAAAATTTATAGGCCTGGTTCCGTCAGATGATGCCTGTTATAAGCGCGACAGCAATTGCAGCCAGCATAAAGCCTGTGACGGTCTGAATGGTCTTCATGGTGACCTTGTGAATAAAACGCTTACCCAGCATCACTCCGGCAAATGCAGCAATAATGCCTGTAATTATAAGAGGCCACTGGTCAGAGCCGATGGAACTGGAGGCCTTTGCAGAAAAGAACATTATCGCGTAAGTCGCGATTCGTACCATGTCAACCATGAAGCCTATCACTGCATTCGTTCCCACAAAGGCCTGCGTGGAAATACCCACCTTGGCCAGAAATGCAGAGCGAAGCGCGCCCTGGTGTCCGGAGAATCCTCCAAAAAAACCGGATAATACCCCACCCAGAAAGAGATACTTCCTGTCAAATTTCATCTCCTGAAGCCGCGGAAGAAGTTCGAAAAAGGCGAAGCCCAGCATCAAGACGCCCATGATGAGTTTGAGGGGCGTGATTATCCCTGTTCTGGAACCCAGTGTGTACCTGAAGATCTCTCCCAGATGAGAAAAATAGCCCAGTGCCGCCGCTCCGACAAACGCAGCAATAACAGCCGGAATCCCGAATCGGGCAATGAGATCTCTGTCCGCATTTCTGCCCACCACTGCAATCTTGAAGACATTGTTGGCGCCGTGAACGATAGCGGTTGCTGCAACAGCCACTTCAACGGGAAAAAATAATGCAAAGGCAGGCATCAAAAGGGTGCCGAGTCCGAAGCCTGAAAACAGGGTCAGGCCTGACACCAGCATCGCAGACATGCAGATGATCAAATAACTCATTTGTGCTTTATAACCTCCCGTTAAGGCGATCGCCCCGGCATTTATAATTCCTTTTCAATGGCGGCCTCAACCTCCTTGATGGAGACCGGTGTCTTTTCAACCAGGACTAGAAGGTGATAACCTTATCAGCCTCCATAGCGAGGGCATAGAGATCGTCCATCCATCCGATGGGGCAACTGCTGGATCCCACAAGACCGTGGGTCTTCATGCAGACCCCTCAGACATAGAAATCGCCCTTGTATTTATTCATCTGTCCAATGACATCAAATTGCTCGCTGCCGCTCTTCTCGAACATCACCCCCTTACCCAGCATAAATACGCTTACCTCATCACCCTTTTCGACTCCCACATTGGCAAGTCTCATCGCATTGTAAATCGTCTCTCCGTCATCGGTCGAGATAATAAAAAGTACCTTCATTCATCTCCTCCTTTAATGTTGTGATTGTTGTGCCCTTCTCCATCTCATGCATAACCTTTCATAATGTGGCCAATCTTTTCCACATAATGGGCGACGGCCAATAGGCGATACAGCAGGCCGCGGCGGCAAGCACGATGTGGCGTCCTTTTTCTCTGAGCCGATGGTATTTTTCCATGCTGGCTTATCTCACAGCCTTCCTTCCCTCTTCAGTTTTGAAAGAAAAAAGCTCGTCCCTCTTACGGAAAGCCCAAGTTCAGAGGCAAGGCTTTTTGGATCTTTTGAACCGTGGATTTTGACGGCTTCAATGACCTCTTCCTCAAGTTCTTCCAGCCAGTCTTCGAAAAGCACCAGTATTTCCGGGTCGGTGACGGATCGGAGTTGTTTCGACTGAGCAACTTTCTCCACGAGGCTTTGGCACATCTGCGTCGGGTCGACACCTTCGCCCATACACTCTGCCAGTCAAAGATGGACAAGGCTGGAGACCTTCTCCGAGCCGGTATCACCTGTAAGGCTAAAGATGAAGTCCAAATGAGCCTTTTCATCCAGAAGGGGAAAGAGTCTTCTTGCCAGATGAGCGACTTCTTTCAAGGCTTCTTCAGGCTCCAGGTTACTGAGTAGTTGTTCAAGACTATCCATGCTAACTCTCCATAATCTCCGCGTTTAAAAGGTTTTTCGAGTGGCCAGCAAATTTTTCCCGAGTGCGGCCAGATCTTTCAATATCGCTAAGATTCCTCGGTCAGCCAATTCGTAGTAAATAAACGGCCCGTTTCTTTCAATCTTTACCAACAGGCATCTCCTCAGCTCTTTAAGGTGGTGTGAAACCAGAGGCTGGGAGAGCTGTAATTGTTCCACGATCCTGGACACGGATTCCTTTCCATTGGCCAGGAATAATATAATCCGTATCCGGTTTTCGTCGGATAGACATCTCGCCAGGACTGCCCCGGCGGAAAGACCTTCCCCCAGTTCAACTCTTTCTTCTTGTGCTGTTCTTTCCAATCCTTTCCCCCTCCTGTGAACTGCTCTTGCAGCCTTTTTTAGAAAAATCAAGGCGTATTCGGGGCAACTTCGATACAGTAAGAGTATTTGGGAAGCTCCAGCTATCTGCTACTACCGTGCCTCTATGGGGCCAAAGGTAAATCCACATACGGCACGTCTTATTGCTATTTTTCATGGGGAGTTCCTACCGGCTTTTGACTTTACCGCAGTTTTGCTGTGCACCGTATATTAAATTACCATAACTAGATAAATATATAAAAGTATGTTTATACGTTTGCAATTCTCTAGTCAATAGGAAATCGTAGCAGCACAGTGGGCGGCGTTATGTTTGTAAAGCTACGATTCGCAATGTCTGTTGACACATTCGTCGGTATCCTAATATCCTGAAACAAATTTTTGATTATCCTGTCCATTGAGAGTCCGATGCTCGTCACGTTTTATCCGGTGAGCTATCGGACCGAAAAGTCGCGGAAAAAAGTCGCCATCCCAACCAGAAAACTGTGGCTACAGGAGCAGGCATAATGAGTTCAGCTAACGTTTTAGATTATGATCCGGTCGAGATCTCGGACGATGATGTCATGGCTGCCATGAAGTCCATGAAGGGTTACATAGATATCACCCCTGCCGATTTCAAGGAGGTATATCGGGTAGCGTATGTCTTGGCCAGAGAGCGTATGATGAAGGCACTGAAGGCCGACGACATCATGACTGTTCCAGCGTATGTAGTCCACACCGACACTGATTTGGTCGCAACCGCCACGCTGCTGGCTGAAAAAGGCATTTCGGGCGCGCCGGTTACGGGGCCGGACGGCAGTGTCGTCGGCGTGATCTCCGAAAGGGATTTTTTACGGGAAATGGGTGCTAATCAGGAAGGATCGTTCATGGAGGTCATCGCCGGTTGTCTGAAAAACAAGGGGTGCGTTGCTGCCCCTATGCTTAAACGAACCGCAGGCGATATTATGACTGCTCCAGCGTTCACAGCTATGGCTGACATGTCCATAGGAAAAATATCATCACTGATGATCGAGAAAAACATCAATCGGGTCCCAGTAGTGGACACCGACGGAAAACCTATCGGCATCGTAACGCGTTCGAATCTCGTCAACTCCTTCTGTATGCTTGGATAAAGGAGGATTAAATGGCCTATTTCGGGAAGATGAAGGGCCATACACAGAGCCCGCCCAGGGTCAGCTGGACTGAGATTTTATGGTCCTGGATCGGCAGTTTTATTGGCATCGCTGCGGTGGGACTGATCCATTTTACTCTATTAGACCATACCTCGCTGATAATGATTATCGGGTCCTTCGGCGCCTCAGCCGTCCTCGTTTACGGAGCCATCCGCAGCCCTTTAGCTCAGCCTCGAAACCTGATCGGCGGCCATATGCTCTCAGCCGTGATTGGAGTTGCTGCCTTTCAATTTGCAGGCGGCATACCGTGGTTAGCGGCGGCACTTGCCGTTTCCATCGCCATTGCCTTGATGCATTTGACAAAAACATTGCACCCGCCGGGCGGGGCCACCGCGCTTATCGCCGTTATAGGAGGCGATAGTGTACACCAGCTAGGCTACCTCTATGTGCTCATGCCGGCTGGGCTTGGAGCGTTAGTGATGCTGGTAATCGCCTTATTGGTGAACAATCTCGAGCCGAAACGGCGTTACCCGGAATTCTGGATATAAG
>QZIK01000051.1 GCA_003599015.1 Desulfobacteraceae bacterium | reverse complement strand
ATCTAATTTGTACTCAAGCGCTGTCCCCGCCAGCCCCCCGCCCAGGGAGTCAACGGCCTGCTTTACCGTGTGTTTTAGATCGGAAGGCATGGGCTTGAGTTCTATGGCCTGCCTCAAAAGCGAGAGCCCACGGCAGATGTTGTTTATCTTCTGTACGCTTTTTTGGATGATGCCCAGCGCCTCTGCCCTGAACTCAGGGTTTTCAAAGTGCACCGGGAGGTTTTCCATGGTGAGTGAAAGGGAGTTTCCCAGGTTTTTAAGATCATGGATCATGAATGCGGACATGGTTTGAAACGCCTCTATCTCCTTGGCTCTTCTTAGATTTTCAAGAAGTTTAAGATTGAGGAGGCTTGCGGCTGTCTGGCTGAGGATGGCCTTTAGGAGGTCTTCGTCCTCAATGGAAAAACTCCTTGCGCCCACCCTGTCCGCCAGGGCGACGGCGCCCAAAAGCTTTCCTCCCGCCTCAAGCGGCGCCCAGTAGAAGGATTCCATACGCCTGTATGCCTCTGAGTTGGAGGAGCGTGTTTCCCTGGTCCAGGAGGTCTTGCGGCCGATCTTTTCTTTTGCGCCTCTTCCTGCGATCATCTCCTTGAGGAAGTTCTTGGCAGGGGCCTGCACCTGCTCCTGTCTTCCTTCGTCGGCGTTAAAAAGGGTGGATGCGGCCAGTCGGACCCTTTCAGGAGATTCCTCCATGAGCCATACGGTTACGGACAGGGCATCCAGTACTCGGGAGAGCCTCTCTGAAACCCTCTTGCACAGTTCGTCCGGATCTGTCACTGAGGCGGTTGCCTCCGTAAAGGCGGTCCATTCCTTGCGGTAGTCATAGAGGGGGCGTTTGAGGTGCCGGCTTATGAACTCCTTGACCCTGCGCCTTACGCGGTCGGAAAGCATAAGTATGCAAATGAAAAGAACCGCAAGGAGAACGATCATTACCTGAAGGGAGAAGTCATCCCCCAGGTCAAGGATCTGGATCAACTTGACCAGGACTCCCACCAGAAGGAAGTATATCCCCACGAGCAGGACTGTCAGTGAATGGAAGATAACGGTCTGGGAAAACTCTACGTTTATCTCAAGCATCCTGGTGCGGCGGAGGGAGATAAGCATGAGGGCGCTTCCGGCAAGCAGGGCCGCTAGATTTGAAAGCTCCAGCTCCGGGGCAAGGACCTTGAAGAGCACCACCTGGCTGGCGGTAAAGATTCTGAGTCCATATATTCCCCCCAGGCCCAGTACCAGGAATTTGGTCCTCCAGCGGACGTGTCCCAGGGAGTGACGGAAGACCCTCTCCATGTTCATGAGGATTACAACTGCCCCCAGAAGAAAAATATGATAGAACCAGTAGCCGGGAGGTCCAAGGGGAATCATCCAGGAACCTGTGAGGTTTATGGCCACGTCTTCAACAAAGAAGGTCTTTCGGAAGATCAGGACAAAGGCAAGTGGGGCTGCGGCTGCGGGCAGCAGTGCCCATCTCCAGCGCCGGGCAAAAGGCTTGCGATCCGGCCGGCCGAAGACAAAGGAGAACAGTATCCATGCCCCCAGCCCTGTTGCCATGGCCATGTGTCTTGCAAGCATCCAGACAAGGGCTGCATCTTCGGAAGGGGCGCCTTCGCCAAGCGCGGCGAATGCGGCCTCAGCTCCCAGGCTTAACATTCCGACGGCAAAGACCTGATGCAGCCGGGATCGCGGATCTCTTGCCAGAATCCATATCCCCAGTGTAAGGGAAAAAACCGTTGCGGATGCGGTGAGGGCGGTCAGCATGAGAAGAATGATAGCCCTGCGCCGCACTCCGGTCAAGAAGAGAAGATAAGCTATAACCACTTACGCTGCCTTGACATTATAACAGACTGACTGCATAATACATTCAAGGATTTTAATTTCTTCTATGGAGGCGTGCATGAAGGCCATAACCATAAGAAACGTTCCGGATGATATTTACCGGCTGATTGCCCGTCTTGCAAAGCGGAACAGGAGGAGTATCCAGCAGGAAGTCCTGATCATTTTTGAACGGGCGGCCATCCTTGATAACGAATCCCCGGTTGAAAAGGCCAGGGCAATCAGAAAACGATTTCAGGGGAGAGAGCTTGGAGACTCTGTTGAGGAAATACGCGAGGAACGAAACAGATGAGAATAGTTGTGCTGGACACATCTGCTCTTATACGCCTTTATATTCCTGACGGACCCTTTCCAGACGGCCTTGAGGAACACCTGGCCGCCGCCTGGAGGGCTGAAACGACGCTTGTGATTCCCGAGCTTGCGCTGGTGGAGATTGCTCAGGTCCTTTGGAAAAAAGAAAAAGCAGGAAAAATCCGGCCGTCTGAATCGCAGGAAATAATTGCGGCTGTCATGGACCTTCCATTAGAGGTTGTGGGGCACAGGACCTTCCTGATGGATTCTTTGACTTTTGCCCGGCGACACGGTCTAACCGTCTATGATGCTGTTTTTCTATCCCTTGCGGCAAAAAGAGGAGCGGAACTTGTCACTGCAGACAGCCGGCTTAAAAAAGCATTTATAGATAGTGAGAAATATATTTAATAGTAATATCAATATCAAAGATGACGCTTCTTTTAGTAAAGGAGAAATGGCCGTATCAGTCGGTGCAACAGGCTTGGCGCTGGCTTATGTTTTCATGTTATGTTATGCTTCCTTTGTTGGGGCCGACACCCTGGGGGAACTTTACAGAAGGTCAGGGATAGAGGGAGATGATATCCTCCATGTGCTGTCCTTTGTGCTGCTGGGGTTTATTCTGTTTATCGCCTTTTCAAGCGCCCTTTACAGGAATTCAATAAGGGCGCCCCGCGCCTGGAGCATTTTTATGTCAGCGCTTCTCTCCATTATCATCGAGCTTGCTCAGATTAGCATGCCGACCCGTCACGCATCCCTTTTCGATCTTTCACTCCACGCTTCAGGAATCCTGATCTTCTATTTTTTAACGCTGACTTTTGGAATTTGTAGAAAGGAGGTGAAAGCCATAATATAAAATGGGTATTCATTATACCCATGTAAGCAAGGTAGAATTCCCCCTGTACAGTAGAATTGTAATATGAAATACCTGTAAACGGCCTTTTAAAGGCATTTTTCAAGGGTATTCTGAGGGGGAAAGGTGGGTAGTGATCATAACCAGGAATTGAGGAAAACCACAGATCCCTCAATCCCATGAAAGGGGGACCCTATGGGACATTCAGAAAGCCGAAAAGCCAAAGCCTTTTCAGAACTAGCGGAAGCAAACAGAATAATGACCGGCCTTGAGGCAAGGGCTCAGGAGGAATTTGCAGGCCGCGGTATTGAATCGCCCTGCTATATGGTTACAAGCGCCGAAGCAGGAGAGGGAAAGACCATGTTTACGGCAGGTCTCGCAAGGGCAGCAGCCAGGAGGGGAGGAAGGCGAATCCTGGCGGTAGATCTTAACTGGTACCGGCCAGGTCTTCACAAATGCTTTGACGTTGAGCCCGAGTGGAGGTTTTCGGATTATGAAAAGCAGGGCAAACCGGATGGATTCATAAGGGAATCAGGCGAGGACGGTCTTGACATCTTGACTGCTCCTGTCTCGGGCGGAAACGGGGAAAGTCCTACGGCCGTGAGTTCTGCAAGGGCTGCTGACATCCTGAGGGAGGCTCGCGCCGGCTATGATATTGTTTTTGTGGACACGGGCGCCCTTTTCCCGCCCAATCGCAACATGCTTGATCCTGTCTTCATAGGACGAGCCTGCGATGCGGCTGTGATGGTGACTCTTGCCAACGTTACCGCAAGGCAGCAGGTCAAGCGAGCGCAGATGATGCTTGAAAGCGCCGGCGTGCGTGTGCACGGCGTTGTATTTAATAACTGGAAGAATACGGTTTGTTGAACGGAAACATCGTAGCTTTGGAGGATTAAACGATGTTTTACTATATAAAAAGATATCTCAACGGAATAAGAAAGGTTAAAAAGTGGCTCCCTCTCATTGTTGCGCCGTGCCTGGCTTATCTGGCCGTTGCCGGGCTCTCTGCGGACAGGTTCTCAGTTTCTCAGCTCGTGTCGGTGGATGTCAACTCTCCGGTAGCCCTTTCAAGGACGCCGGTGGACGTGGTTCCCATGAGTGAGATCCTGGCAGGGAGGGAAGGTCTGTTTCTGGATGATTTTGCCGTGCTGGACCTTTCAAGGCGCCTCCAGAAGGAGACGGCATTAAAGCAGGCGACCATTATCGGTCGTGATCTGAGAAAGCTCATTGAAGATAGCATGAGCATGCAGTCGGCGGACAACTCCCATGTGGAGATAGGTTACTTTGGAAGCGATATACAGATGGGAAGGATACTGGTTGATTTTTTTACCAAAAAACTCGTTATGAGGAACCAGGAGGGAATCGCAAGGAGCATTCGCTACAACAAGACTGCATCGCTTGGGAAGCAGAGCGCCAATTTTATTGTTATGCAGGCAAGCGCCGGTGTTTCAGGGCCGGCGGGAGAGAGCCTGGATATAAAGCCTGCAAGCCCTGTGGGTGAGATGCGCATAAGGGAGTACAGGGCATTGTGGCGCCCGGAGAGGCTTTCTCCTGCTCTTGCTCTTCTCGCCTTGTCAGTGGTTTTGATGGGGATCGCGGCAGGCGTGGTTGAATGGTCCGATCCTTCTTTTAAATCCGTCCGCCAGACCGCAAGATACCTTAACACCCCCGTTCTCGGCACCATTCCAAACATAGGGGACGCCCTTCACTTTTCCACTTTTGATGAATCGGGGTAGGTGTAACAAATTAAGATATTTAAAGATTAAGAAACAGCTACTAAAGAACAGATTTTTTGAAGGAAGGTTGTTGCAAGGAGGCAGGTCATGAAAGCTACGGGGACAAATAATGGGAATAGGGATGCCGGCGCAGGCGGATGGGGAAAAAGGCTGGTGGTTTTCCTGTTATGTCTCCTTCCTTTTGCGTTCTGCGGATCGGCAATTGCGGCTGAGGCAACCCTCGCCTGGGACCCCAGTTCAGGCAGTGTGGCGGGTTACAAGCTCTATTACGGCCTGGCTTCCAGGTCCTATACAAATGAGATAAATGTCGGAAATGTTACACAGTACACAGTTACCGGGCTTCAGGACGGCAAGGCTTATTTTTTTGCAGTCAAGGCCTATGATTCCTATGGAAACCTGAGTGATTTTTCCAACGAACTTGAATGCTTCACGCTCACGGCCTCTTCCGGGGCAAACGGCTCAATAAGCCCCAGCGGAACTGTGATTGTAAGCCGAGGCGCCAGCAAGACTTTTGCCGTATCACCTGCTGCAGGCTATGCAATTGCAGGTGTAGCGGTGGATGGTGCATCGGTGGGACCTGTAGGCTCTTATACTTTTTCCAATGTGAGCTCTCCCCATACAATAGCGGCGAGCTTTGCGGCGATAACATATCCCATTACTGCGACTGCCGGGTCAAACGGCACAATAAGTCCTTCAGGGACAGTGCAGGTGGTTCAGGGGGGCACCCAGACCTTCAGCATAGTTCCTGCAACCGGTTACAAGGTAGCGGATGTAATGGTGGACGGAGTGTCCGTGGGCGCAGTCAGCAGCTATACCTTCAGTAATGTCGTTTCATCTCGAACCATAGCCGCCAGTTTCACGACGTTGACTTATCCGATTACAGCCGCAGCAGGGTCCAACGGAACCATAAGCCCCTCGGGGACTGTGCAGGTAACGCACGGAGGCAGTCAGGCGTATGTTATAAGCCCTGCAACCGGCTACAAGGTGGCGGATGTTGTTGTGGACGGTATATCGGCCGGCGCAGTGACAAGTTATATCTTCAGCAATGTCACGGCATCCAGGACGATCTCTGCAAATTTCGCGGCATTGACTTACCCGATAACGGCTTCGACCGGGTCCAATGGAACCATAAGCCCATCAGGGACTGTGCAGGTGACGCACGGCGGAACGCAGACATTTTCCATCACTCCTGCGGCCGGATACAAGGTGGCGAATGTACTGGTTGACGGAGTGTCTGTGGGCGCTGTAACGAGCTACAGCTTTTCCAATGTGACCGCAACCCATTCAATATCGGTGAGCTTTACGACCTTGACTTATTCAATAACGGCCACTGCCGGTTCAAACGGCGCCATCAGCCCTTCAGGCACCATGCAGATAAGCCACGGCGGAAGCCAGTCTTTTACCATCACTCCGTCAACAGGGTATAAGGTTGCCGGCGTGCTGGTTGACGGGGTCTCGGTGGGTGCTGTTGCAAGCTACACCTTCAGCAATGTCACATCGTCTAGGACCATATCGGCAAGTTTTGAGGCATCACCCTATTACACTATTACCTCGAATGCCGGTCCAAACGGAACGATCAGCCCCTCCGGAACGGTTCAGGTGACTCCCGGGGCAAACCAGACCTTCACCATTTCTCCCGCAACCGGCTACAAGGTGGCGGATGTTCTTGTGGACGGCGTATCGGCAGGTGCGGTCACAAGCTACACCTTCACCAATGTTGCATCATCAAGGACCATTTCGGTGAGCTTTTCACCCCTGTTCCACACGATTACCGCCACGGCAGGCTCAAACGGCACCATAAGCCCGTCAGGGACAGTGCAGGTGAACCCCGGTGCAAGCCAGGCCTTTATAATCACTCCGGCAACCGGCTACAAAGTGGCCGACGTACTGGTTGACGGAGCTTCTGTGGGCGCGGTGACGAGTTACACCTTCAACAACGTAACTGCATCCAGGAGCATATCGGCCAGTTTTACGGCCCAGACATTTACAATCACGGCTTCAGCAGGGTCCAACGGAACGATCAGCCCCTCAGGAACAGTGCAGGTAACTTACGGCGGAAGCCAGGGTTTCACCATTACTCCGGCAACCGGTTATAAGGTATCGAATGTGTTGATTGACGGAGCTTCTGCAGGCCCCGTGACGAGTTACACCTTCAGCAAGGTGACCTCATCCCGAAGCATATCAGCGAGCTTCGAGGCTTCCCCCTATTACACCATTACAGCTACGGCCGGTCCAAACGGAACGATCAGCCCCTCAGGAACGGTCCAGGTGAGCCCTGGGGCAAGTCAGGCATTTGTGATATCACCCTTTGAAGGCTATAAGATAGAGGATGTTCTGGTGGATGGGGTGTCTGTGGGGCCGGTCGGGACATACACCTTCAGCAACGTGACCAGATCACAGAGCATTGCGGTGAGCTTCTCGGCCCTAAAATACGCTATCAAGGCTTCTGCAAGGGCGGCTGGAAGCATAACCCCTTCCGGTACCATCGAGGTGCTCCATGGCGGAAGCCAGACCTTCAATATCAAGCCAAAAGATGGATACCTGATCTCCGATGTTCTGGTGGACGGCGTGTCCGTCGGGCCGGTCACTTCTTACACATTTATGTATGTTAATAATGACCACATGATATCAGCCGGATTTGAGCGCCTGGTTTCCAAAAAAGCAAAGGTTTCATCCAAGGATCTGCAAGATTTTAGAGACAGAAAAACAAGCCTGAAATCCCCGCTGGTTCTTGCCGGGTCAGGGACTGATCCTGGTTTTGGCGGATGGATTGACATGCTGATCCCGGACGGCCAGATGGAGCGCTCGGTTTATCTGCCCTGGCCTGAGTACAATGCGTTGAGCGGGGAGATCCGCCTTGCTGCGGGAGATCTTGACGGAGACGGAGATAAGGAGATTGTTGTTGGCTTGGGACCTGTCGAGGGTATTGACGGGGTGCCGGGGGGCTACTTTGCCGTTCTTGATAAATCCTATATTCTCAAGGCATGGGGCCGCGTTGAGTGGCAGGACTATAACGCCCTTAACGGTGAGACCAGACCCGCATGCGGTGATCTGGACGGAGACGGCAAGGATGAGATAGCCATAGGTCTTGGTCCCGGAGGTCAGGGGCGGGTGGCGGTCTTTAAGTTCGCGGACAACAAGATCACTCATATAAAATGGCTTGAGACCGGATGGGAAGACTACAATGCCTTTAACGGTGAAATAAGGCCTTCCTGCCCTGATCTGGACGGAGACGGCATGGCAGAGGTTGCCGTCGGCCTCGGCAGGATTGAGGGCACTTCTCTGGGCCCTGATGGAACATACCTTATATTCAGCAATGTCCTGGATGAAAGTGCGGCAGGTTCCCCGAGCGGAGTCGAGGGAAGTGATGTGGTTGCATGGGGGAAAATAGACTGGCCGGATTACAATGTGGTAAATGGTGAACTGTGGCCGGCACGCGCCGATGTAAACGGAGACGGAAAGGATGAGATAGTATTCGGGCTAGGTCTGGAAGGCGGTGGAAGATTCACGGTGGTTGACTTTGACCTCAAGGCCAACCAGGGAACACACCTGGCGTGGCAGCAGACCACATGGCCTGAATTCCACCGGTTCGGAGCCGAGGTAAGGCCTGCCGGCGGAAACCTTGATTTTGATATACATGATGAAATTGTTATCGGATTCGGGACCGGCAGTGAAGGGTTTCTTGAGATATTTGACGATGCCAGCAGAAACTTTGGATTCCTGGCCAGAGTAAGCTATGTGGCTCAAGCCAGGTCAGGCAGAGGTGTGGAGACCTGGCCTGCCGTGCTTGATTAAGGGTGTCGGAAAAAAATTACAGTTTTGATTTTAAGAAGAATAAAATTATATTAGGTCGTTACCTCAACATGCATGGGCATGGACTATTGAATGTCGGAGTAACTTACACTTTTTGCGTTTTATAGAAGTGGATGGTATCCGCAGCAGGGCGGCATACTTGGCCCAAACATAAAGAGATCATTATACTATTCAGTTTTGAATGGACCACATTAGAATTGGGCATGAATTTTGCTGAAGCTTTATTAACCCGTAGTGTTTGCTCCGCTGTTTGGAATCAGAGACAGCGAGGAGTTTATTTAAATATGAAGAGATGTGATATATGGGATTTGATTCAGGAGCCTCCGATCTCTCCCAGAATGCTTTGCATAACCGCAGGAGAATGGAGCGTTTCCCCCTCAGACAGGGCGCATATGTTTTGTTTTACAGGAGCGACAGCCGCAAGTTTGAAATTGTAGGGCAGCTTATAGATATATCGTTTAATGGATTTTCTTTTTATTATGTTACGACACCAGGTGAGAATCAGAAATTAGTATACGATTACGATTACGATATAATAATATTTTCCCTTTTCAGGATGCTTAGGCTTAAGAAATACAGGATAGTTTATGACCTGGAGCTGTCTTCTGGATCTTCCGGTAAATTGCTGGTAAGGCGTTGCGGGGTTAAGTTTGACAGGTTAAGGCAGAGTCACAAGATTGAGTTGGAACAGATTATCCGCTTTAATGCGATCTGACAGAGGAGTACTAAAGGTGATTTTAGAAAGCGGAATCGACAGAAGGGTCTTTGAACGCTACGTCCCCAGGGATACCATTTTTGCAACCTTCAGGCCGATGTTCGACAGGATGGGACGTATCGTGGACATAAGCAAGGGCGGCCTGGCTATGGAATATACGCTCCTGGATGAAAAGACCGGGCTGGATAAAAAGGTGAACGTGGATATTTTTAATAACGACAAAAAATACAATGCCTTCAGCGTTCCGTGCACTTTGGTGTACGATGTGCGTATAAATGAGGGAGAAGGTTTTCTGTCCACCTTGGAGACGAGGCGCTGCGGGCTTAAGTTTGATGCGCTGAAGCCTGCTCATCTCGCCCAGCTTGAATCAATAATAAGAGATATAAGCCAGCAAGGCAAAAGGGAGCATAACGGTGAGTATGCTTCCCTCCAGTTGCAGTAAAAGCCGTTCCTGGCGCGATCACAGCCGGTGTTTTAATAAGACCTGGAAGGTTCAGAAGGTCAATCAGGCCCCAACTTCCGAATATTCCGAGAGGAAATCCCTTAAAGGATCGTTTGATCCGGTCAGTTGAAGTTTTTTGCGAATCCTCTTCCTGTGAGTCTTTACCGTATCCACTGAAATAAACAGTTTTGCTGCGATCTGCTCTGATGTAAGGCCGTTTCTTATCAGAGAGGCAACCCTGAGTTCCGCGGTCGTAAGGGCGGAAGAAGGATTATCCGCTTCCATTATTCCGGCGGCTATATTCTCCAGGGTCTTTAGAAGCATTGCCAATTCATAGGTATATTTAGCCGTATTGGCGTCTGCCTGAAGCTTCTTGACTATGGGGATAACCTCCGCCTTGATGCGGTTGGAGAGCTGTTTTTGTATCTCAATGCGGTCGAAGTCGAGATTCTGGGCAAGGGTGGAGAAGGCCTTGTTAGTCTCAAGAAGCCTTGTGTTAAGGAATTCAAGCTCCTTTTTTTGTGTTTCCAGGATCTCATTGTTTTTCTTTAGTTCCGCCAGGAGCTCTCTTGCTTTCATCTCTGACTCAAGCATTTGGGCCATTCTTGCCATGGAATGTTTCAACAGGTCCGCCGTAATGGGTTTGAGAAGAAAATCAGTAGCCCCAAGGCGAATTGCCCTGATTAGGGTGTCCATGTCGGCATGGCCCGTCATCACCAGGACCTTGCAGTCGGGGTATGCCTTCTTGATCTCCGGTATCCAATCCAGCGTGTTGCCCTCGGTGAGCAGGTAATCAAGAATAAATATCTGTGTTGCAGCACAGGTATCCAGCAGGTTGTTCAGAGAGTGGGGAGGCGGGAGTATGCGTGCCTCATATTTCCAGGATTTTATCCAGCTATAAAGCACATCGCAGATTGCCTTCTCATCGTCCACTATTGTTACCAGAAGAGAGCTTTTGTAGACTTCTTCCCCCGGTTCTGAGTCGGGTTTTGTTTTTGATATCAGACTTGGGCTAAATCTTGTAAAATGAAGGTCTGAGTTTTTTGTCATAAACCTTAGCTCCATGTTATTCCAGTTATACCTGGAATTAAACAAGAACACCTTTTCTAAACAGACATTGATAACCTGATTTACCTATTAAAAATAATTAATAATACTATTAATTTTAAACTGTCAAGCATTTTTTGGGGGACGCAGTTTAAATTTCCACTTTTTATCCGGACATTGTATCAGAAGGCAGCTATTCCGAGTAAAAGCCTGAGGCCCATAATATGTGTTGGCGTTTGCGTGTCCTGAAGCCGTTTTGTTCAAAAAAACCAATTAGTTCAGCCATATTGTGGCCGTTTTCCTTTCCATCATGGACCTCTATTGCAAGCTGATCCGTACGCCTCAATAAGTCTCCGGAGCAATTGTAAAGAATAGAATATTCCGACCCCTCACAGTCCATTTTAAGAAGATGACAACGGTTAATGCTGTTTTGTTCAAAGATCTGCTGGAGGGTCGTGGCCTTTATCCTCAAAACGTCCTGCCCTTTCCCCGGGTTTTCACCCACCCTGGCAGAGGTGGTAAGGGCCTCTTTTTCATCTAGTATTATGTTCACTTCTCCCTCACTCCCATAGACAGCTTCGTTGACGCATTTCATCTCCAGCCATGATGTCAGATCCCGGTTTTTGCATAGCTGTCTGAAGTTGGTCGGGACCGGCTCATAGGCGATGATTTTAGCTCCGGGGAAGCGGGAAGCTGCATAAAGGGAGAAAAAGCCTGCATTGGCACCTATGTCTATTATGGTCGGACTTTTGGGGATCTTGCTTATAAGGTGTCTGGTATAGGCTGCTTCCATGAAAATTTCTTTGAATTCATGGAGGAGTCTGCGCGGCACTTCTATGTTAACGCCGCCTCTTGCCCTGAAAATGGCAGGATCGCACTTAGCCGCGCCGGCCTTTAACGCAAGGTAGAGCCACCAATTGGACAGGTTTTTGATGAGACGCAGGTATCTGATCATTTAGAATTCCGATTCATCCGGTTTTTGAGTACTTTCATATGCCTTTTTCCTCGTCATTCCGGACCCGATCCGGAATCCGTGCGCAGTATACTATCATATAAGTCCTTCAAAGTAAGTTATCACTTTTAATCATTCGGGGTTCCCAGGTTCGCTTCTACTCCTTTATTCTCTTCTCCCCAATAATTGCAGCTTCCCTCTACTGGATTCCGGCTCCCGGATCGGTGTCCGGGACAGGCTGCGCCGGAATGACATCATTCCTCACATTTCTCATTTTCAGGCCTTAAAACCAATAAGTACGCAAAAGCCGGATGAATCTTATTTCTATAGTTATTGCGATAATGGAGACGAAGCATAATCTGATAATTCATTTTAACATTTAATTGAAAAGCTTGCAATTGCCGGGCGATTGTATGTTCTTTTTAAACCGTTGCAGCGTTTAACGTGTTGACTATTGTTGATGAACATAGTATTAAATTTATCTAAAAGATAGTCTTCTTACACTCAGATTTATAGAGGTTCACTATGGCTTCACCAGGAGCACAACCTGATTGGTCGAGAAAGTTGATAAGCCCTGAGAAGGTACTCTCCAGGGTCAAGCCCGGCATGAGCATCTTTCTGGGAACCGGGGTTGCGGAGCCCAGGACCCTGGTTAAGGCCCTCATGGCCTCAGACAGATCAGGGCTTCGCGACCTTGAGCTGATACAGCTTGTGAGCCTGGGGGACGCCATATCCATAGAGGAGAAATTCTCCTATAAGTTCAGGCTCAAGACCTTTTTCGCGGGATGGGTGGCAAGCGAGGCGATTACATCAGGCAGGGTTGATCTTGTCCCGTGCAGGTTTTCAAGGCTTCCCTCACTTATAAGTTCAGGAACCATCCATATCGATGCTGCCTTTGTCCAGATAACCCCTCCTGATCCGGCGGGCTATTGCAGCCTGGGAGTGGCGGTGGATGTTGCAAGGCAGGCCATGGAGCGCGCTTCTCTGGTGGTGGGTGAGATCAACCCCAAGGTTCCCCGTACCATAGGAGATACAACGGTACATGTAAACGATTTCCACTTTCTGGTCGAGGCCACCGAGCCGCCCATATATTTCCAGAGATGGCCGGTGGACGAAGTTCATGACAAGCTTGGCGCCAATGTGGCATCCCTTATCCAGGATGGAAGCTGCATGCCGTTCAGTATTGGGAGGATATTCGAGGCGCTGGCCAGGCATCTGGTGCGCAAAAAGGACCTTGGAATACACGGTCCCTTTTTTACGGACGCTCTTATGGATCTTGTTAAAAGCGGGGCCGTCAATAACCGGCGAAAGGGGACATTCCGCGGAAAATGCCTCACAGCCTATGCCATGGGAACCCCTGAACTCATGGAGTGGCTCCACCTTAATCCCATTATAGAGTTTCAGGCTATAGACGTGGTGGCAGATCCAAAGCGGATAGGAGGCAACGACAAGTTCGTGGTAGTTCTGCCTGTAAGAAAAGTGGA
The DNA here is from genome assembly GCA_003599015.1 of Desulfobacteraceae bacterium. Lineage (GTDB taxonomy): Bacteria > Desulfobacterota > DSM-4660 > Desulfatiglandales > Desulfatiglandaceae > CG2-30-51-40. The sequence goes on along the minus strand of QZIK01000051.1, from coordinate 1,198 downwards.
TCTTACGGGAGGACTGGCACTTCCTTACGGAAGGGGGAATGTGGGAATCCTGCCGGGGGAGGCGCAGGAGTATTTTACCGGCGCCTCTCTGTCCCATGGCGGCAGAACCATGGCGGCCCTTCCCAGCCGAAACCGGGATGGAAAATCAAATATCCTCCTGTCGGTAAAAGACTACCCGAATCAGTTCAATTACTGCGAGGGGCTGGACCTTGTGGTGACCGAATACGGGGCAGCTTCACTCACCGGGAAGACCGTACGGGAAAGGGCCCTCGCCATTATTGATATCGCCCATCCGGACGACAGGGCAAAACTTGTGTCCCTGGCCAAGGACAGCAATATCCTTTTCAGGGATCAGGTATATCTTGCCGAGTCGGGAAAGCTGTATCCCTACGAGCTTACCACAAGCCACACCTTCAAGGAGGGGTTGGTTGTGAGATTCAGGGCCATAAGGCCGTCGGATGTTGATGAGATGAGGAGGCTATTCTATAGGTTTTCAGACCAGAGCGTATATTACAGGTATTTTTCACCCATAAAGACAATGCCGCACTCCAAAATGCAGGAATACGTTAATGTTGATTATCACAACACCATGTCCATCGTTGGGCTTATAGGGGAGCCGGGATCTGGAAAGATAATCGCCGAAGCGAGATATGTAAAGCATCACGACAGACCTTACGGAGATGTGGCCTTTGTAGTGGATGAGGCATTTCAGGGGAAGGGGATCGCGACTTTTCTTTTGCTCACCCTTATACGCGTTGCCAGGGACAGGGGCTTTGAGGGCTTCACCGCCGATGTGCTCGCAACAAACACCAGTATGCTCAAGGTCTTTGAGAAGGCGCCGTATCCGGTTAAGGCCGTGCTGGACGGGGGCGTATACGAGCTGAGCATCCCCTTTACCAGGGAGAGGTGAACAGCGGGGTGTGTCTGATTCTTCTGGCCATAAGGGTCCATCCGTTGTATCCCCTTGTGATTGCGGCAAACCGGGACGAATACTATGATCGGCCCACGGCCCCTGCGGCCTTCTGGGACGATGAGCCGGGATTGCTGGGAGGCAGGGATCTGCGGCACGGAGGAACCTGGCTTGGAATAAGCCGGCGGGGAAGGATCGCGGCGGTGACCAACTACCGGGCGCCGCATCTTCAGAGGCAAGGGGTGACTTCGAGAGGCAGGCTGGTTACTGATTTTCTCAAGGGCACCC
>QZIK01000064.1 GCA_003599015.1 Desulfobacteraceae bacterium | reverse complement strand
AGCACATCATGCTGAGGAGGTTTAAGATGGCCGGTTTCGGAGCGCAGGGAAGAGGACAGGGAGGTGGAAGAGGACAGGATTCCTCCGGCAGAGGTAGAGGCATGGGGGGAGGCCGAGGAATGGGGCCCGGCGGAGAGTGCGTATGCACCGCCTGTAATATCAAGGTTCCACACACCAGAGGAACTCCTTGTTTTGAGATGAAGTGCCCCAAGTGCGGGGGCCCGCTTGCAAGGGGATAGAGAAGGAGGGATTGGTTTAATGGGTTCGCCGTTGGACGATTTTGTTGAATCCCTCCAGGAGAAGATACTTGAGGAGACAAGGCAGGCCTACGGGGAAAAGGTGCTGGAGAGATGGATGAATCCCCGCTTCATGGGCAGGCTTTCAAGCCCGGACGGCCACGCCAGGATCAAGGGTGTCTGCGGGGACAGCATGGAGATGTTTCTTTCCTTTAATAATGAAAGGGTAAGTGCCGCCTCGTTCATGACGGACGGCTGCGGTTCAACTACAGCCTGCGGTTCCGTCGCGGCTGAGATGGCCATAGGTAAAAACCCGGAGGAGCTTCTGGAGATAACCGGTGAGGCCATAGAAGAATCTCTCGGAGGACTTCCAAAGGCTGAAAGGCATTGCGCTCTTCTAGCGGCAACAGCCCTCCAGGAGGCTTTGCATGAATATATGATTCGCCGGACGGGTAAGACCGAGGACAGGGGATAGCTTTTAAATGATCATAAGTATTGCGAGCGGAAAGGGAGGCACGGGCAAGACTACTGTTGCAACCAACCTGGCATTGTCTGTTCAAGGGGATGTTCAGTTGCTTGACTGTGATGTGGAGGAGCCCAACGCACACCTTTTTTTGATGCCCTCCTTTGAGGAAAAAACCACTGTCTATACCCCGGTGCCGGAAGTTGATGAGGAAAAGTGCAGCCGCTGCGGTGCTTGCGCCGAGATATGTCAGTTTAAGGCCATTGTTGTGATAGCGGAAACGGTCCTAACCTTTGAGCAGCTCTGTCACAGTTGCGGGGGGTGCATGGCGGTTTGTCCGGAGAAGGCCATCACAGAAAAAGGAAGGGAGCTTGGGGTCATAGAAAAGGGAAAGGCCCATGGGATAGAGTTCGTACACGGAAAGCTGAGGGTCGGAGAGGCCATGGCGCCTCCTCTAATCAGAAAGGTTCGTGAACACGCGCGTTCTTCGGCATTAACCATCATTGACGCTCCTCCAGGAACATCCTGTCCTGTGGTGGCCTCCATGCGCGGGGCTGACTTTGTGGTTCTTGTAACAGAGCCTACCCCTTTCGGTCTACATGATCTTATGCTTGCGGTGGGAGCGGTCAAGATCCTGGGAATACCCTTTGGCATTGTAATCAACAGGTGCGACACGGGAGATCCTGGAGTTAAGAACTATGCCGGCCGGGAGGGAATTGATATCCTTATGGAGATCCCCTTTGACAGGCGGATTGCAGAGGCCTACTCAAGGGGAGATCTACTTGTCAAGGAAATGCCCGGGTGGAAGGATTCCTTTGCCGGACTTTTCAACCGCATAAAGGAACTGGATGCAAGGAGGTAAAGGATTCGTGAGAGAACTTGTGGTGATTAGCGGAAAGGGAGGCACTGGAAAGACAAGCATTGTTGCGGCGTTTGCCGCCCTTGCAGACAACGCTGTTCTATGCGATGCGGATGTTGACGCAGCGGATCTGCACCTTATTCTGGCTCCTGAGATAATCACCAGGACCGACTTCATGGGAGGTCACAAAGCCATTGTCCGGAAGGATCTTTGTACCGAATGCGGTATATGCCGGGATATGTGCCGCTTCAACGCAGTGAGCGAAGAATATGAAATTGATCCCATCCAATGCGAGGGATGCGGGGTGTGCGTGCATTTCTGTCCCTCAAAAGCTATTGAGTTTCCCATCTCCACCTGCGGTGAGTGGTATGAGTCCAGGACCAGAATGGGACCAATGATACACGCAAGACTTGGGATTGCGGAAGAGAACTCCGGCAGACTTGTAAGCCTTGTGAGGAAGGAGGCACAGGAGCTTGCAAAGAAAATGGGAAGGGATTTCATCATAACCGACGGCCCTCCCGGCGTTGGATGCCCGGTCATTGCATCCATAGGCGGCGCAAGTGCTGTCCTGGTAGTGACAGAACCCACAGTGGCAGGCATCCATGACATGCAGCGGGTTGTAAGCCTTGCGGATCACTTCAGGGTTCCTTCAATGGTCTGCATCAACAAGTACGATCTCAACGTTCAACAGAGCACATCAATAGAAGGCTATTGCAGGGAGAACAGCCTTCCGGTTTTAGGGCTTATTCCCTTTGACCCGGTATTTACAAGGGCCATGATCCTGGAGAAGACCGTCCTCGAGTATGACCCTGATTCCCCGGGCGCCTTGGCCGTAAAGGAGGTCTGGAACGCCGTTAAAAATAACATAAATATTACTTGATCGTCTGATTAAGCCGTTTTCCTTCAAGTCCGACTTAATTGATTTCTGGTTCATCCGGTTTTTCCGTACGTTAGGTCTTTCGCATGCCTTTTTCTTTTCTTCGTCATTCCGGGCGCAGGCCGGAATCCAGTCACAGTCTGCTATCAAATAAGTCCTTCCAAGCAGGGTTATCGCTTTCAATCATTCGCAGTTTCCATGGTCGCTTCCGCTCCTTTATTCTCTTCTCCTTGAGAATTGCAGCTTCCATATACTGGATTCCGGCATTCGCTGGAATGATGGAACTGGCCGGAATGACGGAGTTAGCCGGAATGACGGAGTTGGCAGGAATGACTGGGGTGGCCGCCGGTACGCAAAAGCCGGATGAATCTGATTTCTTGACACAAATAATATAAAAAGTTAACCTCTGTTACTCATAACTCAGTGATACTATAATCTAAATTAGAATCAATTATCCCCCGGTCAGATCAGAAAGGAAGAATTTAATGAAAGGAAACTTTAAGACCCTTGAAGGAAACGAGGCAGCGGCTCATGTTGCTTATGCCATGAGCGAGGTGGCAGCCATTTATCCGATTACTCCATCCAGTACCATGGGTGAATATTGCGATGAATGGGCCGCACACGGAAGAAAGAATATCTTTGGCCAGGTACTAAAGGTTGTTGAGATGCAGTCTGAGGCAGGAGCCGCTGGGGCGGTTCACGGAGCCCTTTCTGCCGGAGCTTTGTCAACCACTTTCACAGCCTCGCAGGGACTTCTTCTAATGATCCCAAATATGTACAAGATGGCTGGCGAGCTTCAGCCGGCAGTGTTTCATGTCTCTGCCCGTGCGGTGGCAGCTCATGCTCTTTCCATATTCGGAGACCACTCGGATATAAACGCCGTCCGGCAGACGGGATTTTCCCTTCTTGCCTCGGCCTCTCCACAGGAGGTGATGGACCTGGCGCTGGTTGCACATTTGAGCGCCATCAGGGCGGGTCTTCCATTTTTGCATTTTTTTGACGGCTTTCGGACCTCCATGGAAATTCAGAAAATTGAGATGATAGACTATGAGGAGATGGCGTCTCTGGTGGACTGGGGAGCAATAGAGGAGTTCAGGGAAAAGGCAATGAATCCCGAATATCCTCAGCTCAGAGGCACTGCTCAGAATCCGGATATCTTCTTTCAGAACCGTGAGGCAAGTTCGCCGTTTTATGCCAGGGTGCCTCATATTGTTCAGGAAGAGATGGATAAAGTCTCGGCGCTGGTGGGAAGGCGATATAATCTGTTTGATTATGTGGGAGATCCGGAGGCCGACAGGGTTATCATATCAATGGCCTCAAGCTGCGATGTGATCCATGAGACGGTCAATTATCTGAACAAACTGGGAGAAAGAGTAGGGCTTTTGAAGGTAAGGCTCTATCACCCGTTCTCAAGCGAGCATTTCCTGAGAGCCCTTCCAGGCACGGCTGAAAGGATAACGGTGCTTGACAGGATTAAGGCCCCTGGTGCACTGGGGGAGCCTCTTTACCAGGATGTGTGCACGGTATTTGAGGAGAGGGGCGAGCTCCCTCTGGTAATAGGAGGACGCTACGGACTTGGAAGCAAAGACTTCACCCCAACCATGGTCAAGGCAGTATACGACAACATGAAATCCATGGTGCCCAAAAACCACTTTACAGTCGGGATAAACGACGATGTAAGCCACACGTCTCTTTCGCTTCCGGAACCCATTGATACTGCCGTCGAGGGCACTGTCCGCTGCAAATTCTGGGGCCTTGGCGCGGACGGAACAGTCGGAGCCAACAAAAACACCATCAAGATCATAGGTGAAAACACGGATATGTTCGCTCAGGGATATTTCGCCTATGATGCTAAAAAATCAGGCGGAATAACCATAAGCCACCTTCGGTTCTCGCCTAAGGAAATCCAGTCTCCGTATATGCTCACGACTGCCGATTTCATAGCATGCCACAATCCTGCATTCGTGGATCAGTACGATATACTCGAAGGAATCAAGCCAGGTGGGACTTTTCTCCTTAACGCTCCATGGAGCCTTAAGGAGATGGAAAAAGAGCTGCCGGACAATATGAAGAAAACCATTTCCATAAAAAAGCTCAACTTTTATCTTATAGACGCGGTTAAGATAGCGACCGAGCTGGGCCTCGGAGGTCGCATCAACATGATAATGCAGGCGGCCTTTTTCCATATCGCAAATGTGCTCCCGGGCGACAAGGCTGTCGGCTACATGAAAGACGCCATAAAGAAAACATATGGTAAAAAGGGCGAGGATGTGGTCAGGATGAACTGGGATGCCGTTGACAAGGCCATAGGAGCCATAAAAAAGGTCAAGGTCCCTGCCGCGTGGGCCAAGGCAGGTCGCGAGGCATACGAAGGAAAGGATGAACCTGGCTTTGTCCGGGAGGTTATGAAACCTATGCTGGCTCAGCAGGGCGATAAGCTTCCGGTCAGCGCAATGCCTCCGGACGGAATCTTTCCAACGGCTACAACCCGGTATGAAAAACGCGGTATTGCAATAACGGTTCCCGAATGGCAGCCCGGTAACTGCATTCAATGCAACCAGTGTTCCTTTGTGTGCCCCCACGCTGTGATAAGACCTGCCCTTGCAAAAGAGGAAGATCTTAAGGGCGCCCCAAAGAGTTTTGTCACGGTTGAGACCAAAGGCAAGGAACTGAAAGGATACCGTTACAGGATACAGATAAGCCCGCTTGACTGCACGGGTTGCGGAAACTGTGCTCATGTATGCCCCGCAAAGAACAAGGCCCTTGTCATGAAACCTCTTTCCACCCAGAAGGATGAACAGGTAGCCAATCACCTTTTCAGCCTGGAACTTCCGTATGTGGAAGATCCTATGCCGGTTACCAACCTTAAGGGAAGCCAGTTCAGGCAGCCTCTGTTTGAATTTTCAGGTGCCTGTGCCGGATGTGGGGAGACTCCCTACATCAAGCTGGTCACGCAGCTTTTTGGGGACAGAATGCTTATAGCAAACGCCACCGGGTGTTCATCCATCTACGGTGGTTCTGCTCCAAGCTGCCCCTATACTGTGAATCACGATGGTCATGGACCTGCATGGGCCAATTCCCTTTTTGAAGACAACGCCGAGTACGGCTTTGGAATGGAACTGGCAGTAAGCCAGCGGCGCGATAAGCTTGCTGATTTCGTCAAGGAGGCCATGGGGGTCGAGAAGGAAGGGGAGCTTTACGGCGCCCTCAAGGAATGGCTGGAAAACATGAATGATGGTGATAAATCCAAAAAGGCCGGCAAGGACATAGTTCGACTTATTGAAGAAAGGTTTTTTGACTCCAGGGGAGAGGTGCCGCAGTGCCTGCTGGAGATCCTGGACAGAAGAGATTATCTGACCAAAAAATCAGTATGGGTAATTGGCGGAGACGGATGGGCCTATGACATAGGCTACGGAGGTCTTGACCATGTATTAGCCATGGGACGCGACGTTAACGTGCTCGTCCTTGACACGGAGGTTTACTCAAACACAGGCGGACAGTCATCCAAATCAACCCCGACGGCCGCTGTCGCCAAATTTGCTGCTGCAGGAAAGCCGACCAGAAAAAAGGATCTGGGGATGATAGCCATGACATACGGATATATCTATGTGGCCTCAGTGGCCATGGGGGCCAACAAGAACCAGCTTCTGAAGGCAGTGCTGGAGGCGGAAAGTTATCCTGGTCCATCACTCATTATTGCTTACTCGCCATGCATAAACCACGGCATCAACATGGGGCTCAGCCAGGAGGAGGAATTGAAGGCCGTGGAGTCAGGATACTGGATTCTCTATAGATATGATCCGCGCCTCAAGGAGCAGGGAAAGAATCCCCTGACTCTTGACTCCAAAGAGCCGACGGGCAATTTCAGAGATTTTCTTATGGGAGAGGTGAGGTATTCGAGCCTGACAAGGACCTTCCCCAAAGAGGCTGATGCGCTGTTCCAAAAGGCCGAGGCTGACATGAAGGATCGCCTGGCAACCTACAAACGGCTTGCCGGAGTGGAATAGACCCGCCGAGAAGCCGGGGTCTTTTTCAAGCAGGTCTCTTTGTTGACATTTCATAAAAGAAACAGACACCCTGGTGCTGAAGCATCAGGGTGTCTTATGAAGCTTATTCGAGGCAAGTTTGAGTCATGGATCAGACCGCGACGAACCTGGCCTCGGACCTGAAAAGGCTTTGATAGGGTAAGAAGAGTTGCAGCATGAGAAGGAAAGATAAAGAAATCAACGTCCCTGATGTCCTGGAGGGAATCGTTAAAAGAGCCTTTGTATGCAGGCTCGCCATGTCTGTGAATGATGAACCCTATGTAGTTCCTCTCAACTTCGGCTACAGAGACGGCGTTTTATACTTTCACAGCGCAGGGGAGGGAAAAAAGATTGAAATGCTCAGGAAAAACAACCGGGTCTGCTTTGAAATTGATCTCGACCATGAAATGGTTGTTTCTGATAAGCCATGTGACTGGGGGTTTAAATACAGGAGCATTATCGGATTCGGGAGGGCGGAGTTGATCACCGAACCAGAAGGCAAGCGCAATGCCTTTGATATAATCATGGCCCACTGTGGAGCTCAGGGGCCATACGCATACAAGGAAAAGGGTTTTGAAAAGGCATGCATCATAAAGGTGACCATAGAAAGCATGACGGGGAAGCAGTCGGGATACTGACTCCTGCGAGATTGCTTTTAGAACATTCATGGCTTTTTTCTGAATTGCCTGAAGGTAAGCCCGTCCTCGATCTCGCATGCGGCGAGGACCTCAACGGCATTTACCTTGCCACGAAGGGAATCAGGATTACCCTTGCCGGCCGATCTGAAGATGCCTTGACAAAGGCAAGGCTCCTGGCAGACCCCCGAGGAGCTGTGTCACAGATAGTGTGTCGGAAAACGGATTAAAACCAATCTCCGATCACTCAACATCAGGCTCCGTTCATATCTGCTGGGATTATTGAGAGTCAAGCGAAGGATTACGAGTCCGGTGAAAGAAACCGCTTTCACCGGCTCGGTTTGATGCATCTGGAAAATTAAAAAACCAGCCAGTCCGAATATTAGTCGGATTCCATGTGTGTTTTCCAAACTTCCCATACCCTTCCTACTAGATCAGGGCCGGGTTTCCATCCTGACGGCGTTGCTTCAGTGCCTTTGCTGTTCCTCACAAAAGGTTTTCAAACTCCTTATAACGATCGGCGACCGCCGATATTTCAGTAGCTCAGACAAAGGTGAAATCACCTGGATCATTTTTTTCTCCTCCCTGGGTTGTTGCGGTGTTTGTGATTTCTGGGTTGCATCAGACTGTCCGACCAACCCGCCGGTCGGTCGGGCGCAACCTGCTTTGGGTTTTTCAGTCATAAGCTAACTCCTTAAAATACTTATTATTGTATTTTTATTACTTATTAACTTTATCCGCTGTTATGTGTGTTTCTCAAGATATATCTTCAATGCTTTTAACGAATTCGAGCCTCATAACCATGATCCGATTAGAGGCCCGTTTTGCCTCTCTTTCAGAAGCAGTCAACGAAGTTCAGGCCGGGATCATGCAAGGTCGAAGCGGTCAAGGTTCATTACCTTGTTCCACGCCGCTACAAAGTCTTGCACGAACTTCTTCTTGGAGTCCTCACATCCGTAGACTTCCGCGATAGCCCGAAGCTGGGAGTTCGACCCGAAGATGAGGTCCACCCTGGTGCCGGTCCACTTGAGTTCGCCGGTTGCGCGGTCACGCCCCTCGAACACGTCTGCGTCTTCCGAGGTCACCTTCCACACCGTGCCCATGTCGAGCAGATTCACGAAGAAGTCGTTCGTGAGCGCCCCGGGCCGCTTGGTAAAGACGCCGTGCTGGGATTGGCCGAAGTTTGCATTCAAGACGCGCATGCCTCCGACGAGAACCGTCATCTCTGGAGCGGTAAGTTTCAGCAGCTGCGCACGATCTACCAGCAGTTCCTCGGCCGAGACGGCATATTTGGTTTTGAGATAATTACGGAACCCGTCCGCAGCAGGTTCGAGCACTGCGAACGATACTACATCGGTCTGCTCCTGTGAGGCATCGGTGCGTCCCGGCGTGAAGGGAACGGTCACCTCGTGACCGGCATTCTTAGCCGCTTGCTCGACCGCTGCGCATCCACCCAGGACGATCAAATCGGCGAGTGAAATCTTTTTGCCTCCATACTGAGCGCTGTTGAACTCCTTTTGGATGCCTTCCAGAGTCTTGAGCGCCTTCGCCAGTTGGTCGGGCTGGTTGACCTCCCAATCCTTCTGGGGAGACAGACGGATGCGCGCCCCGTTCGCGCCGCCCCGCTTGTCGGAGCCGCGGAACGTTGATGCAGAAGCCCAGGCGGTCGAAACAAGCTGGGATGTGGAAAGCCCCGAAGCCAGGATCTTGGCCTTGATGTCTGCAATGTCTTTTGCGTCAATCAACTTGTGGTCAACGGTCGGGATGGGGTCCTGCCAGATTAGCTCTTCGGCAGGAACTTCCGGCCCTAGGTAGCGCGATCGGGGCCCCATGTCGCGGTGGGTCAGCTTGAACCACGCGCGGGCGAAGGCGTCGGCGAATTCCTTGGGGTTCTTCAGGTAACGCCGCGCAATGGGCTCGTAGATGGGGTCGAAACGGAGGGAGAGGTCCGCCGTGGTCATCATGGGCCGGTGTTTTTTGGAAGGATCATGGGCATCCACAATCATGTCCCTTTCAGTGACGTTCTTGGCCAGCCACTGATTTGCCCCTGCCGGGCTTTTGACAAGTTCCCACTCGTATTGGAAAAGTATCCTCAGATAGCCGGAGTCCCATTTGGTCGGGTTCGGCTTCCAGGCGCCCTCCAGGCCGCTGCTGATCGTATCGCCTCCCTTGCCGCTTCGGAAACTGCTTTTCCAGCCGAGACCCTGCTCCTCGATGGGGGCGGCTTCAGGCTCAGGACCCACATGAGTAGCAGGACCGGCGCCGTGGCATTTGCCGAAGGTGTGACCGCCGGCGACGAGTGCTACTGTCTCTTCGTCGTTCATGGCCATGCGCGCGAAGGTCTCGCGGACGTCACGGCCTGAGGCTACCGGATCAGGGTTGCCGTCCGGGCCTTCAGGGTTCACGTAGATCAAGCCCATCTGAACGGCGGCAAGGGGGTTTTCAAGATCCCGGTCGCCGGTGTAGCGGCTCCTGGGTTTGTCACTAGTCGCCAGCCATTCCTCTTCGGAACCCCAGTAGATGTCCTCCTCCGGCTCCCAGATGTCCTCCCGCCCGCCGGCGAAGCCGAAGGTCTTGAACCCCATAGATTCAAGCGCACAGTTTCCGGCCAGGATCATAAGATCGGCCCAGGAGATCTTCCGGCCGTATTTCTGCTTGATCGGCCATAGGAGGCGGCGTGCCTTGTCGAGGTTCACGTTGTCAGGCCAGCTGTTGAGTGGCGCAAAGCGCTGCGAGCCTGACCCCGCGCCCCCGCGGCCATCGCCCTGACGGTAGGTGCCCGCGCTGTGCCAGGCCATCCGGATCATGAGCCCTCCGTAATGACCCCAATCGGCCGGCCACCATTCCTGGGAGCTGGTCATCAGCGCGTAGAGGTCATTCTTAAGGGCTTTGAAGTCGAGCTTCTTGAACTCCTCTGCGTAGTTGAACTCCTCGCCCATCGGATTGCTAAGTTTTGAGCGCTGATGAAGAATCTTGAGGTTCAACTGTTTCGGCCACCAGTCTCGGTTCGACATGCCGCCGCGGACTGTGGATCCCATTACCGGTTGTTTTTTTTCTTCACTCATAATGTTTCCTCCCTTCGTTGTCAGAAATTATGCGAAGTGATGCTATGCATATTGTGCTCCGCTGCACGTCTTTCTACTTACATTTAGCTGACTGCTTGATTGACTTTGATAAAAGGGGATATGTCCAGGTCGGTTTTTTTATGCATGTTGCCCCCTCACTTTTTTCCTATTAGAAATAAAATATTAAATGATAATAGTTATCAATTGATGGTAAAAAAATATATTAATCTTGCTGTTCCATACAGTTGCTGCATATACCGAAAAAGTCCAACCTGTGATTTAAAATTTTAAATTTGGTCTCCAGGGCTACCTCCTTTTTCATTTCATCCAGGCTTTCCAAGTCCGGGTCAACAATCTTTTTGCACTTTATACAGATGACGTGTGGATGAGGATAAGGATTATTTCCATCGTATCGGTTACTTCCGTCCGGGAACCCCAGCTCGAGAACTTCACCTAATGATTTAATCAACACAATGTTCCTGTAAACGGTGGCAAGACTCATTGTCGGAAAGTCTTTTTTTAAATGGGCATGTATATTTTCAACGCTGGGATGGCCTTCACTGTTGACAAGAATTTTAACAATAGCCATTCGCTGCGGTGTTATCTTGTGGCCATTATCCTTTAATTTTTGGACAATGCGTTCAAATCTTTTTTTATGGTCTGCCAAATGGAGCCTCTTTATTCTAGATAATAATCGTTTGCATGTAACATTAATTCTCTCTTCGGTCAACCTATATTTCGATCATTTATTTCTAGCTCCCCTCTATAACTGAAGCAACTTCAACCCCGCTACCGGGTCCTGCAAGTTCGAAATCAAGCGAGATCATGTCGAAATCATATGAAGTTATAAGTATAATTGCTCTTTTAGCTAGAGCTCCTGCGCTTTCTATGAATGAGAACGGAAAGTCCACCTGGAAGCCTGCTTTTTAGCTTATCCTGTGGAACGCCTTGTCGCCCTCCTATTTATTGTAGGCAGGTGTTAGGCCCTTTATCATAGGGTAATGTTTAATGTTGAGAGTCCTTAATTCCGCATTTTCGGCTTCTGCGGTTGCAGCCAGAATGGCGTCTGCAAGCCCAACTCCGTGCGACTTGCCATAATCCCTTTTGTAAAGTCCACCGGCCTTCGCAATCTCGACACCTACAGGAATAACTGGGAATAAAGAGACGAAGTTCTCAATTGTAGTTTGTTCGGCATCACCTTTAACTCCAGCATACAACTCAGCGATGACTATGGATGACAAGATGATCCTGGCGGAGTTGGCGTTGATAAAGGCGACCGCCTTGCTATAACCCCGAAAGAAATCAACAAGAACATCCGTGTCCAAAAGTATTGATCTGGCCATGATCAGTTCCTGTCCCATTCAACCCTAAGTACTCTGAAATCAGGAAGATCCTCACGATCCTTCCACATTCCGGCAGCCTCACGCAATACAGCATCTCGCCTGTTTCGGCCTTCTTCATGGATGAGGCGATCAACGGCCTCTCGAATGAGCTCACTCTGCTTTTTCCCAACGGTCTTGGCAATTGCCGCCAATTCGTCCCGCTGATGAGCTGTCAGGTATATCTGCGTTCGTACCATGTGACACCTCCAGTAATGTATACATCTATATTATACATCATAAGCACATTCTGTCAAGGCGAACGCCGCCAATCTGCAGTGAGGGTTTGGTCTTCCAGCTTTTGGCGGTCTGTTCAGCCACCTTCTTGTGCTGGTTCAATTATAGCTGTGGATTCTGCCTTCAGTACCGTCTCCTATTATTTATTTGTGACCTAACGCAAGAACTGTGCGGTGTATCTTTTACATCCGCGCCAGTGAGATGTTAACCGCCGATTATTTCATTTAAACCTTCAATAATCAGGGAAAGCTCTTCATCAGATACTGATGCAATTTTTTCCCCGATGCGTTTTACGGAAAGTGTGCGAATCTGGCTGATTTTAACCCACGATTTTTTAGGGAACTTTTTTTCGGTTAGCTCCAAGGTCAGCGGGAAACCAGCACGTTGCGGTTGGCTTGTTAACGCGACTGCGATAACTGTCCCTGACCTTTCATTAAAAATATTATGACTCAGAATAAGAACAGGACGTAAGCCACCCTGTTCACTTCCAACGACAGGATTTAAATCAGCCCAGTAGATGTTACCTCTCAATATGCCGGCCATTCATCCAACTCCGATGACAAACCTTCTTCTGCTAACGATTTCTCAAAATCAGGATCAAGTTTTGCGCATTCTTGTGCAAGACGTCTTTTTTCAAGACGGGATAATTTTTCGGTAATAGCCTCTTGTATAGCTCGGCTTCGATTGGGAAACAGTTTGGATTTAACAAGACCATCGAGCTGTTTCAGTGTGTTATCATCAATTGTAATGGCAATTTTTGAAGCTGTCATTTTTATCACCTCCGGTATGATAATATATCATACCAGTGCAATTTTCAAGTAAAATTACCATGTCCTTTTGGCGAACGGGCCGGGTAACAGGCTGGCTTTGAAGCGCTGCGGAAAAGCCAGTCCTCGCTCACCCGGATGTTATCTGGTTTTTCGCCACGGGCAAGATCCCAATTGATTCCTTGCCATATTGTCGCGTCATTGACAGGCGCACCGGCCGAAGCCGTCATTTGCTTTCCCATCTTCGATGGTTCTCCAGATTCTCTCGCAACGAAACACCTCTCGGACGTAGGCACGCTTTTTCACCGGCGCCGAAGGCCCCGATTTTCGCGTTGGGCCATTTTCATGCCCTATCTGCCCCGCTACAGGACAGCCTTTGCTTCTTCCGACCTCTCAATTCCATACCTCCATAAGCCTGCCTTACGGTCGGCCTGCCAGGAATTGCTCCTGGCGAAGTTATGGCTTTTCCACGTTCCAAGTGTTTATTCGCTGGACAACTTAGGCGGAGTCTGGACGCCGGTGGTATAACGATCCCGTGCAGACACGTTAGCAGTCTGCAACCTGCCCACGCATGCAAACACAAGGAAGCATGCCTTCGACCTATTAGCTCCTGTAGGTCTGTCGCTCGCTTGACGGCGCGTGCGTCTCTTCGCTTTATCTCGCCATATTGTCCTTCCCTTGCCCTTAACCGGAAGGAGCTTCCGGAGGGGTCTTCCTGTCGCCATTCAGACCCAATTCGGTACGTTGTCCGCGAGGCTCCGCACCCCGTCATCAGCGCAACGGCAGCACGCTCGCGTAGGGAGCTGGCATGGACATACCAGGTTATTAAATTGTACATCAATTTTAATCACTTATAAACACGCGACTTCGTGTCGCAACCAACGCTTGGGTTAAGCAGCCGGCTCGCCAGAGCGATGCGGAAGGGTAAGCCGTCGGACTCGAAGTGGTGATGATGTGTTTTGGGATCTTGGTAAAGTCTTGATTATGGCATCAAACGCCTCATGCCTAATCTCCTGGTAAGTGTCGCGCGAATGCGTTCCCCACAGTCGAGCACTACTTTATTTCCGTTATCGGTGATAATCCACTTACATGTCTCCCATATGAAGGCACCTTTCCACCACTCCTTTTCTTTTATATAGTGAAAAACCGTTTTGAAGCCATTCTTGTCCAGTTCGCCTTTAATCGCTTCTGCACCCTTGGGTACCCATTGACTTCCGATCTGCTTGACAGCGGTAAATGAAGCCCCCTCTTGCCTGATTGTGAGAATTTCTTTAATAGACCCTCGGAAACCAAATGGTCCATAGCCTTCTTGCAGCATATCCCACTCTCCGCTCATGTCCAATATCACTTCTCCACTCTGAAGTGTGACGGTCTTCTCCCAGCCTTCCTCTTTCTGTTGAGCAACGACAAATGAAGCAAAAACGATTAAGAGAGCAAAGGCAATCACCAGAGCTGTTGACTTCTTATACATGGGTTTCCTCCTTTCCCCCTATCTCTTTCGCGTGGCCATCAGCAATCGAAACATCCTTGCCCTCAAAACGGCCAACTCACTTTCCGCTACCGCGACTCTAAAAACCATGCCACTCACACCAAGACTCTGCCGGTCCTCAAGTTCATCAGCCGCTTCCTACAACACGTCCTTCCTCGTGGCTTCCAGAAAGTGCGAACCTATGGACTTCTCCACCCCAAGCAGCACCACCTCTTACACCTTGTCAAAGAGCAACTACACCCGAAACCCTCTTTCCCTCCCTTCACCGCCTGAACTCTAACTCTCTTACTTGCATTCAACAACAGCATCAAAGCAATTTCCAAACGCCCCACCTCAAAGCGGCTCAGTCCAACCTCG
>QZIK01000024.1 GCA_003599015.1 Desulfobacteraceae bacterium | reverse complement strand
TGATGCCTTGAAAAAGGAACTGGCCGGCCGGAAGCATGTTACAGGCAGCTTCAAGTTCCCCATCGGCGGGACGGGGGCCGGTGTTACGAATATAGTCCACACTCAGGGCTACATCCACTGCCATACACCCGCAACCGATGCGTCATCCATGGTCAAGGCGGTGATGGATGAACTGTTCGACTATTTTCAGGGCATGACCCTGCCTGCCCAGGTGAGGGTTTCCATGGCCTGCTGCCTTAATATGTGCGGCGCGGTCCATTGCTCTGATATTGCCCTCCTGGGGTACCACAGGAAGCCTCCCATTGTGGATGGCGAAGTGCTCGAGTCGGTTTGCGAGATTCCTCTTGTTATCGCAGCCTGTCCTACTGCCGCCATAAGTCCCACCAAGACAGAGGCAGGCAAAAAGGCCGTCAAGATCAATGAGGAACGCTGCATGTTCTGCGGCAACTGCTATACCATGTGCATGGCGCTTCCCCTTTCGGATAAAGAGGGCGACTGTGTGACTATCATGGCGGGCGGCAAGGTCTCCAACAGGATAAGCGCACCCAAATTCTCAAAGGTCATTATCCCTGCTCTTCCCAATAACTTCCCGAGATTTCCTGAGGTCTGCAAAGAGGTCAGAAGGATCATTGATGTCTACGCCTCCAATGCAAAGAAATATGAGAGAATAGGAGACTGGGCAGAGAGAATAGGGTGGGAGCGTTTCTTTGAGCTGTGCGAAATTCCTTTTTCCGAGCATCTTATTGACGACTACCGGCTCCAGTATGATACTTACAGGACCAGTACCCTGTTTAAATACACCCCTGCGTCCTGGGAGGTTTCAAAGGCTGTTGGAGGTATCGAAGAATAGGTTCCATATTACCGGAACAATAAGGAGATGATTATGGAAGAGCTCAAAAAGGCCATTCTTGAATTCGCTGAGACAAATAAGAAATCCAAGTTTTATTTCAGCGATATGGAAAAGGGAGTAAAGAAGATCGTGCCCACTGCTTCTACGAGGGACATTAAAAAAGCCGCTACAGCTCTGGTGGGGGAAGAGAAATTGATCTATTTCTCAACCGGAAGCAGCACCATGTATGGCTTGAAGGGCCGAGGACAGACAGAGGACCACTAAAACAACGGTTTTATCTTTTTGATAAAAGCTGTGGGAGGTCGCTTTCCTGCGGAAGGCGGCCTCTTTGTATTTTTTTTGCGCAGGAGGCTTTGAATGAAAGAGCCGGAATCATCGGATGATTTTATACAGAGACAGAAGGATATCCTTGCCGAGAATCCCGAGTGCGCCAACTCTCAATATAACATCGGAGTAGTGCTCATGAGAGAGGGGAAACTCGATGAGGCTATAAAGGCATTTGAAGAGGCCATTGCAAACAGCGGAAGGATGTTTGAGGCGTATGTTAATCTGGGTTATATATATTTTAAAAGAGGCCAGATTGAAAAGGTTTTGGAAGCCAATGAAAGGGCGGTAGGTCTCGAACCTCGCTATGCCAGGGGCTATGCCAATATAGGATTCGCATATCTCCAGATGGGGGAATCCGATAATGCGATAACCGCCCTTAAAAAAGCAATCGAGCTCAATCCTGATATAGTTCAGGCCTATGCCAATCTGGTGAGCGCCTACTTACAGAAAGGCGAAGCGGAGAAGGCGGTAGAAACAGGTGAGGCCCTTGTTGAAAAGGCCGCCGACTTCGGACTAGGCCACAATAACCTAGCAAATGCGTATTACGCCAAAGGCGAATACGCCAAGGCCATAGAGCATCTGGACAGGGCCGCGGCCCTCGGGTTTGATCCTCACCCTGATTTTATAAAGATACTAAAAAATTACAGGGTGTAGCGATGTATCGCCGCCTCTTTGAATCATATGAACGGCTCGCGGGGGATGCGGATGCAGTCTTCGAGAAGATCAAGTCTGAGGCTCAAGGATTGGTGAGGTGCCGGCAAGGATGCGCGGATTGCTGTCATGCGGCCTTCGGGCTTTTCCTTATTGAGGCGGCCTATCTTCAGTGGCGCTTTCAGGGCCTTGATAGAAAGACAAGAAGGCCTGCCCTGACGCGTTGCTCAAAGGCGGATCGCGAGCTCGAAAAGCTTCAGAAAAAATTTATTGAAGATAACTCTGCCGGTCATGACAAGGGGATTGATCTTTCCCTTGTCAGGATAAGATGTCCTCTTCTTTCAGATGATCTCTCCTGTGATCTATACACATACAGACCCATTACATGCAGGGTTTACGGGATACCGACATCAGCGGACGGCAATTCCAGGGTTTGCCCCAGATCCGGCTTTGATGAGGGCAGCCGATATACCACCTTTGATCTGGGCGCAGCGGAACGAATTCTATACGGGCTGTCACGAAGGATGCTGGGGTCAAGCCCCCATGGAGATGTTGAAAAGTCAGGCTTGCTTGTATCTGTATCCAAGGCCATCAAAACTCCGCTGGAAGATCTCATAGCCGGACGCCTTTGATTGTCTCTCTGAAATCCTCCGCATGATCATTGAGGTGAGAAGAAACGACCTCAAAATCTGAAGGGTTTTCGTCGTAAATGAGATCGGCGATAGGCTGGAATAGATCAAGATACTCCTGTATGCTTAAATTCTTAAGGACTTCAATTAGTTCCTTTGTCAAGCCTCCTGACGGAAGGCCATTTGCTTCCTTGTACATCAGCCCTTCCAGGAAGCCTTCTACGGTTGCACTGACGCAGTAATTTCCCGCCCATGCTGGATCTCCAGTGCCGTCTATCCTGTCAAGTCGCATTCTTAAAGAAAGCTCAAGGAGAAAATAAATCAGTGCAACCATTGGCCGGACGTTTGCGTCTGTGGAAAGCACAGGGGAAGGGCTGTAGCTCCTGGCTGAAACGAGTTTTACGTCAATGGCCCCGTTTTGGTTTCCAACAACGAAATCCCCTGCTGCATGATGCCAAGGGCGGATCTGGCAAAAGGACTCGTACTGGTAGTAGACCGTCAGTATCCTGGATGCAAGTCTGTAAATCTCGTATGCCTCATTTGTTGAGAACGTTCTGTATCCCCTGCAGGTGTCCCATACGGATATGGTATCCTGACCGTCTTCTGAGGGGTATGAAAGATGCCATTCATGGTAGTCATGAAACCACTCACAAAAGGAGAAAAAAAAGGTTTCCCTGTCGTATCCACGTCTGATTTCGATTTTTGTTTTCCAGAAGGCCTTTGGCAGATATGGAAGATTAAATGTCTTATGGAGCAAGGTCAGGGTTGAATGCTCCCTTTCTAGCCAGGGTGATGTTTTTTGAGAGGAAGAGGCATTAAGGGCAAGCTTGATGGTACTTTCACCTGCATTGATTTCAACACTGCCGACGTGATAAAGCGCCCCGTGCTTTTCGCTCCGTATGGCAATATCCCTGAGCTCGTTTAGACTGATCTTTCGTCCGAGATGAGCGCCCAGGAAGGATAACAGGGAAGCGGAATCCTCCTCGAGCAGTGCTTGTCTTGCTGCTTTAAAGTAGTCGCCCAGCTTCAGGAATGGATGATCCTGAAACCTTCCTGTTTTGTAAGGCAAAGCCAGAGCGGCCTGATCAATCTCCATGTCTCCGGATGGAGAGGAGAGGAGAAAGCGGGTAATCATATACGCTTAAGGGCCTCCAGGGCCAAAAGACCTACCTTAACCTTTTCGAGCCTTCCATCCCTGTAGATCTCCATCTCTGAATCATCCCCGCAGAGGGCGGCCAGGTCTTCGCCTGCCTCGCCTGCGGCAAGATTGCCCAGCAAAATTGATGTTAAGCCCCTGACCTCGGCGGATTGATCTGCAAGAAGCGGGATGAAGTGGTAGGTGTATTTCCTGAGAAGATCAGGATTTGAGGCACTTATCTTTCTCAGGGCATCCAGGATGTCCTTGAGAAAGGTGCGGTCCCTGGAAAGCATGAACAACTGCGGCATATATGATCCAAAGCGGTCAGGGCTGCTGCTTATAATCTCTCCAATGGCTGCAAGGGACCCCCAGCCGGATGCAGCCGTATCCGTGAGGGAGGTAAATAATCCCTGCAGAAGGTTGGATATTATGTTTGCCTCGCGTTCCGCTATGAGGGCTGCTGCCTTTCCTAAAATTTCAGCCGCCCGGTGGCGAACAAGGGTTTCAACCGAGTAGAGGAGGCGCTGGAGGTCTCTTATGATCCTTGCATCAGTTCTTGCAATATCAAGGAGTGCCTCGACATTATAATCCCTTACGAGCGCTTCAATATCCTTCTTTGAATAAGACCTCTTGCCTCTCCTTTGAGGAGCGCTTTTGCGGGTATGAACGGGGGCGCCGGCTGAAGTTTGCACTGCTTCGGGACTGGTGTAGTTCTTTTGCCCTCTGATAAAGATGAAATAAAGGACGCCCGCGATTCTCCTTCCTTCATAGACTCCTCCAGGCACGATGAGGTGGCTGTCCATGTCATAGTGCTCAAGCCGGGCCTGCAGATAGTCTTCATCAGGAAGAAGATCCCAGGCCAGATCCCAGTCACCCCTGCACCCGTACACGAGGGCCTCGGACATGGCAGATCCCAGATTGTGACCTGTGGCGTCATAGGCATACACAGCTCCGCACTGACAGGTGCCGAGTGCCATATCTTTGGACGAAGCCTCCGGAATCTCCGCCGGTCTTTCCAGATTGCCCCTGCAAAAAGGGCATCTGGGTTCCTGGACCAGGTCCCTGCCCATGAACCTTCCTTCCATCAGGTTTTTCATAAAGTTCCCTTTTCGGGCTGATGGACCGCCGGTCTAAAGATCCAGACCCAAGTCCTCGGCACGTTCATCAAAGTCGAAGTCCACAATCTCAAATCCTGATCCTGCTGATCGGAATTGAATCAGCCAGTGCCTGTATTTTTCACCTGCAAAACCACAGCTTATTACCCCGCTTCTGGCATGAAGTTTTCTAAGCTTGCCGGCGACCTGTTCCTGAAAAAGCTCAGATATCATAAAACGATCTTCTTCATTAAGGTTGGGCCGCGTGGCAGTTTCTTCCTTAACGGGCATCTTTTATATTCTTTCGTAAATAGCCCTGTCTTTAACGGCAATGGCCCGGCAGGTCAAGGGTGACGCATTCGTTTGAGCCCCCGCAGGATTTTGTGGTAATCTTGGGCTTTGCGCCTGCCGGACCCGGTCCCATGGAATAGTTGGTGCAGCTTACAACGCGCTGGCAGTTCTCTTGTTTGCACTTGGGGCATGAAAGATCCACGGATTCCTCTGCGTGCCTGAACAGCCTCTCAAATATTTCTCCACACTCCAGGCATCTGAATTCAAATATCGGCATCTATTTTCTCCGTTCAATTCATTAAAAAAGTCTTGAAAAATTATAGGAATCTGAAAAGGAAAGTCAAACCTTAGAGTATCCGGATCAAAGCCCTGCGTGAGCGAGGCCCGTCAAACTCACAGAAGAAAACCGACTGCCAAGTACCCAGGGCAAGTCTTCCCTGTTCTATTGGGATAGTGACGGAGCTTCCCACAAGGGCGGCTTTTATGTGGCTGTCGGAGTTCCCTTCGCCATGGCGGTAGCCTTCCGAAGGAGGCGCCAATCGGGTAAGGGAGTCCAGGATGTCCAGACGGACATCAGGATCAGCGCCTTCATTGACTATTACTCCGGCAGTTGTATGGGGGATATATACGATGCAGATCCCTTCAGCGACCCCCGATCTTTCAACCTCGCCCCTGATCGAAGAGGTTATGTCGATCATCTCATTTCTTTTGCTCGATTTAACCTTGAGCGTGATCATTTCTCCTCAGCCTGAAAACAGCGGTTTTTCGGAACGCTGTCAAGTCTTATGATGTTAAGGTTGGATAATCAGGTTGCCCTCTTCCCTGCCTTTCTCTGTCTTGTCGCCCGAAGATGGATAAATCTCCTCATAGGCAGCAATTCCCCTTGAAACCAAAAGATCAATGATGGCGTCTGATTGCCCTGATCCCAGTTTTTTCCGAATGGTTCCGGCAGCCAAAACGGCAAGCTCCTTGAGACGATCTTCCCCCTTCTTATTGAAGAAGTAGGCCATCTCGGCGAGAAGCCTGGAAATCATTTTCCTTTTGGAGTCCGTGAAAATCTCGGTTGCTATATTATCCCTGATTTCCCTTTCTCGTTCTTTCTTTCGAAAATCGGAGAGGACCAGGGGGCTTTCCAGGATTGTCTTGCGTTGCTCGTAAAAGGAGGCGATTGATTCATGGTCGGGCACCCAGGCATTCAATGGATGAGCGGCGAATAGCTCCTGTGCCTGGGAGTCGGTAATTAAATCATCCTGCTCAACCTGTTCCGGAAGCTCCATGTATAGGGGGTCTTCAAAAGGAGGTGCTTCTTCGAGCAGCCATGGCCTTACCATTTTATAGCCATTCGGATCACTTGCTCCTTTACCCCCTGCTTTGAAGGCGTCCTCAAGCACGCGGCTGAGAAAAGGTGCCTCGACCTCAACCAAGGGACCCACAGCGCTGTCAATGTCTTCTTCCAGTCCCCTGAGCATCTTTCTTGATACGGGACGAAAAAGGAAATCGCTGATTCCTTCTTCAGGAGAGGCCATGCCCATTCCCACATAAGTTCCTTTAAGGGAGGAATTCCTTATCAGGAGGACTGCCCTTGCACCTGAGAGATTCAAAACCGGCCCCATCATGGCTTGAACCTCTTCCTTGCCTCTGGCCTTGAGGACCGGGGGATCCTTGCCCCCGTTCAACTCAATGTCCTCATGGGAGATGCCTGCCTGTTTAAGTTTGAAAGCGACCCTTTTTGCGGCCTTCGCCACTTTCTTGTCCGGAAATTTCTGTTTAAGGGCTTGGATAAGCGTTACGATCCGGCTGTGATAAACGGGCATTGCCTCAATGAGTTGGCATGCAAGATCCGCATCATTGATACTGTCCTGAACAATGGAAATGTCCGTGTCGTCGAGCCGGGAAATAATTCCTTCCACAACCTCGGGTTGCCTCGGTGATGTTCCGCCGGATTTTCCGCTGCGTTGCCTTGATCTGCCGCGCTTCATATCTGGCCGGCCTTGCCGACTTCCACTGTGACACAATCGGAAACTCCGGCTTCCTTTAGATAAACGTTGATTGTCTCTGAGGGGCCTGTGTCACAGATGCGTCCCACATAGTTTGCCATGATTGGGAGTTCCCTGCATGCCTCTCCCCTGTCAATAAGTACCGCAAGTTCAATTCGTTTCGGCCTTCCATAATCCATCAGGGCATCCATGGCCGCCCTCACTGTACGGCCTGTGAATATAACGTCGTCAATCAAGATGACGGTCCTGTCATCAATTGCAAGCGGCAGAACTGTTTTCCGCACCACCGGGGCAGGTCCTATTTTCGTCCAGTCATCCCTGTAAAGTGTGATATCCAGAGTCCCCAGAGGAATAAGCGATCCGGCCATGCGAAACAGTATTTCCTTTAGCCTTGCGGCAAGAAAGGCCCCTCCCGTAAGGATCCCGACCAGCACCAAATCTTTTTCGCGGGGATGTCTCTTTATTATGGACTCCGCCATCTTCTCGATGGCTTCCCTTATCTCAGGCTCCGTAAGGATTATGCTTTTCATAGCTTTCAAACCCTTTATTAAAAAGAAAAATAAATATCATTTTGCTAAAAGTAAGTCAAATGAATTATTTGGATAGTCGTTTCCATAATCCTCCCCGCTCTATTGACTTAACTAGAGACCGGAGCTATGAAAAAGAAGTTGCATGAATGAATCAAGCTGGAGGCAGTAGTCAGGAAACCTATGGAGGGCGGTATCGCAGAAAACGGCATAGAAAATCTCAGGGCGATTATTGACTATCGCTTTGAAAGACTTGAGCTGCTAAAACAGGCCTTCTGCCATGCTTCCTACGCGCACGAATATCCGGATTCAGCTCCAGGCGACAACGAACGCCTTGAATTCCTTGGAGATGCGGTGCTGGATCTGGCCGTAGGCCATATGCTCATGGAACTCTTTCCATCAGCCAGGGAGGGGGAGCTGTCCAAGCTGAGGGCTTTCCTTGTTAGTGAAGCAGGCCTTTGCCGCATCGCCAGGGACCTTGGGCTTGGAGAAATGCTTCTCCTTGGAAAGGGAGAGGAGGCGAGTGGAGGAAGGGATAAGCCGTCCATCCTTGCCGACACTCTTGAGGCCCTTATAGGGGCCCTTTACATGGATGCCGGGTTTAAAAAGACCATGCAGGTTTTAAGAAATGTATTTAAACCCCTCCTTGATGAGATTTCCGGAGAGAGATTTGTTTCCGATTTCAAGAGTCTGCTTCAGGAGCACACCCAGCCCATTTACAAGACCCTGCCCCAGTATCACCTGCTGGAGGAAAGCGGCCCTTCACACGATAAGACATTCAAGGTTTCTGTAATGTTAAATGGAAGGATCCTGGCTCAGGGAACGGGTAAAAGCAAGAAGGAGGCGGAACAACAGGCTGCAAAGGAGGCCTATCTTTGTCTGATGAAAGACTGAAGCCCGTTATTGTCCCAGTGTTTCTACCCTTCCAGGGATGCAGAGGACGCTGTGTTTTCTGCGAGCAACAGGCTATAACTTCCAGGTCTGCTGAGCCCTTGAAACCGGAAAAGATTGAGGAAACGCTCAGGGATGCATTTGCCAAGAGGAAACACCATATGGGCAGGGAGACGATTGTGGCATTCTATGGAGGGACGTTTACCAACCTCTCATTATCGTTGATGGAGAAGATCCTCGATACGACGGTTCCTTTCCGAAAACAAGGCCTCTTTTCGTCCATAAGGGTGTCCACCCGTCCTGATGCGCTTGAAACAGAGAAGCTGGAGACTATGAAGCTATACGGGGTTGATACGGTGGAACTGGGCGCCCAGTCAATGGATGACAATGTACTTGAGACAATTCTGCGAGGGCATAGGGCGCGGGATACGGCCGAAGGAGTTGCTAAGCTTAAAGGATTGGGTTTCAAGGTGGGTGTTCAGCTTATGGTGGGGCTTCCCGGGGATTCCCCCCGCGGTTTCATGGCGACGGTTGAGAAGGTAATAGGGTTGAGGCCGTCCATGGTGAGGCTGTATCCGACTGTTGTCATTGAAGGAACCCGGCTTGAGCAGTGGTACAGAGATGGTCGCTACATGCCGCTGGAGCTGGATCGTGCGGTTGAATTGTGTGCAGATGCCTGCCGCTGTTTTGAAAAGGAAGGCATAGACGTAATAAGGATAGGACTTGTCGGTTCACCAACCTTGATCCCGGGCAAGCAGCTCATAGACGGGCCGTGGCATCCGTGTTTCGGATTTCTAGTAAGGGCCTCCATGCATCTGGAAAGGATCCTCAGCTCTCTTCCGAGGTTGAGTGGGAAAGTCGAAAGGGTGCGCATCAGGGCCCCTGCAAGAGAAGTTCCTCTTGTCAGGGGATTCAGGAACCAGGGTCTTGTCAAACTGAATGCTGCCCTTGGAACAGAGGTGGCGGAGGTAAGTGCAGATGAGTCTCTATGCGCCGGAACAATAGGGATTGATGCCCTATGAATTTTTATTCAGGGTTTATAGGGTTTTTAGGCCCTCCCAATTCGGGGAAGTCAACCCTTTTTAACAGGATACTGGGAAGGAAGCTCGCCATTGTTTCGCCTCGGCCCCAGACCACACGTAACCGCATCACAGGGGTATATAACGAAGAAGGTTGTCAGATGATCTTTGTGGATATGCCGGGAGTGCACCGCGCAACAGGCCCGTTGCACAGAAGCATGGTGGATTCTGCCCTGGCGGCGTGTAGAGAGGTTGATCTTCTGGTCCTGGTTGCCGGGGTAACAAATTTAAAGGATGAAGGAATGGCGGCTGT
This sequence comes from Desulfobacteraceae bacterium, assembly GCA_003599015.1. GTDB lineage: Bacteria > Desulfobacterota > DSM-4660 > Desulfatiglandales > Desulfatiglandaceae > CG2-30-51-40. Next base: position 4,839 of record QZIK01000024.1, on the reverse strand, counting down.
TTTAACCGCCTTAAGGACTGCAAGAAAGCCTGCTTTGCTGGCATTGAATAAGATAGACCTTGTCGCAGCCCCCAAATTGCTTCCCATCATGGATCAGGCAGGTGGTCTCTACCCCTTTGAGGCCATTATTCCTGTTTCAGCAAGAAAGGGAGATGGAATCTCTCGGCTTCTTGAGGAGATAAGGAAAAGGCTCGAACATGGGCCGAGGTTTTTTCCTGAGCATGTAATTACGGATCAGCCGGAAACCTTTCTTGCGGCTGAGATAATAAGAGAGAAAATATATTACGCCACAAGGCAGGAACTGCCCTATGCCGCTGCAGTGACCGTTGAGAGTATGGAGCGCAGGGAAAAGGACTCACTGATGATCATAAGGGCGCTCATACACGTTGAGAAAGAAAGGCAGAAGGCAATACTGATTGGAGAAAAGGGAAAAACTATCAAGACCATAGGAACCATGGCCAGAAAGGAACTGGAACAGGTTATGGGGAAAAGGATATACCTGGATCTCGCCGTCAGGGTTGAAAAGGACTGGACAAGGGATCCTCGCAGCCTTAGGAAACTGGGATATTAAAAAAAAGACCAACCATCATCAAATGGTTGGTCCCTTAGGAGGAAAGAGTATTTGTTTGATATTAATGTCTAGCAAGAACTCTGCCAAAAAATTATCCGTGACGTTTTTTTTCTGAAAGAGCTTGCGTTCAGTAGCTTTTTCCCCCTTCAGTTCTTGTTTCTGGAAAACGCGTTCAACCCGAAGAGGTACAATTTTTTGTACCCAGTTGGGGCAATTTAGCTCCCTCTTGTTTTTAAGGCTTTGATCTAACAAGATAATAGTTGGTACAAAATCTTAAACGTCTAGATTACGATGCCATATTTCTTGAGCTTGTGCTGCATGAGGCTTTTGGTTATTCCAAGCATCTGCGCTGCATGCGCCTGCACGTTATTGCAATGTGACAACGCCCTTCTTAAAAGCCTTTCTTCTATGGTCTCAAGGGCTTTATGCAGGGGTACATCCGGCGGGATGAAACGTTCCACTTCAAAGACCGCGCTTGCCCCGCGGAGTTCCTGGGGGAGTTCCTCCGCTGTTATGATGTTGCCTGTATTGAGAACAATTGCCCTTTCAATTACGTGTTCAAGTTCCCGCACATTTCCCGGCCACCTGTAGTTGTAAAATATCTTCCATACCTCAGGGCTGACCTCTATCTTTGATGCCTCTTGAGGCTTTGCATACTTTTCTATGAAATGCTTCACCAGCAGAGGAATATCGTCCAGTCTTTCGCATAGAGGAGGGATCTCCAGATTGATAACATTGAGCCTGTAAAAAAGGTCTTCTCTGAAGTTTCCCTCTGCCACTTCTTTTCTCAGTTCCCTGTTGGTCGCCGATATTACCCTCACATCCACCCTGATGGTCCTTGTGCCGCCCACCCTTTCGAAGGTCATTTCCTGGAGGACCCTCAAAAGCTTCACTTGAAGCGATGCCGGCATATCTCCGACCTCGTCCAGGAAAAGCGTTCCGCCGTCAGCTATTTCAAAGCGGCCTTTTTTCATGGCTACTGCGCCCGTGAAAGCCCCCCTCTCGTGTCCGAAAAGCTCGCTTTCAAGAAGGGTCTCAGCCAGCGCACCGCAATTGACTGTAACAAATGGCCCTTCCCGGCGCTGACTTCCGTAATGAATGGACTTGGCTATAAGCTCCTTTCCCGTCCCGCTGGGGCCTGTAATAAGAACTGTCGCCTTGGACTGGGCCACCTTGTCTATCATCTCATAGATCCTGATCATGGGCTTGCTTTTTCCGATTATCATGCCGTATCTGAAGCGATCAGAAAGGGCCTGCCTGAGAAGCCTGTTTTCCTTCTCCAGACGATGGGCGTCAAGGGCCTTTTTCACGGTCAGCTTAAGCTGTTCATTTTGAAACGGCTTTGTTATATAGTCGTAAGCGTGTTTCTTCATGGCCTCCACGGCCATCTCTATGGTGCCGTATGCGGTCATGGTTATTACTGGTACATCAGGCTTCAGCTTGCTGCACTCCTCCAGTAACTCCATTCCGCTCATTCCCGGCATTTTCATGTCTGTTATTACCAGATCCACATCCGACTCTCGCAGAACGGAAAGGGCGTCCAATGCCCTTGAGGCCGTTAAAATCTCGTAGCCCTCTGCCCCCAGAAGGGCCTCAAGCAGGACCAGGTAGTTCTTTTCGTCATCCACTATGAGAATAGTTTGCATCAATTAATCCTGTAATAGCTTGGGAAGTTTCATTTTGACTGCTGTTCCCATCCCTTCTGTGCTTTCTATTTCAATGGTTCCATTGTGGGATTCAATGATATTCCTTACTATGGAGAGACCCAGACCGCTGCCCTTGTCCTTGGTGCTGAAGAATGGATTAAAGATCTTGTCAAGATTCTCTCTCTTGATACCGCATCCGCTGTCCTGAATGGTTATAAGATAATGATCGTTCGCATCCGATAGCTCTATGCTGAGCATTTTTTTTGTCTGTTCCATGGCTTGCAAGGCATTTGCCAGGATATTCAAAAATGCCCTGTATAACATCTGTGGATCGGCCTTGATTCTGAAGGATAGTCCTTCAAGGTTATGCCTCACGGAAACCTGCTCTTTTTCAATCTGAGGAAGTAAAAACTGAAGGTTCTTTCTTAGAATTTCATCCAGATTGACCTCCTGGAGGTTTGGAGTCTGAGGTCTGGCAAAATCCAGAAATTCTGTAACTATGTCGTTAAGCCTCCCTGATTCCTCAATGATCATGGAAGATAGTTTCTTTTGAGATTCAGTGCTGGTGGTCATGCTGGCAAGGAGTTCGGCAGTGCTCCTTATAATGCCCAGGGGATTTCTTATCTCATGGGATACCCCTGCACACATCTGCCCCAGGGCCGCAAGCCTTTCCGACTGGTTAAGCTGAGCTTCCAGTTTCCTCTGTTCCTCCGCCCTCTGGGCCAGGATGTTTTCCGCCTTATGGACTATCAGCAGCAGGGCCACAAAGATCAAGGCCATTATGGAAGCAGAAAGACCAAAGACAAGATACTGAAAATTCACTATTGATCTGTATTCTTCCGTGAGGTCCTGGATTAGTTCAAAGACTCCCAGAAGAGGTCCTTTGTCTCCGGTGAAGGGATCTATGCCTACAAAAGGAATGAATGTCCGCAGCTTTTTTTCTCCTCCAGGGATTTCCAGGCCTATCCCCAGGAAATCATCCCAGGTGGAAACAAGGCCGGAAAAATGCTCGCCTTTTACGGCCTTTTTGTATCCGAGGCTTTCAGGCACATCCTGCCCCACCAGGGATTGGTCTGTGCTGTAAGCTATAATGCCTTTTCCTACATCATATATATTGACCAGATTTATCTTGAAGCTGTGAACGGTGTTCTTTACCACCTGATCCATCCATTCAAACTGCTCTTTTTCCCTCAGTTTAACCTTCCCGTATCTTCTCACAATGGGCAGCACAAAGTTCTGGAAAACCTGGTGATTAAGGTTTTCTCCTATAAGAAGCGCGTAATTTTCATAGCTTTTCATGAGTATATCTTTGGCCTGCTGGGAAATGACTACAGAAAATGGAAAACTGAAGGCAATAAGAACCAGGAAGCTGGCATAGGCAAAAAACTTAACCAGCCTGAACTGTTTGCCTCTTGACGCAGAATATAGATGTGGTCTGTTGGTCATAATCTTGCTCTTTCTCTAAACAAATCCTTTCTGTATTATTATAGTATGCTCAAAACATGGGGCCGGTCAATAACATGGCAAAACAACAAAAGAGTGAAACTTTCTTGTGACGATCTTTTTGGTTCAAAACAGAAGTCAGGCTTCGGTAGTAAGGGGTAAATTACTTTGAAGACATACGGCCTTATCGGAAAACGGAACGGCTGAATGGATGAGAAAATAACCGCTCAGGAATTGAGAGAACTTCCTTTTCTTATTTATGCCGACAGTTCCGGCAGGATCTTTGAACACCCGCATCTGAGGATGATGGGTCTTTCAGGAACGACCCTTGCCGTTCCGGCATCCGGTGAACTTATGCCCATGCCGGAATACAGCAAGCTTTTTTTTCTGCCCGACTGTCCTCCCCTGGGGATCAACCCTGAAACAGGGGATGTTATCGTGTTGACGGAGGCGGAAGGAGAGAATGGTTCCGCCGGCCCCTGCTTTGCGGTCGCAGCATTCCCGGAGCCGGGCTTTGTCAGAACCTTTTTGCCTGCCGCAGATTACACCTCGAAGGAATATATACTTCCCACATGGGCCTACACGGCAGTTGGTTTTATGGAGGATCACTACGTTATTGCGGCCTTCAGGGTTGAGGCAAATCCCAAATGGGACCCCCGCAATTATGATGATGACCTGCTGGTTCCGGCCATAGGGAAGTTCAGAAACATGGGCCACAGGGGACCCTTGACGGATCATCTTGCATCCTGCGCTACTGTGAACCATTGTTTTGCCGCCAAGAACCTTTTTCTGGGGAGATGGGAGGCGCCGCTGCCGGTGAGCAGACGGTGCAATGCAACGTGCCTGGGGTGCCTTTCCCTTCAACCCGCCAATTCATGTCAGGCCTCTCATCATCGCATAGATTTCAGGCCTTCCAGGGATGAAATAGTCTCTATTGCCGTGGGACATCTTGAAAGGGCGCCTGAAGCCATGGTGAGCTTCGGTCAGGGATGCGAAGGAGAGCCGCTCACAGAATACCGCCTTATAGCCGAAAGCATCAGGGGGATAAGGAAAAAGACCAGGCTTGGAACTATAAACCTCAATACCAACGGCAGTTGGCCTGATCGCTTGAAGGCGGTCATAGAAAGCGGCCTTGACTCGGTACGGATAAGTCTAAACAGCGCAAGGGCAGACTTGTAT